>JBJEJD010000103.1:0-14941 GCA_051877705.1 Coprococcus sp. | reverse complement strand
TCTTTTTTTCACTATGACCGCCATACAGCTTCCAATAATCCAGATATTTCTCCGCTGTGTCTGCATCCTGCGTAATCACACTATCCATAGCCTCAGTTACCACATGCTCCGGTTTCTCATAATAGAAATTGACAAAATAAATGGCACCAAGCATCATACCGATCATGATTACAATCAGAAAAGTAAAAACTTCACGTTTTCTCATATCAAGATTCCTTTCATTCATCTCTTTTCTCCATTGTAATCTATTTTACCAAAAAGTCAAGAAAACTCCCTCTTATTATGCACTAAGTCCCCACTTATATAGAAAAAAACGACCAATTTTGGCATTTTTCATGCAAAACTTACCCCTTTCAGGCAAATATTGTTTCTTTTAAAGCAAAAGAATATATGAGTCGCTCTGCCACTTTTTTGCCTGTCATCTGCTCCAAAGCATACTGATAATAATCCAGCTGACGGCTGTAACGCTGTCTCAGAATATCAGCTCCACCTTCCTTTGGAACACGATCCGTTTTATAATCTATCAGTATCAGTTTACCATTTTCTTCGAAATAAGCATCAATAATACCCTGTATAACAACCCGTTCGTTGTTTTGCAGTTCAGGATATATCATTGACACAGGTACGCCCATTATAAACTGAACTTCCCGTTTCAGCAGGTGTTTTCTGTCTGCAGTCTCCATTCTTCTGCCAAGATCCGAACAAACAAGGTCACATATATCAGCAAGATTGATTCTGTCATACTGTGCCTTTGAAAGCCTTCTGCTGTCTACCATGGACAACAGCTGTTCCCTGAGCCAGCCAATACTGATACTTTCAGGACAACTGCCAAAATCCAGCAACTCCAGTACGCGATGATAAGCGGTTCCCCGAAACGCTCCTCCTACAGGCATCACTTCCTCTGTGCACTCTTCTATATCTTCAGATTCTTTCATAAAATCCGGCATTTCCTCCGAATCCTCAAAATGCTCCGACATTGTCCCTCTATCAAAACCGAATAAAATTTCCCCTTCATCCTGCTGATCTTTTTTCAGCTCAGATACAGTGTATTTTCCTCTTACAGATAAAAGTGCCTGCCCCGGATACTGCCAGCTGCCATCCTGCTGAAGCAGTTCTCCAACAGCCGATAACTCTGCTTTTCCTGAAGAAACTTTTCGCAGAAGCAATTCTTCTTCATAATATTGCTTCTTCATAGTTCGCTTCACTTCGCGACCAAGAAGCGATCGAATATCCACTGCACGAACTATAAACAGACCTCTTTTTTCATCTTCACGATGAGTAAATGGCAGATTTCTTCTTTTCATTAAAAATTCCATAGCATCTGTTTTCATCAAACATGGCATGAGCCAATCCAGATAAGATCTTGCTCCCGTCAGCGCCCAGTCCGGCAGTACTTCCCCGGGTTCTGACGAGGCCCTGTACCATGTTTTCAGCTGATCATCTGTTTTCCTTCCATTCAGCATTCCTGTCATGATCAGCTTCTCTTTCGCACGGGTCATGGCTACATACAAAATCCTTAATTCCTCTGCCAATGTATCTCTGATGATCTGTTTCGAAATAAACTTTTTATAGACAGAAACTTTCTTTTTTCGATTCTGAAGGTTCACTGCATCCAGACCTATACCATATTCCGGATGAATCACCAGATTGCCCGATGCATCCTGAAAATTAATTTTTTTACCCATACCCGCAAGAATCACAATGGGGTATTCAAGGCCTTTGCTTTTATGAACACTGATAATATTTACACGTCCCTTGCCATCTTCTGGTATTGCAGCCTCACCAAAATCAATATTATTATTCTTCAGCTGCTCAATGTACCGAACGAAGTTAAACAGACCGCTGTAACTTCCGGACGCATAACTGACTGCACGCTCTGTCAGCAGATCAAGATTGGCTCTTCTTCGCTGTCCACCCGGCAAAGCCTGCGCATAGTCATAATAACCAGTTTTATCATAGATATATTGAATCAATTCGTAAAGTTCCATATAACCGGCAGCTTCACGTATATCAGACAGCAAGTTCAAAAAAGTTTCCAGCTTCTCATATCCTGGAATATTCTCCCGGCAGCACAAACAGGCGGAATATAAACTTCCCTCCGGGCTGCTGCTGCGTATCATTGCCAGTTCCTCTGATGACATTCCGACAATCGGAGATTTCAACACAGCCGTCAAAGGTATATCCTGACCCGGATTATCCACCACCGACAGGAATTCTGTCATAGTTCTGATTTCCAGTGTATCAAAAAAACCCTCTGACAACTCTGCAGACACAGGAATATTCTCCTGTCCCATGATCTCCACAAAAGTTTCAGCCCATCCGGACACAGTTCTTAAAAGAATAACAATATCTTTATATCCTGCCCTCCTGTAACAACCCAGATTACCATCATAGATATCTACACCATGAACAGGATCAGTCAGTTCATGTATTTTAACCGCCACAGCTTTCGCTTCAATTTCGACGGCAGACAATTCTGCCTCTTCTTCATCTGACATCTGTTCGTCAGGTGCAATCAGCAGGAACTCTGTTCTGCAGGCAACATGATACCCTTCCGCATCGGGATAAACCATTCCCGGATTCAGGGCTGCTTTATCATCGTAGACAATACCTCCCATTTCACGAGTCATCATCTGTCTGAAGAAGAAATTAATGCTTTCGAGAACATAGGCCCGACTTCTGAAATTCTGATGCAGATCAATCCTCGCTTGACTGCCATTCTCTCTAAAAGAAGAAAACCTGTTATATTTCTCCATGAAAATAGCCGCATCTGCCATTCTGAAACGATAAATGCTCTGTTTTACATCTCCCACCATAAAGCGGTTAAAATGACCGAAGCGCTCTCCAGACAGCACATTCATAATCATCTCCTGCACCTGATTGCTGTCCTGATATTCATCACAGACCACTTCTTCATAAAATTCACTCAGCTCATTGGCTACAGATGTTGGTTCAATCCCCATACTGCCGTCTTCATTCCTATAAAAATTCACCAGCAGCTTAAGTGCACAATGCTCCAGATCAGAATAGTCCATCATATTTCTGTCCCTTTTCTCCTCCTGATACATGGCAGCAAAACTTTTCACTAATTCACACAGCATCTCCACAGAAGGGAGAATATACGCCATCTCTGCTCTCAGATCCTCCTCCGACTCACTGAAAAAATCTTCCCTGAGGGCATTTAATTCATTCTTCAACTCTGTGTGGATCGATTTAACCTCTTCCTTTAAATATTCTGACACAGAAGCTGATGTTCTGGACAGTCGTTTCCAGCTGATCTGCTGCAGAACACTGCGTACTTCTTCATAATCCTCTGATATATTCAGCTTATCCAGCCATTGCCTGTCCGATTGCACAACAGCAAGATACACACCAGGGCCATCCACCTCATTACATAGTCTTTCTGCTTCATCAAGCATCGGATAAAACTTCTGCAGCAACGCCCTCAGCTGCTCCATACCATAAATCAATACAGGATGATCAGAAGTTCGCCAATTATCAGGATCATACTGATGACAGCACTGTTCAAGCCAGTAATCCGGCCACGGAAATCCCCGGGAATAATCATAGAGCCGCACAATCATCTCCGCTATTCCCTGATCTGACCTTCCACTGGCATAACGTTCCACAAAGTTTCTGAATGCTGTATTCCCGGATGCATAATAAACCTCCATGACATCTGAAGCCACATCCGCTTTAAGAAGCTTCAGTTCCGCTTCGTCTCCTAATCGAAAGGATGGATCTATATCCAGCACATCAAAATGCTGACGGATAAGTTTCAGACACAGACTATGGATAGTTGAGATCTGGGCACAGGGAAGCAGCAGCTTTTGCTCCAGCCACCTGGAATTACCCGGATGCTCCTGAAGTCTCTGTTCCAATCCCCTGCCGATTCTTTCACGCATCTCCGCTGCAGCCGCATTTGTAAATGTTACTACAAGTAGTTTCTCGATTTTCACCGGATGCTCCTCATCAGTCAGAAGCCGGATCAGTCGTTCCACAAGGACTGCTGTCTTACCCGAACCTGCCGCAGCTGATACAAGCACAGAACGCTGCCTCGTATTTATGACTGCCTGCTGTTCTTCAGTCCACTCGAATCCCATTGTCCCGCCTCCTTCATAATAGCATTCCATACTTCATCTTTTTTAAGTTTTTTCATTCTGTGATAACCATAACCGCCAATAGTCGTATCAAAACCACAGATTGCTTTATAGCTGCAAAAATCGCAGGCTTTTCTTTGTCCATAATAATACGGATCAACAGGAATCTCTCCTGAAAATATTTCCTGTCCCAACTGCTCTGTTTTTTTTCTGACATGCCATGCCAGCACCTCAAAATTTTCCTGCGGTGCTGCACTGGAATAAGCAGTCAATGTTCCATCTTTCTTAAAGGCAATCGGCAGTACCTTCGGTGCTTCATCAGGATTCCTGTCCATATGATAAATAACATCCCTGTCGTCCAGAACCAGACCATCCACTGCCAACAGTTCCAGGATCCCGATCTGATCCTCACCGCAAGCTTTTTCCTCCATTTTTTCGCTTTCTCCTGATGTATTAAAATCTTTAAAATCATTTGCCTTCGTCAGAGGATCATCAATATGATAATACAGTACACCCGCCGGAATAACCAGACAATGAGGATGTTTCTTCTGTTCTGTCTCACGGGCAGCATTCATATAGACCAGCAGCTGCATCTGCAGACCATGATAAACAGATGTCAGATCAAAAGATGTATTACCCGATTTATAGTCAATAATTTTCAAATAGATCTGTCCTTCCTCTTCGCAGATATCCATTCTGTCTATTTTGCCGTTTAAAAACAGCGTCCCCTGGTCTCCGTATTCAAAATGCATACTATCCGTCTCCAGTTCAGTCGTAAACCGAATCTCATATCCTACGGGATCAAAATCTCCTTTCTTCAGCTGTTGCTGCAATGCCCAGATGGTCCTCTTTGTCATACGCAGAATCTTTTCTGTAAGATAGTGGGCACGCATGCTGTCCTGCATGACAGAATGATTGTATTCCAATACCACACTGTGAACACATTCTTCTACCATACGGTCCCTCTTGTCATCAGGGATATCCCGCCACTGATAGCCACTGTGTCCTATCCGCATTGAAAACCTCTCAATAGACTGATGAAAGATCATACCGATATCCGGCGCCTGGACCTGAAAAATCTTCCGTTCCTTCAATCTGAGGCCATACGTCAGGAAATGGGCATAGGCACAGGCAGCATATTTCTCCAGCATTGTCACACCACCTGTCAGTTGTCCTCCATATACAGCTTTGACTGCTGCCTGGGATAATCGCTCATCCCAATGCCGATAAAAAGCCGCCTCAACCAGCCGTTTTGTCTGTTCCCTGTACTGTTGCTGCCCATAAAACCAGTCATAGACGTGGATCCACTCCTCAGAAACCTTTTCACCCTCACTTACATCTCTAAGTCCTTCAATCAAGTATTGATAAGCATGATTCACATCAGGATATTCCAGCTGCCCCTTTTCCCTGAAAATACGCTGCACTGCCAGCTTAGGAAAAATCTGACGGATCCGATCAAAAATAGATGATATTCTCTGCTCCTTTCCCGACAAATCCTGAGAAGAACAAGTCAGTATGAGCTTTTCAGACGGTTTTGTCATATTGGCATAAAGATAAAACTGCTCCGTACAGGTATTCTCCCTGGCAGTAGGAGCCAGCTTCATCTCATGCTTCGCCAGTGTATCTCTTTCCATATCGGTTATCATGCCGCACTCTTTCCCCACAAGCGGCACCAGACCATCATTCATTCCTACAAAAAACAAAATACGTACATTGTCCAGACGAGTTCTTCTGATATCTCCAAAAGTTACCTGATCCATGCCAGGCGGAATAATACCCATACGGACATCGGACATACCTGTCTCTAAAACATCAGAAAACTCACGAACTGTCATTTTTTCCTGACCAAGAATAAGATTCACCTGTTCTAAAAGCCTGATCATTACATCATAAATCTGTTCGTATTCCTTCGCTCTGGCAAGATCCCCCCTGCTTTCAAACTTTTTTCTCCACCCCTCAACCTGCTGTCTGATACCAAGCTGACACATATACCGGTAAATCGCCCGAATCAATTCAACAAGACATATATCCTTGTTCTGAACCACATCATACAGCTCTGCTAAAGGATATATCAGCTTTTCCCGTACCTGATTCAGCTCAGTCAACATCTCTTCCGTCATTCCCTGCTGCCGTGCGGTCCAAACCTGATTCCACCTGCCAAACCCCCGTATTCCGAGAGCCAGCACATAATCTTCCAGCCTGTCGGCCTCATCCATGGCAACACCCGACAATCCGCACCTTATATAACGAAACACAGCTTCATAACTGAAATTCCTGATGAACATATTCAATAGAGAACGCATCCATTCCAAAAGCATATTGCTCGATACATTCCTTCGTCCGTCGAAAAAGCATGGAATGCCGTACTTTCCGAACCAGTATTCTGCTCCATTCCGATAAAGACTCATATCGCTGGCCACAACAGCAATCTCTTCATATCTGTACTCTCCTCTGGAAACATAATCATGAATCCTCATGGCCACATACTGCATCTCGCTGCGCGGATCAGACAACAGACATGCCTCAATATCATGCATATCTTCCTCATATGGCAGCTGTCCTTCCCTGAAAATACGTTTTTCCAATACGTCCAGTTCTCTGCTGTCAGAGAATCTGGCTGTATCGCTGTCTGCCAGCAGTATATCGTTCTCCCGCCGGATATGCCAGAAACTGCAGATCTGTTCCAGGTGCTGAATCGTATCCTTCGTCAAATAAAAAAGATTCTCCTTCTCCACCTTCTGATAAGGATCTGCCAGTGCATCCACAGTTACAGCCATGACAACCAGCGGTGACAATCTCAGAATATGCGTCATCAGCTTGTACTGAACCGGGGTAAAACCGGTGAAATCATCCATGAATATTACTGAATTTCTGATGAATTCAGAGTCATCGATAATGTCACAGAGCCTGTCCGGCACTTCTTCCATCGTCATATATTTCCCATGGATTGCTCCAAGAAATGCTTTATAAATAACACAAATATCCTGAAGCTTCATGTAAAGCAGCGATTCTGTGCCCAGTTCACATTGCTTCTTCTCCAGCGTCTCCGGCTTAATCCCATATTGTAACAATTCTGACATCATGGACTTGACCTGTTCAACAAATCCCTGCTTCCTGATATTGCCTCTGAATGCGAACAATTCATCTTTATGTTCACTCAAAATCCGTCGAATAATCATGCTCTTGCCAGTATCCTCAAGGATCTCCTTCTGATCCCGGCCCAGTTCATCAAAAACCCGGTAAGCAAGCCGCTCGAAGCTGATAATATCCACATTCATCACACCATGACATGGATGAGCTTCCACAATATGTCTCTGAGCCTGCATCGTATACTGCTCAGGCACTATCAGAAGGATCCTCTCATCAGGGCAAGACATAGACCGTTCTATAATCATTTTGTACAACTGCGTAGATTTACCGCTGCCGCTGCCACCTAAAATAAACTGTAATGCCATACAAATCTCCTTCCTCAAGGTATTTTTTCCTATTCTATCATAGAATTGAACATCAATCAATATATATTCAAACATACGTTCTTATTTGATTTCACCGTATCATTTACAGGTCATCTGACTGAATTGATATATGGCTGAACTGATACTCATATTCCCTGAACTGTTTTCATAAAATAAAATAACCTTTTTTCGGAGGGATTCCCATGCGAAATGATACCCGTATCTTCATTTTCAGACTCAGACAATTGATCATAGCCGCTCTGGTTATATTCACTGTCCTGATAATGATATTCTTTCTTCTGATCCGGCCGGGAAATAAAAAAGAGGACGTGCCAGTCACCCCGGCATCCACTTATACCGCAGGTGTTTACACATCCTCTATTACACTCAACAATCAGACTGTCGACATTCAGGTAATCGTCGATAAAGACCGTATTAAATCCGCCGCCATTGTCAGCCTGGAAGGATCCGTTGCCGCCATGTATCCCCTGCTGGAAACCAGCATGGACAACATATCCTCACAGCTGTCCGCCGGGATAGCTCTCGATGATATCACCTATGCTTCTTCCAGCCGCTACACTTCCCAGGTTCTCCTCGGCGCCATCGCCCAGGCTCTGGAAAAAGCACATTAAGCTTCCAACTGTTCCAGTTCCTTCATCCATAAAGCAGAACATGCATCACTTGGCATCCTCAGATCACCCCTCGGCGATACTGCAACGGATCCAACCTTCGGCCCATCCGGCAGGCAGGAACGCTTGAACTGCTGCATAAAAAATCTCCGATAAAACGTTTTCAGCCATTTCAGAATAGTCGCCGCATCAAACTCAGCATCACACTCAAATGCTTTCAATGCCAGCCTGTAAACAGTGGCCGGACGCCGTCCGAAACGCATCACATGATACAGGAAAAAATCGTGCAATTCATAAGGGCCCACCAGATCCTCTGTTTTCTGGGAGATTTTACCGTCCTCCGGCGGAATCAGTTCAGGACTTACCGGTGTATCCAGAATATCCAGCAAAGTTTCCCGAAGAACCGTACTGTCCGCTGTATCCGCACAATACCGTACCAAATGACGTACCAGCGTCTTTGGTACGGACGCATTGACACCATACATGGACATATGATCTCCATTGTAGGTTGCCCATCCAAGAGCCAGCTCCGACATATCTCCTGTACCGATAACCATACCTCCCAGACGGTTGGCAATATCCATCAATACCTGTGTCCTTTCCCTGGCCTGTCCGTTCTCATAGGTAACATCGTGGCAGTTAATATCCTGACCAACATCTCGGAAATGCAGTGTAACAGCCTCTTTTATATCCACTTCCTCAAGGGTTGCCCCCAATCTCCTTACCAGTTCGCATGCATTATTATAGGTTCTGTCCGTAGTACCAAAACACGGCATCGTCACAGCCATGATCTGCTTTCTGTCCACGCCCAGCATATCAAAAGCCCGTACCGTCACCAGCAGCGCCAGCGTCGAATCCAGTCCTCCGGAAATGCCCACCACAGCATGACGACAATGGGTATGGTCCAGGCGCTTTTTCAGCCCCATGGCCTGAATCGTCAGAATCTCTTCGCAACGTTTCTCCCTGTCTGCTCTGTCATCCGGCACAAAAGGATGCGGATCAATCCAGCGTCTCAGATCCAGTTGTTTTTTCTCCAGATCAAACTCAATAATTCTGTAACCTGCATCCAGATCCGGCTGCCATGTGGTCATCCTGCGTCGTTCACTGACAAGCTTCGCCAGATCCATATCAGCTACGATCATCTGATTGTGGAACCTTTCTGATTCAGCCAGAAAGCTGCCATTTTCACAGATCAGATTATGAGCGCCAAATACAAGATCTGTCGATGACTCTCCTTCTCCCGCATCAGCATATATATAGCCGCAGACCAGTCTTGCCGACTGTCCGCCCACCAGTTCTTTCCTGTAAATATCCTTGCCTGTTGTCTCATCACTGGCTGACAGATTCGCAATAACCGTAGCACCTGCCAGAGCATGTGATATGCTCGGTGGACAGGCCACCCAGAGATCCTCACAGATCTCGATTCCCAGTGTGAACTCCGGCATCTGACGGCAGCGGAATAGGAGCTTTGTACCAAAAGAATACATCTTCCCGTGGAACAGAACTTCCGTCTGCAGAGAAGCTCCACTATGATAATGCCGTCCCTCATAAAATTCCGAATAGGTCGGAATAAAGGATTTCGGCACAAAGCCAAGAATCTCCCCCTCATGCAGCACAGCTGCCACATTATAAAGAACACCGTGTACCGTCAGCGGAAGTCCCGCCAGCACCACCATGTTCATTCCCCTGGTGGCCTCCGCCAGTGCAATCAGCGCTTCCTCTGCCCCCGCCAGCAGACTTTCCTGAAGAAAAAGATCGCTGCAGGTATAGCCCGTCAGGCATAATTCCGGCAGCACCAGAAGATTGACTCCCTGCTCATGGGCCTCTGATACCAGTGTCTCCACTGATGCTGTGTTAAATGTGCAGTCTGCTACCCGGATATCCGGTGTAGCAGCCGCAACCCTCAAAAATCCATCATACATAAAATGATGCCTCCAAAACTAGCGTTTTTCTCTGAGCAGACCCTTTCTGTATGCATCCAGGAGCTGCTCCAGGTCTTTGATATCCTTTCTGATCTGCTTGCCGATATCCGTGTCAGCCACCAATCGCCGTTCGTTGACCAGCTGAACAACCGTAATATTGGAATGGATATCTGTCTCATCTATAATAGCCTTCTCGAGACTTTCGAATGGTTCATGTGTGACCAGTCGCAGGCCATAGGAATTGTAGATCAGCGTATAACCTGCAATCCCTGTCGTTGACTGATAGGCCTTTGAAAAGCCGCCATCAATAATCAGCAGCTTACCATTGCCCTTGATCGGACTTTCGCCTTTCTTGAACTTCACCGGCATATGACCATTAACAATATGGGATTTCTTCGGATCCAGACCAAAATCTCGAAGTATCATATCACAGATATCTTCCCGCTCGATCAACTTGTAATAATAATCCTTGCGTTCCTCTCTCAGAGACGGCTCATTGATAAAATAGCGTTCAAATGTAGCCATCTTCTCCTTGCCGTAAACCGGTGAATCCACATTAGACCAGATGAACCACATAATATCCTGTCCATAAAGTCTTACCGCAGGATCACTGTCCATATAATAGCCCTTGCGGGTCCAGCCTTCCAGAAAATCATAGAGAGCCTTGCCGGCATATTTCTTTCCTTTCAGTGTAACATCTCTGAAAGTACCATCTTCATTAAACGGTACACATCCATGATAGTAAAGATTGTCATTATAACACAGATACATACTGCCATGCTTGAAAAGGAACTGAATATGCTTCTGCAGTTTCTCACAGCTCATAAAGGCTGTTTCAAGACGCTCCATAATATCAGCCTCTTCCGGAGACAGTTCATAAGGATTGGCCGGATCGATGGTCGGGAAATAATGATCAAGCAGATCATACTGTTTACCTTCTATAGTTATAATACCCTTTTCATAGTCGATCTTATCCAAAAGCAAACGATCTGCCATCTTAAATTCAGGCCGGCGCATCATCAGCTGTCCTTCCAGCTTGAACTGAATGATGGCGATGGCTTTATGCATTCTCACCTCAACCTCTTCTTCCACCTGACTGATGCTTGCATCCTCGCGCTCCACATGCTTGATGCCAAAAAGTGTACACGGATCATCTCCGTAAGCGGTGTTGGCAAAATTGGCCAGAGGCATAAGATTGATGCCATAATCATCCTCCAGCGTATTCAGATTACCATACCTGGCACTGATACGGATAACATTGGCGATACAGGCAGGATGGCCGCTGGCTGCTCCCATCCACAGGACATCATGGTTCCCCCACTGCACATCCACGGAATGGTAATCCATCAGTCTGTCCATTATAGCTGCAGCACCCGGACCACGGTCAAAGACATCTCCCACAATATGTAAATGATCTACGACTAATCGCTGAATCAGATTACACATGGCCACAATAAATTCCCGGGCACGTCCGATCCGGATGATCGTATTGATGATCTCGTTATAATAAGCTTCCTTATTGTGAATATCCTCTCTCTCGTAGAGAAGCTCCTCAATAATGTAGGCGAAATCCGGCGGCAGTGCTTTCCTGACCTTGGAACGTGTATACTTGGTCTGGGACCTTTTACAGACACGGATCAGCCGATGAAACGTCATCTTATAAAAATCTTCAATGTCATCCTCTGCCTTCTCAATCAGATCCAGCTTCTTCTCAGGATAATAGATCAGCGTCGCCAGCTGTTTCTTGTCTTTGATACTGATGCTGTTGCCAAATTCCTCATCTATCTTGGCACGGACCGCACCGGATCCGTTCTTCAATACATGGAAAAACTGTTCAGCCTCCCCATGGATATCGCTGAGGGCGTGCTCGGTTCCTTTGGGAAGGTTCAAAATAGCCTGCTTGTTGATAATCTCCGTCGAAGCCGCAGCTATGGTAGGATATTTTTCAGATAAAAGCTTCAGATAACGTTTTTGCAAATCATCCATTTTTTCCATAATAGTCTCCCCTTGATTTATATTATCCAATCACATCACTCATCTGATACATACCAGGTTCCCTGCCCTTGAGATAATGAGCAGCCTGAATGGCACCTTTGCCAAAAATAGCTCTTGAATAAGCCGTATGCTTAATCTCAATCACCTCGTCCGGACCACAGTACAATACTTCATGCTCACCAACAATTGTACCTCCTCTGACAGCCTGAATACCGATCTCATCAGGACTTCTCCTTGCCCGCTCGGCAGAACGGTCCAGCTTGTATGAATAGCGGCCGTCCATGGCCTGATTGATGGCATCGGCAATAGCCAGTGCCGTACCCGACGGTGCATCCATCTTCCGGTGATGATGCTTCTCCACAATCTCAATATCATAACCCGATTCCCCAAGTATCTGCGCTGCAATGGCTGCCAGCTTGAATACCGTGTTGACTCCAAGAGACATATTGGCAGATCGGAGAACAGGAATTGATTTTGAAGCTTCCCGAACATCCGCCAGCTGCTGCTCGCTCATTCCGGTCGTGCAGAGAACCAGCGGCAGTTTTCTCTTCAAAGCGTAAGCCAATACACCGTCAACAGCCTGCGCCACAGAAAAATCAACAATCACATCCGCATCCACGTCACATGCTTCACATGTAGTGAATACCGGATATGTATTCTCTCTGTTATCATTCCGGTCGATACCAGCCACGATCTCCACATCATCATCTTCTGCTGCCAGATTGGTAATCACCTGACCCATGGCACCATTACAGCCATGCATAATTATTTTTAACATGTCTTTATCCTCCATTATATGTTCAATAATACTAACTTTATTGTACCCCACATCTTCTTATCCCGCAATATGATTAATTATTTAACATTTTTTATTTTAAAACAGATAAAGACTTTTTCAGATGCTGCTGTAAAATGCTCCCAAAAAAGTCTTTCTCTGTAATCACGTATTCTATTTTTCAGATGCCTGCCAAAGATTATTCTGCCAGCTTTAATCCGTAAGCACGCATTGCCTCAGCAAGACGAAGCTTATGTTCCGGTTCCATTTCAGTTAATGGCATTCTCAGCGGTCCTACTCCCATTCCCAGCATATTCATGGCTGTCTTAACCGGAATCGGATTCACTTCACTGAATAATTCATGCATCAGAGGCAGGGCTTTCAGCTGCAGCTCAAGACTTCCTTTTGTATCACCTGCCAGATATCTGGCTACGATCTCGTGAGAATCCTTAGGGCAGATATTGGAAAATACAGAAATAACACCAATACCACCCAATGACAGTATTGGAACCACCTCATCATCATTGCCGGAATACAGGTCAATACATCCTTCTGCCAGCTGCATCAATGTAGCTATCTGGGAAATATTGCCGCTTGCTTCCTTGATTCCAACAATATTATCGCATGTTTTTGCCAGCGTGACTGCTGTCTGCGGTGCGATGTTCACACCAGTACGGCTCTGAACATTGTACAATATAATCGGCAGATCTGTATGCTTTGCAATTTCAGTGTAATGAGCAACCAGACCCTTCTGTGTTGCCTTATTATAATATGGTGTAACAATAAGAGCTCCGTCAGCGCCCGCTTCCTCAGCTTCTTTCGTCAAATAGATTGCTGTCTCCGTACTATTGGAACCTGTACCCGCAATAACCGGTACACGTCCTGCCGTACGAGCGATGGCTGCTCTGATACATTCAATATGTTCTTCTTCTGAAAGGGTCGAAGACTCACCCGTCGTACCACAGATGATAATACTATCTGTTCCCTGTTCAATCTGATAATCAATCATCTCTTCCAGTTTTTCAAAATTCACAGAACCATCCGCATGCATCGGTGTAACAATTGCAACACCTGCGCCTTTAAAAATTGCCATATTCTCTCCTCCAAAACTTCTATAGTGCCCGCACTAAAAAGAGCCGACGTAATGCCGACCCACAAGAATAATCCATTCTATTTGTATGAAAATTCTTCAAGCAGCACTCCATCAAAAAGATGACAGTCATGCAGTTCTTAACTGCATGCCCAGCAATATATTCTCCAGGAAATATAAAACTTCGGCATATTACCCTTTCCTTCCCGTTCATCTGCACCTGACTGCATCCCGGAACCTACTCATATAATATGCGCCTCTACTTAATTACGTTCTCATAGTAGCACCAAACATCAAAACTGTCAACACAAAAATAAAAAGCATCTCCCGAAACACACTCTGAAAAATGCATTTCAAAAGATGCCCTTTAATCATTTAAATGCCCGATGGTTTCTCGCATGCATCATTCTTGATAATATCCAGGCAGGAAATATAATCCGCATAGGGAATCAATGCCTCCGGCAGATTACGCCCTGTCAAAATCAATTCTGTTCCCTCATCTTTCAGTTCAATAAGGCGAATAACATCTTCACAGGTAATAATGCCCAGATCCACAAGGCCAAGGACCTCATCGAGGATTAATACATCACATTCCCCGATAGAAAGTACCTTCTTGGCAAAATTAATACCATTGAGTATATTGACACTTTCTTCCTTCTTCTCATCATCAGTCAGATTTTCATAAAAGGCTTCTTCCCTTTCAAACCGGAAAACCTTTATTTCCGGTTCCAGTCTCTTCAGGTAGTCCAGCTTACCAGTCATCTTTCCTTTCAAAAACTGTATTACAAAAACCTCTTTTTCCTCACTGGCACAGACCAGTGCACGTCCAAGTGAAGAAGTCGACTTGCCCTTACCCTCACCACAGTAAATCTTTACCAATCCTTTTTCCACACCATTTACCTCCGGCTCAACCAATGAACCGTTTAACCTTTATTATAATAGTAGATACAAATATAGTAAATACCATATTCCTGA
>JBJEJD010000102.1:3993-14968 GCA_051877705.1 Coprococcus sp. | reverse complement strand
TTTCAACGATTGTCAATAACTTTTTTCATTTTTTTATTTTTTTCAAGAGTTATCCACAATTTACGACTGATTTCCTCAATCCGAACGTTTATTATACAACAGCCACTTTTATTTATCAAGAATATACACTATTTTATCAATGCTGATATCTGTTTAAAATGAGGATTTCCTGAAGTTTCTGTCAGTTCCATAAGAATGGCTTCACTTGTCGTTACCAGCACCCCTTCCTGTATAGCCCTCTGTATCCCAGTCTTCATGTCAGATTCCTTTCTGGATGCAACACTGTCAACAACCAGTATTGGCTGCATACCCGCCATTTTTAGATCAATACATGTTTGGAGCACACACACATGCGCTTCCGTCCCCAGAACAATGATATTCTTTTTGTTCATTTCTTTAATTGCACCCATAATCGTCTCATCTTTACAGCAGCTAAATGATGTTTTTTCATAATATTTTGTCGTTCCTGCAGCTTCATATACAGATGGCAGGCTGTTTCCCAAACCTTTGGTATACTGTTGTGAAATCAACATCGGTATATCCAGCATACGAAGTCCCTTTATCAGTATCACCGCCCTCTCCTCACATTCCTTTGCCTGCCACATGGCCCGCATTAACTTTTCCTGAATATCAACAATTATCACGCCTGTTTCTTCCGGATGTATCCTCATCAGCTTTTTCTTCCTTTCCTGTAAAAATTAAATTATCTTATATCAAATCAGCCATCACCGGAATATATCCCGATGATGGCCATATGATTTAAAGGGAGTTTTATGGTTTTCAGTTACATTATAATTACTATTTTACTTGCCGCTTATAACCGCTCTTGAGATAACTACTTTCTGAATTTCAGAGGTGCCTTCATATAAAGGAATGATACGTGCATCTCTATACATGCGCTCAATAGCATAATCTTTCATATAACCATATCCACCATGGATCTGCAGGGACTGGTATGTAACCTTAACTGCATTCTCTGAAGCAAAATATTTAGCCATAGCTGCTTCTTTATTCACTGATTTTCCATTCTGACGAAGTGATGCAGCATTCAAAGTTAATGCTTTGGCTGCCTCTGTCTGAGTAGCCATATCTGCCAGATACCACTGAATACCCTGATTAGCATTAATTGGCTTGCCAAACTGTACGCGCTGTGTTGAATATTCAACGGCCGCTGCAAGAGCACCTTCTGCAACTCCCACAGCCTGTGCAGCCATACCAATACGGCCGCCGTCAAGTCCTGCCATAGCAATTCCAAAGCCCTTGCCTTCCTGTCCAAGAAGCTGTGTCTTCGGTACACGGCAGTCCACAAAAACAAGTTCAGATACAGGTGCAGCACGCAGGCCCATCTTATCCTCAGTTTTTGGAACAGTAAAACCAGGTGTACCGCGGTCTACAATAATTGCTGACATACCTTTTGTCTTCTTTTCCGGCTCTGTAAGGGCAATGAGAATAACATAATCACCTTCATCCTGCCCCATATTGCTGATAAAGCATTTAGAACCATTAATTACATAATCGTCTCCGTCTGCGATAGCCTTTGTTTTAGCTGCTGCAGCATCAGAACCTGCATTTGGCTCTGTAAGAGCAAATGCACCCACACAGCCCTGGCATGCTTTTGTAAGATATTTTCTCTTCTGTTCTTCATTACCATTCTTCAGAATAATGTCACTGGACAGCGTATGTACAGAAAGCATTTCAGCTACACTGGCATCAACCTTGGCAAATTCTTCGATAACCAATGCCTTTGTTACTTCATCAAGACCTGCACCGCCGTACTCTTCAGGTACATTAATACCCATGAAGCCAAGCTCTGCCATCTGCTTGATCAGTCCCGGAACAAATCTGCCGGCTTTGTCCATCTTTTCTGATACAGGTGCAATTTCCTTAACCGCAAAATTCCTTGCCAATTCTACCATCATCTGCTGATCTTCTGTTAAAATAAAACTCATTTTTATACCTCCTGATTTTATGTTTTTGATTTAATTTAATCCATTGTATAGACGAAGGCTCAGCCTTATCGATAGGCAGAGCCTTCGAAAAGTAAAAGGAAGGGCTAATTATGTAATTGAAGCTGCATCGGCTTATCTTCAAAAAGCCGGGCATCCATTTCCTTCAGATTTTCGGAAACATATGGCCTGAAATCCATATGGGCCATGATATCCTTTTCAATATCAATTCCCGGTGCTACTTCTATTAAAGTAACGCCTTTTTCTGTCAGCTTAAACACAGCACGCTCTGTAATAAAGAAAACTTCCTGCTTTGTTTCAAGCGCATAATCTCCAGAGAACGTAATCTGCTCAACTTCCGGTTTAAATTTGACAATGCCGCCGTCTTTAATAATATGTAATCCACCGTCTGTGATTTCAATTTCTGATTTGCCGGCCGTGAATGTTCCGCAGAAACATACCTTCGGTGTTGGCTGCGTAATACCTATAAAGCCGCCCGGTCCCACCGACTTGCCATTAAACTTCGTAACATTGACATTCCCTCTGGCATCAATTTCTGCTGCTCCAAGAAAAGCTGCCGCAAGAGCACCGCCATGATAAAGATCGAACATTTCCGGATGTTTGATCATTGCCACCGGATTAGTCGCTGATCCCATAGCCAGACCTCCCGACGGTACACCGCCGATAACGCCGGACTCAACCGATGTAATAACCTGATCAGCCAGTCCTTCTTCCTCTAAAACAGAGGCAATCAACTGAGGAACACCTACTCCAAAATTGATGAATGAATTTTCACTTATCTCCATGGCAGCCCGGCGCGCAATTATTTTCTTAAGGCTTAACGGTTCCGGTTTCTTACTTCCTCCCGACGGGATCTTCACTTCACCGGAATAGGACGGATTATATTCCTCTACCATACACTGTTTAGAATATTCCTGACGCCCAACAACAACAGCATCTACCAGTAAGCCCGGCACCTTAATATCTTTAGGATTCAAAGTTCCTTTTGCTGCCAGACGGTCTACCTGCGCAATAACTTTACCACCGCTGTTATGTGTTGCGGCAGCCAGTTCCAGAAGTGGATTCAAAACCGCCTCATGCTCCACTGTAATATTACCGTCCTCATCAGCAGTCGTTCCTTTGATAAAACAGATATCGATCGGAAATGCTTTATAAAACAGATAATCTTTATTATCTATTTTGACAAGTTCTACCACTGTTTCACCGCAATCCCATGCAGCCTGATTCGCCCGGCATCCATCCTGTCGTGGATCGGCATAGGTTTTTAATCCGATCTTCGTCAAAATCCCAGGTTCTCCGCCTGCAATAGCACGGAGAAGATGATTATTCACATCCTGAGGAACCATAAACACCGGCATTGCATTTTCAGAACAAAGGGCTGCCAGCTTGCGGTTCAAATCCAGATGTCCGCCATGGATTCTCCGAATAAGGCCGCGATGGGCCAGATGATTTCCCCCATGTTCCTCGCGGCAGCCAGGCGCCGCATCGTAAAACAGTGATAAATTCCTCGGACTGCCTGTCTGTAAAAATTTGTCTTCCAATGTTACAAGCAGATCCTCCGGTAAACCAAAGGATACAAAACCTGTAAAAGCAAAGGTCATATTATCCTTTATTAAATCAACAGCTTCACGAGCCGTCATTATTTTACTCATATTCTAATTTCACCTTACTTTCTTTAAACACTTAAGGTATTGGTACCGGGTTAACACCCAGCAATATTGCTCCCCCCAGAATAATAACCGTCAGGGCACAATAGATTAAGCACGGCACCACATTGGACTTCATTAATCTGCCCTCCGCACCGACTGTACCGCAGGTTGCACAGGCTGCAACAATATTATTGACACATACCATGTTGCCCATGGCTCCGCCCGCAATCTGCATAGCGACGATCATAAGCTGCGGAAGTCCGAGAATAGTTGCTGTCTCATACTGAAGTGAGGCAAACAAGGTTGCGGACACCGTTGCGGAACCGGAAATGAAAGCACCCAGTACACCAATAAGCGGTGCTATGGCAATATAGGCTTTTCCAACCAGAGCAGCCAGTCCTTCTGCCATCTCAAGAAGCATACTGTCCAGACCGCTGTTGTTCACATTTGAAAATCTGAACAGCTGAACCATGGCAATTCCGAAGAGAAGAGCAATTGCGGCTCCGCTGACCATTTTACCGGTTTCCTTCCATGCCGTTTTTACCTGTTTTCCGCTCATCTTATGAAGTGGAATAATAAGTAATGCAACAGCGGTAAACGGAATAACTCCAGGACTCCATGCCCATTTGAATGTCCAGTTCACACCTTCAACTCCAAGAATATTATGTACGCTGACAGCAAACGGAGCTGTGGTGACATTCAAAATACTGCTCAATCCTGTCTGCGGCAGTCTTGTCAACACAAGTACAGCCGCAATAATTCCATATGGAAGCCATGCCATAAAGCCGGACATCTTCGCTTCACCGGTAAGCGTCTCATCCTCTTTTACAGCTGCTACAGAGCGCCAGTGTGCTTCCCATCCGGAAGGTTCCGGGAACTCAAAGCGGCTCTTCGGAAGAAGAATACCCTTTCTGGCTGCAATAATTGTTACACAAAGTCCCACAAGTGCTGATAAAAGGGATGCCAGATCAGGTCCCATAAAAGAAGCGATCAGCACATATGGAATATCGAACACGACAGCAGCAAGCAGAATAAACGGAATGCATTCAACCGCCGGTTTTATAGATTTATCCCTGCCATACATCCTGCACATTAAAGCCATGGCAATAAATATAATGACCGGACAAATAATAGCATTCGGTATGGATACCCATTTTGCCAGCTGCAGCGTAAAAACGTTCAGATCAACGCCCGCATCTGTTACAGAGGAACCAATCAGAGACAGCGCCGTATTCGTCGGCAGTCCCACAGCTCCAAAATTTACAGGAACACTGTTTAAAATCAATGCAACCATGGCTGCGCATAATGGCGGAAATCCAAGACTGATAAGTAAAGGCGCTGCCAGAGCTGCGGGTGTACCATACCCGGCAGCCCCTTCGATAAATGCTCCAAACATAAAACCTATGATCACAAGTTGAATACGCGGCTCATCTGTAATCGTCATAAATCCTTTATTGATAACATTCATCGCACCTGATTGTTTCAGTGTATTCATAATCAGAATTGCGCCAAAGATAACAGCCAGTGTATCAATTGATGCCAGAAATCCTGATATTGTGTGTGCAGCTACATGGAGAATATCCATTTTCCATACTGCAAGACATAAAACTGCCGTAATCAGCCAGGCAAAAGGCAATGCCCGTTTTGCCGGCCAGTTAAAACCGGCCATTACAACAACTGTAAAAATAATAGGTATAAAAGCAATAACTGCATACATCCGTAAAGCACTCCCCCCTAATATCCCTTATACAGTGCCCTTACAGGATCTCAGCGAATGTTTGGATCCTTGTCTTTACCTGCTCAAATGCAGTTGATTCCTGATCCACTTCAATCTGAAGGCTTCGTACACCAGCGGCTTCAAACTCCTGCAGAAGAATCGGATAGTCAAACTCTTCCGGATCACAGAATTTCATCATGCATACAACAACTGCATCTGCATGGTATTTTTTCACTGCATCAATAAGCATACGTCCTTTTGGCTTATCTGCGTCTGTTGCCAGTGAACAGCCATCAAAGTCATTCCATGCTTTGGCCAGTGCCAGCAGAGCGTCATCGTCATCACCAACATCCTGACGGAAATTTCTTGTCTCCTGTGCCAGGTCATCCGCTACAATTGCAAAACCATTGTTTTCAAATATATCAAGAACTTCATCCGGCTCCAGCATAATACCTGAAACAACCACTCGTTTGCCATAGAATTCTGCTTTCGGCTCAGTCTTTAAAGCTTCCATCAGTTCTTTTAAAAGAGCTGTATGTTTTGACTTTTCCATGAACCATCTTGCTTTCAGCACGGCATGCCTGTCTGACGGTTTAATATTGCCCGGATATTCAGCAGCCATATCACAGAAATCCCTGCAGACCTGTCTGTTTTCGTTATAAACAGCAATACTTTCTTTGAGGGCTTTATTGGTAATTGTCACACCAAGAATATCCTCAAGCTTCTGTTTAACAATGGCATATTCCTCACGGCAATAGGCATTTGCAGCTTTTCTTGCAGTCTTACGGTTCTGTGGATGTGCAAATACGATGACAGGCGCTTTGCCATGCCACTTCTGACTCATACATTTTAATGTGTCACAAGGTACTGAAAAGATAACTGCTTCCAGATCATCGTAGACACCTTCCAGCTGCAGTTCCATTACAGACTGCATGATTGAACAGGCAAACGGAGGAAGATAAGCACGTGCCTTTGAAATTGCTTTTTTCTGAGCTCCCCACATTCCAATCGGCAGATACCCTGCTGCATGAACAATTTCTTCCGGACAGTACACAGGCATAATACCGACTGCACCCTTTCCAGTTTCCTTTTTATAGTCATCCATTGCTTTTTTAGGATTATTGGCAATATCTTTAAATTCCTTAATGATTTCTTCAACTGTTCTCATATTCTCTTGCCCTCCTTTATTATTTGTTGCTGTCCATCATTTCGCATAAAGCCTGGACTCTTGTATCGAACTGTGCCTGTGCAAATACGCGCGGATCCGTCTGATCACCATCAAAACTTACAAATGGCACGCCCATTTTCTTATTTACATATTCAGCTCCTTCATTGTTCAGGAAAGCCATGATCTTGCAGCTTCTGTTTAAATGAAGTAAAATACCGTCACTCTTTGAATTGCTGACTACTTTATAGAAATCTTCATATCTCTGCGGACCGCAGCAGTTCAGATAAACCTTGGAATAGGTTTCTGCCATGGAAGCCATATCTCCCGGAATATATTCAAAATCCCACATTCCAGGATAAGCGGAACCGGTCATAAGTGCCCCCTGTCCTTTCAGGCCCTTGAAGGTACCTCCAAGATACGGCCATACCGCAATACCTTCCCAGGTAATACGGTTTTTCTCATTTTCAGCAACACCAAAAGCATATTTTCCTGCCTTGTCCCTCTCTTCAAGCTCATCAGCAAACTTCCTGAGGGTAATCTCTGAATACGGTTTTGATCTTGCAACTACAACCATCGCCATATAATTAAATAGATCAAAGCCATTCAATGGAGATGGTTTTCTCTGAGCATAGGATGCTACCCTGTTCCACTGATAAACTGACCG
The DNA here is from genome assembly GCA_051877705.1 of Coprococcus sp. Lineage (GTDB taxonomy): Bacteria > Bacillota > Clostridia > Lachnospirales > Lachnospiraceae > Coprococcus_A. The sequence goes on along the minus strand of JBJEJD010000102.1, from coordinate 7,803 downwards.
CTGGCACTGACACTGAACTTCATAGAACTTTTCATAATTGAATGGTCGTCCGCAAATATCCTCCAGCTGCTTGATTACCGTCTGGAACTGTCCAACGATGTACTCTTTTGTATGACGGGTCATTGGCATCGTATGATTAAACGGCATATCAATGCAGATAAACGGAATATTCAATTCCTTCGCAAAATTTTCATACCATTTTAAAATCGTATTGCAAATATTATTTACCGCGAATACCATATCCGGCAGCGGAATTCTGGAAGCCTTTGAATTGGCCAGTTTTTCCGGTGTCTCTCCTGTCATTGCCTCCTGCTTCAGCAATTCAAGATAGCCGACATTGTTGCGCACATAAGAACAGATATCAATGTTATAACCCTTCTGATCTGCCACCTCCAGCAGATCCATGGAGCACTTCTTTGCTCCGCAGCCTGCAGAATGTGTTTCCGGATAACAGACAGCAATATCCATTGCCTCAAAAAATTCTGTCGGAGCCAATGCGGCTGACCAGCATACAAGTCTGCCTTCTCTTTTGGCCTGTCTGGCTTCTTCATCACATTTCTCCTGATAATAGGCCAATAATTCCTTTGAACTTGCTTCGTTGATGTTGATTTCCATAAATTTTTACCTTCTTTCTGTATGTATGATCATTTACCCGCTGCATCTTTTTTATTTTTGTGCCGTTTCGTAAGCTATCAAAGCTGCCCCCAGCGCACCTGTAATCTGCGGATCAGGAGCAACTGTGATGCTTTGTTTGAGTTCCTGTTCAATAGCATCAACAACACCGGCATCCTGAGCAACTCCTCCGCACATTACAACATCATTTAAAATACCTATCCTGTAGACAAGGGAACAGGCTTTGCTGGCAATTGATTTATGTACGCCTGCCACAATATTTTCCCGTGATATTCCCTTTGACAGCTGGGAGATAACCTCTGATTCCGCAAATACCGTGCAGGTACTGCTTACTGTCGCCGGAGCATCTGCCTTGAAATGAGCCTCTCCCATTTCACTCAATCCAATTTCCAGCACCCGTGACATAACATCCAAAAATCGTCCTGTACCTGCTGCACATTTATCATTCATAACGAACTTCAAAATATTGCCTCTGTCATCAAGCTGTATGGCCTTTGCGTCCTGTCCTCCGATATCAATAATCGTTCTGGCAGCCGGTACAAGATAAAAAATTCCTTTCGCGTGACAGGTAATCTCACTAATCTGTTTATTTGCAAATGGTACGGAAAATCTTCCATAACCAGTAGCAACCATATAATCCATGTCTTCCAGTTTCAAATCGATACCCTTAAACACTGCCTCCATCACCCGTCCAGGTCCCGATGTCCCTGTTCCGGCCTGGACAACTGCCGATGACACCAGATCACGGCCATCCTTTAAGATCACAACCTTACTGGAAGCAGAACCGATATCAATTCCTAACGTATACATTTCCTTCCCTCCTTTTAAATGTTTTATTTAGTGGCTTTCTGTGAGTTCATTTTTGCATGTTTTTTACCAAATAACAAATATCTGAATTTCCCATACATCATAACCTTGTGTTATCGGAACAGAGTGGATATAATAACCATATGGAATAAATTTTGCTTGTATACAATCAGAAAGGAGGCCACTGACAGAATGGATATCAGAGAAATGCAGTATTTACTGGAAATTAACAAAACCGGTCATCTGACACAGGCAGCCCATAATCTTTTTATCTCGCAGCCTGCATTATCCAAGGCTTTGCGCAAAATCGAAACAGAACTGGATACGCCGTTATTTTATCGTGACGGAAACATGATCCGGCCAACAGATACCGGCGAAGTTGTGCTTGAGAAAGCAAGTGCGATCCTGGCACTTACCGAAGAAATGAATGATGCCGTTGCGGCAACCAAAAATCTAAGACAGGGAAAAGTCAGACTTGGGGTTCCGAGCATCGTAATGGATATGTATTTTTCAGAACTTCTCATTCAGTTTCAGCATACCTATCCAGGAATTGATCTCCATATAACAGAAGCCGGGGGAACAGCCCTGACCACCCTTGTTGCAGCCGGAGAGCTGGATACGGCCATCATCATGCGCCCTGTCTACTCAGATACTTTAAATGAGATTCCTATTATAAAGAATCAGATTGTAGCCTGTGTAGACTGCAGTCATCCATGGGCGGTCCGCAATTATGTCACCATCAGAGATTTTAAGGACATCCCTTTTATCACCTTTGATTCAACATTTAATGTACATACTCAGCTTATGAAGCGTTTTAAAGAAGAAAAAATCTATCCAAATATTACACTCACCTCCACCAGCTGCCAGTTCCTGTATCAATATGCCCATCAGTCGGGTAATATTCTCGTACTGCCAAAACCAATGATCGAAATGTACTGTGGTAATGACAAAGTACGGATGCTTCCTTTTAAACCTTCCTTCTCATGGGAACTTTGCCTCATATTTCGTAAAAACATGTTTTTATCAACAGCATGTAAGGCACTGATCAGTTTTATACAAGAGTATTTCTTTACTAAAAATTGTTGATATCAATAATTTCTGCAGGAATTCAGGTTATCAAAAAACAAACTTTTGGTAATTATAAATAACAATGTTTGACAAAAATACTAAAGGGCAGCACCTTTATTTTGGCACTGCCCTTCAAAAAGCTGTTTACGGCATGTTCAATACTTCATCCATGGAAATAGCCAGTCCCGGCAATGATCGCACCGGAACTGTTTCTTCAAATCCATATATAAATGGTTCTACATTGTCTTCCATTTCTCTGTTTTCACTATTATATTGAAGCACCATGACTTGTCGTTTCCAGTCATTAATAATCCAGTATTCTTTTACGCCATGATATTGATAAAGCTGCGCTTTATCAATATAATCCTGCGCCGCCGTGGCCGGAGATACGATTTCAATCACCCATTCCGGCACTCCCCGATAAATATTATCGCTGATAATTTCACCTCTGCTAATAAGGAACAGATCCGGAGCAACTACAGAATCCAGCAGTTCCATCTTTTTCAATTCTACTACTATCGGTGAAAAGTACAGCTGATAAGGTATATTGCCCGACTTCAGAAATGATTTGATTGCAAAATACAAATTTCCCCTGATATTCTGATGCCTGAAAGCCGGCATTGCATATTCTCTGATATTCCCGAAAAGCAGTTCAACCATGGATGTATACATAGACATATTTTTTCTTGTGGCCATCCATTCATAAAATGCTTCCGCCGTATACAGATTCTCGTCAAAACCAGAATAGGAAGTATCTGTTTCCGCCACCAGTTCTTTCATAGCATTCGGATAGATTTCCTGCTTGAACCGGTAAAACAGCGCCAGTTCTTTCAGGCTGCCTCCGTCATTCCACATAATATCTGAGATACAACATTCAAATCCCGGATAACTCTGACTTCTGATATTCTGTTCAAAGGTATAACGCTTATAATCAAATCCCTGCCGGAATGCATATGTATAGACAAATTGTTCATTCAGATCGATCAGCCAATATTCTTTCACACCATTGTCTCTATATATAATTGCCTTATCCAGACAATCATAAATGGCATTACCTCCTGCCAGAATCTCTATGACCATTTTCGGAAGGCTGACATTGTCGCCGGCTTCTCCCTCGATATTCATACATTCATCATGGCCACTAAACGTAACCAGATCCGGCTGAAAAAGATTACTTTCATTGAATCGGACATCAGTCGGCCCAAAACGAACCTGATCATCTTTTTTCCTTGTAACCATATAATCTTCCAACAAAGTTCCCAGCATAAAACAAAGTTTTCTTCCTTCCTCACTGGTCATTAA
>JBJEJD010000102.1:0-3893 GCA_051877705.1 Coprococcus sp. | reverse complement strand
TTAAAACTTCTCCCCTGAGGACAGAACGCCGTCGAAAAAAAGAACGTCGACAGATGACAAAAAAAGGAGCTGTTTCACGAACAACTCCTTAAAAGATTAAATTATTTATTTTTTAATGATGGAACAGTCTCAGGCCGGTAAAGCACATGGTCATGCCATATTTATTACATGTCTGAATAACCTGATCATCTCTGACAGAACCGCCCGGCTGAGCTACATATTTCACGCCGCTCTTGTGGGCACGTTCAATATTATCGCCAAATGGGAAGAATGCATCTGAACCCAATGCCACATCCTGCATCTGATCCAGCCATGCACGTTTCTCCTCGCGGGTGAAAACTTCAGGTTTTACTTTAAAAATTCTCTGCCATGCACCTTCTGCCAGTACATCCATGTATTCCTCACCAATATACAGATCGATGGCATTATCTCTGTCCGCGCGGCCGATCTTATCCACAAACTGAAGATTCAGCACCTTCGGATTCTGACGCAGGAACCAGTTGTCTGCCTTCTGACCAGCCAGACGTGTGCAGTGGATACGGCTCTGCTGACCGGCACCGATACCGATAGCCTGTCCGCCCTTTGCATAGCAAACCGAATTGGACTGTGTATATTTTAATGTAATAAGAGAAATTATCAGGTCAATTTTTGCAGAATCCGGCAGTTCCTTATTCTCTGTCACAATATTGCCAAGGAAATCCTTATCGATGACCAGTTCATTTCTTCCCTGCTCGAATGTAATACCAAATACTTCTTTGTGTTCGATAGGATTCGGACGGTATGCCGGATCGATCTGAATGACATTATAATTGCCTTTTTTCTTCGCTTTCAGTATCTCCAATGCCTCTGGTTCATATCCCGGTGCAATGACACCATCAGACACTTCCGGCTTGATGAGTTTTGCAGTAGCCACATCACAGACATCAGACAGAGAAATAAAATCACCAAAAGAAGACATACGGTCCGCGCCGCGGGCACGGGCATAGGCGCTGGCCAGTGGTGTCAATTCTGCTTTATCATCCACCCAGTAGATCTTCTTCTCTACCTCTGTCAACGGCAGACCTACTGCGGCACCGGCCGGTGAAACATGCTTGAAGGACGTAGCAGCCGGCAGTCCCGTTGCTCTCTTTAATTCACTGACAAGCTGCCAGCCGTTAAATGCATCAAGGAAATTGATATAACCCGGTTTTCCGTTAAGTACAGTAATCGGCAGTTCACCTTCATTCATATAAATGCGGGAAGGCTTCTGATTCGGGTTACAGCCGTATTTTAATTCTAACTCTTTCATCTGACGTTCCTCCGATTATTTATTCTTATTCACAATTCTTGACTCGTATTTGCCTGTTTCAATATCAATAAACCTGACAAAAAGAGATACTTTATTATCTTCATTCAGATTATCCCAGATCATATTGGTCCAGCTGTCAATATCATCTGCATCAACACTGACCCATGTCGGTTCGCCTTCAAAGCTTGGCAGCGGATTGCCGTCACCCATATAAGTATGGATAAAATGTCCTTCACCTGCAGGCACATGGTTGTAAGCAAATGTATAGCGATTGCAGGAATCCGGATTACCGTTATTACTCTTTAAAATAGACATGGCATAGTTGAAGCTGCCGCCTTCCACATGAAGAATACCGGAAATACGAGGCGTATAATTCGGTGCATCCGGCTCAAACTCCCGACTGCGCAGAGACTGTTCAAAGGTCAGCTGTTTGTCCATGCCGTCATAGATTGTATCTGTCTGGTCACCGTTGGTGACAATTGTCTTATTGCCGAGCACTCTGACAGGAGCATAAATAATAAGGCTTGGATCCTCCAGTTTTGACGGATCAAATGCTTCTGTACGGATGCCTTCTCCATCTTCAACAAAAACACGGTTTCTGCTGTTAGAGCTTCTTCCCATGATGAAATAAGCTGTAACCGCCTTTTTACCATCTGCTGAGCGGCCGATAATAATTCCTCTGCCCGGGTAGGATGTGGATGACAGTTCCTGACTGATTGCTACCATTTTCATGAATATACCTCCTATGTTCGTGTGTATGGATTAAAATGAAAAATGCATGTAAATTCAATACCTACATGCATTTTAACACTTGTTTATTCATTTGACAACACGGGAACTTTTTAATCTACATTAATATTTTATCAGCATTATATTAGCAAATATAATAAAGATGTTTTTTAATAAGCTTTACCCCAGTAAACCATCTTCTTAGCAGGACGGCCGCAGCATACACATACATCCGATAACTGCTCCTGTGCAAACGGCATACATCTGGAGGTGGCAGTTGTTTCTTCCTTGATCTTGTCCTCACAGGCACGGTCGCCGCACCACATAGCCTTGATAAATCCAGGTTTATTGGCAACTGTTTCCTTAAATTCTTCATAGTTAGTTGCCACATAAGTATGAGCCTCTCTGTGGACACGGGCTCTCTCCAGCATATCCGACTGCATCTGCTTCAGCAGCTCGCCGACCTTTTCTTCCAGCTCATCCAGACTGACTGTGATTTTCTCGCCTGTATCACGGCGGGCAAGAATTGCCTGATTGGCCTCGATATCCTTCGGTCCAATTTCAACCCGTACCGGAATACCACGCATCTCTGCTTCCGCAAACTTCCAGCCTGGTTTGTTGTCTGTTGCATCCAGTTTTACTCTGTAATCACTCAGTCTGTTCTTCAGTTCCTGAGCCTTTTCGAGAACACCTTCCTTGTGCTGGGCGATCGGAATGACAACAACCTGGGTAGGTGCGATCATCGGTGGCAGAACCAGACCATTATCATCACCATGAACCATAATAATAGCGCCAATCAGACGGGTCGTCATACCCCAGGAAGTCTGATGCACATACTGCAGTTTATTCTCTTTATCCGTATACTGAATATCAAAGGCTCTTGCAAAGCCATCACCAAAATTATGGCTCGTACCGGACTGTAAAGCCTTGCCGTCATGCATCAGTGCTTCAATTGTATAAGTAGCTTCTGCACCGGCAAATTTTTCTTTTTCTGTCTTGCGTCCCTTGATAACCGGAATTGCAAGCACCTGTTCACAGAAATCTGCATAGACATTCAGCATCTGTTCTGTTCTCTCTTTAGCTTCTTCAGCTGTTGCATGGGCTGTATGGCCTTCCTGCCACAGGAATTCCCTTGAACGCAGGAATGGACGGGTTTCCTTTTCCCAACGTACAACAGAACACCACTGGTTGTAAAGCTTCGGCAGATCACGATAGGACTGGATCTCCTTGGCATAAAAATCACAGAATAATGTTTCTGATGTAGGACGGACACACATTCTCTCCTGTAGCTCATTGAGCCCACCATGGGTTACCCAGGCAACTTCAGGGGCAAATCCTTCTACATGATCTTTTTCCTTCTGAAGCAGACCTTCCGGAATAAACATCGGCATGTAGACATTCTCCACTCCTGTTTCCTTAAAACGCTTGTCCAGTTCCTTCTGAATATTTTCCCAGATTGCATAACCTGCCGGCTTCAGCGCCATACATCCTTTAACGCTTGTATAACCGATCAGACCTGCTTTTATTACCACGTCTGTATACCATTGTGCAAAATCTTCATCCATGGATGTAATCTCACGAACCATCTTCTTTTCCTTAGCCATCTGTAAAGCCTCCTGTTCTTATAACACTTGATCTGATAATACGAAAGGGGAAGTACATTCTGCTGCCGGCAGAAAGCACTTCCCCTGATATTCCTTCCACCGCCAGCCTTCCGGCTGAACAGGGACCAAAATTCATTCGGCGGTACCACCCTCATTGAAACATCCTGTATTCCACGGAACACATATGCTTCCACTCAAACACCCTGTAACGCGGGATCCACGCTGTATTTTCATACAGAACTCCAAGGCAGGTTCATCTGTCTCCATGCAGA
>JBJEJD010000101.1:10310-15003 GCA_051877705.1 Coprococcus sp. | reverse complement strand
AGCCGGTTTCCGGAAAGGAACTGGCTGCTGATCTTTTATTCGTCATCGTCGCGGTTCTCCGTGCAGATATCATCCAGCCAGCCCTCATCATAAACACTGCCCAGCTGTTTATCCGGCACGGCCCGCGGCTTGCCCATCTTATATAAGCTGCAATTCTTGGGACCATAGCAGAAGCTCTCGAACCGAAACTTCTGACTCACGCCCCAGTTATACTCAATCGTGACATTCGCCATCGCTGCCCATTTGCAGGTAAAACACTTCTTATTCCAACAGGTTTTGTCCAGCATCCGGCAGCCACGCCAGTCATATACAGAAAGCTCCGGAACCTCATCCGTCCACGGCTCCCTGTTCTCCACACTCACCGCCGGACCCTCCTTCGCCTTCTTCAGAGCGCCGGCACGGTAATAATCCGCATACTCCAGATCCGGATATTTCTTCGTCCAGCCGGTTCCGCTGATCACATCGCCGATATGACACCGCAGTTTCATCTGCTGCTTCTCCGAAATGGCCACTACGAATTTCTTCTCCTCGCCCTCAGCTGTCCCGGACAGGAAGATGTTGTAGCCGGTCAGCGTGTGCGTGCGGTTGTCCAGACGGTACCGCCACACATTCGAGCGCGGCTGCATCGAAAGCACCGTGCCCTGGAAAGATATTTTTTCTGGGATGTTTTCTTTCATGGGATATGCACCACCCTTTCTCTGAAGATTATCTGCTGATGATCAGCTTCACGGCATCGATCAGGTTCTCACTGAAGCCATCTAGTTCATCCATGAAACCATTGGTGCCTGACACAATAAAATTATTATGTAACTCCTTTTTAGCTGTTTCAAGAATGTTTTCGCCTGCTTCTCTGTGACCTCCCTGCACTTCATATGTATCTCTTTCCTTGTGCTTACAGAATACCCATTTGCCATTACTCTGTGAGATGATTACTGCAAACTTCAATAATGAATCATCTACTGTATCATATAATTTTAATTCCTAGATATTTATTTCTTCTCCATCATCGCCTATAATCTCATCATCTAAATCTGCTTTGAAACAAAATGTACAATTTCTTTTCTTGATTCTAATATGTATGGTATCAGTTCCAATGGATATACCTTTACTCCTTTTAATTCCTCTAATGGAACCCAGCAAAAATCCAAATCAACTCTTTCATTATCCAACTCATCATATCCATGAAAAATTCCATCTAAAGGAATACTATCATCCACCAAATGAACATTATAATATAGACATATCTGATGACATGGCTTTTTGCCCCATGGAAAATAGATTTCACCTATTGCGATTAAATTGTCCACCTCTATTTTTACGTGAAGTTCTTCTTCAAATTCACGCTTAAGAGTTTCCATACTTGTTTCCATCGCTGCAACATGCCCACCAATAATAGCATAATCGTCATTTTTAGGACGTTGTAACAAAATTTTCCCATCATGTATCATTATACCGCCAACTCTGTATGAAAATACAAAATCATCATTTTTAAATAGAATATCCATATATTCACCTCCCAATCATTACATACTACTACATTTATTGTGTCAGGTGTCAATGTGATCCTATATTCCAATTCCAGCCACCCAGTATCCCGAAGCTTTCGAATCAACAAATGAGCCTTTCCAGGCAGGCCATTTTGATTCTCAACCTCCGCTCCCATTTCCTGCGCTTCCTCTGAAAAATCCACCTGCGTCATGTTGCTCTCCATAGAATTAACCAGCATGGCCGTTAATTCATCTCTGCTTATGACTAGTTCCGTCTTAAAAGCCTGACGCAGCACAAAAAGAGCTTCTACATACTCTTGTCATCCATAATATTTTGTCCCTCCTAATTTTGGCACAATCACTTCTATATTTTTGCTCACTGTTTAAAAGGTTTCATTCAATTTGTTTTTATTATATCTCATAACTTACCATCAAACAATCTCCTTACAAATCATCTTTTGTATATTTTATCTGATATACAAATTTTACCACTCACCTTTTGAAATTTGGGGATTGGCTAAAAAGAAACTCCTGAAAAGCCACAGCTTCTCAGGAGCCAAAATTAAAAACTATGCAGTTTTTCCCCTGTATTTTAATACAGCTTTGCTCCGGCCGGAATATGATCATCTACCATCAGAAGATGAAGTCTTTCCTCTCCCTCTTCCTGATGAACGGCACTGATCAGCATACCACAGGAATCAATACCCATCATTTTCCTCGGCGGAAGATTTGTAATCGCGATACAAGTCTTTCCAATCAGTTCCTCCGGCTCATAATAAGCGTGAATTCCGCTTAAGATCGTACGATCTTCGCCTGAGCCATCGTCCAGAGTAAACTGCAGAAGCTTTTTGGACTTCGGTACAGCAACACAATCTTTAACCTTAACGGCTCTGAAATCAGATTTACTGAATGTTTCAAAATCAACCGCATCCTTAAACAGAGGCTCGATCTCTACCTTGGAGAAATCAATTTTTTCCTCTTCACAGCAACATGTAATGCCCTCTTCCGGACAACATTTTTCTGCTGCAGCCGGTTTCTCTGCCTTTTTAGATGCATCAGAACCACCAAGGCTCTTCATCGTCGGGAAGAGCAGCACGTCTCTGATAGCCTGGGAATCTGTCAACAGCATAACCAGACGGTCGATGCCGTAACCGATACCACCTGTCGGCGGCATACCGATCTCCAGCGCATTCAGGAAGTCTTCATCTGTATGCTGTGCCTCTTCATCTCCTGCAGCTGCATTGGCATCCTGCTGTGCAAAACGCTCACGCTGATCGATTGGATCGTTCAGCTCGGAGTAAGCATTACACATTTCCCATGTATTGATAAAGAGCTCGAAACGCTCTACCTTCTCAGGATCATCAGGTTTCTTCTTGGTCAGAGGAGAAATAGCCACTGGATGATCCATGATGAATGTTGGCTGGATCAGGTTCTTCTCGCAGTATTCCTCAAAGAAGAGGTTGATAATATCACCTTTTGTATGCCGCTGCTCAAATTCGATATGATGTTCTTTTGCAAGTGCCTTTGCCTCTTCATCTGTTGCCACTGTATCAAAATCGATACCGGCATATTTTTTGATGGCTTCATTCATGGTCATACGTGCGAATGGCTTGCCGAAATCAAGCTCGATGCCATTGTATACAACCGTTGTAGAACCGCATACAGTCTGCGCCAGGTGACGGAACATGGTCTCCGTCAGTTCCATCATTCCTTCATAGTCCGTATAGGCCTGATACAGCTCCATCAATGTAAACTCAGGATTGTGACGGGTATCAACACCTTCATTGCGGTATACACGGCCAATCTCGTATACTCTCTCAAGACCGCCGACGATCAGTCTCTTTAAGTAAAGCTCAAGAGAGATACGCAGCTTCACATCCTCATTCAGTGCATTGTAATGGGTCTCAAATGGTCTTGCTGCAGCACCGCCTGCATTGGACACCAATGTTGGTGTCTCCACTTCCATAAAACCTCTGCCATCCAGGAATTTTCTGATCTCCTTGATGATCTGTGAACGCTTGATAAATGTATCCTTAACCTCCGGATTCATGATCAGATCCACATAACGCTGACGATAGCGGATATCCGTATTGGTCAGGCCATGGAACTTCTCCGGAAGTACCTGAAGGCTCTTTGACAGAAGGGTGATCTCCTGTGCATGAATGGAAATCTCACCGGTCTTTGTCTTAAATACCTTGCCCTTAATGCCGATAATATCACCGATATCCAGCTTCTTGAAGGCCTGATAGGAATCTGTACCCAGATCATCCCTGGCCACATAGGACTGAATATCTCCCTGAAGATCGCGGATATTGCAGAAAGAAGCCTTACCCATGACACGTTTCTGCATCATACGTCCGGCTACAATCACATCCTGACCTTCCAGTTCTTCAAAATTATTCTTAATCTCCATGCTGTGATGGGTCACATCATATTTGGTAATGACAAAAGGGTCATTGCCTGCTGCCTGCAGCTCAGCCAGCTTATTGCGTCTGTTCTTAATCTGTTCATTGACATCTGGTGTCTGATTATTCTTCTTTGCCTCTGCCACGATATTCTCTCCTGTCTATTATGCTCTTGTAATCTCAAGAATCTTGAATTCCAGATCACCGGAAATGGTCTCAACAACGATGGTCTCGCCTTCCTTGGAACCGATCAGCGCTGCACCTACCGGTGACTCGTTGGAAATCTTGCCATTCAGGCTGTCTGCCTCTGTTGAACCTACGATTGTATACTCAACCTCTTCGTCAAACTCTACATCATATAATTTCACACGGCTTCCGATACTGACCGTATCCAGTGTTACCTCATCCTCATCAATAACCTCAACATTCTTGAGCAGCTTCTCCAGCTCTTCAATTCTGGCTTCAATATCTCGCTGCTCATCCTTCGCTGCATCGTACTCTGCATTCTCTGATAAGTCGCCCTGCTCTCTTGCCTCTTTAATCTTCTGAGCAACCTCTTTACGTCTGTTAACCTTCAGGTCAAACAGCTCATCCTCCAGAGCTCTTAAACCCGCAAATGTCATAATATTCTTTTTAGATTCTGCCATAATAAAAACCCTTCCTATCTATAGATTTTCACCTGAAAAATGATATTTTTTCATATATAAATGCGCTTTTTTTCACCGTATACATCCTTGTATTATAGACCATCGCCCAAATACTGTCAATAAATTCATTTCTTTTTCCACCAGGCATTTTTAT
>JBJEJD010000101.1:3559-10210 GCA_051877705.1 Coprococcus sp. | reverse complement strand
TCAGCCATGCCGCCAGCAGTTCCTTCAATTCCTCATAGGCTTCAACTTCATTGACAGCCTGCCGCATTCTTGCCGATCCCGGATATCCTGCCGTATACCATGCTACATGCTTACGCATCTCCCTGATACCCTGATATTCGCCCTTATAGCGGATATGCATGTCCGCATGGCGCAGCATCATATCCACCATCTCCTGCAGGGACGGCTTTGGATGGAGCACACTCTTTTCCAGATAATCCACAATATCTCTGAATAACCATGGATTGCCTCTTGCGCCTCTGGCTGCCATAATACCATCGCATCCTGTCTCTTCCAGCATCTTTTTGGCATCCTGCGGTGTGAATATATCGCCATTGCCAATAACCGGGATGCGGACAGCTTCCTTCACCTGACGAATGATATCCCAGTCTGCCTGCCCGCTGTAGTACTGAGCCCGCGTCCGTCCGTGGACCGCCACCGCTGATGCACCGCTGTCCTCAAGTATTTTTGCCATTTCCACCGCATTGATACAGGTGTCATCAAACCCTTTACGTATCTTCACCGTAACCGGTTTATCAATGGCGCGGACAAGACTCCGGACAATCTCTCCTGCCAGCTTTGGCTGCTTCATGAGAGCCGATCCTTCCCCATTATTAACCACCTTTGGAACAGGGCATCCCATATTCACATCCAGGATATCAAAATCCCTGTCTGCGATCATGGCTGCCGCTTCTGCCATAATATCCGGCTCGGAACCAAACAATTGAAGCGCCACAGGCCGTTCTTCCGGCACCGTTTCCATGAGAAAAAATGTATTTTTATTTTTATAAGTAATTGCCTTTGCACTGACCATCTCCGTATAGACAAGGCCGCAGCCCTGTTCCCGGCAAAGCACACGAAATGGCAGGTCCGTAACGCCTGCCATAGGTGCCAGTATAACGGGATGCTCAATGCACAGGGAACCAATCTGTAAAGGTTTCATCATCCTATGCCCGACTCTTCCTGTTTATTCCTGCATTTTTATTGTAGATAATACGCAGCCCCTGCAGTGTCAGCAGATTATCATAGATATCAATGACATCCGTCTCATCGGCAATAACCTTGCCAAATCCCCCCGTTGCCACTACCTTGATATCTCCAAGACCCGATTCTTCTTTCATTCTGCGGACAATATACTCTGTCTCGCCAATGGTGCCAAACACGATCCCCGCCTGAATACACTCTGTTGTATCTTTTGTAAGGATGGTTCTGGGCTTTTTAATCTCAACCTCCGGGATTCTGGCCGCGTCACTGGTCAATGCCTGTACACTGGTTTGGATTCCCGGTGCAATGACCACTGAATCCAGCATACCATCAGCCAGTACAAGCTGAAAAGAAGTAGCCGTTCCGTAATCAATGACAATGGCCGGTCCGCCATATAGCTCCTTCACCGCCGCCGCATTGACGATCAGATCAGACCCCGCTTCCTTCGGATTCTCCGCTCCAACCCTGACACCGGTCTTCACACCCGGTCCCACTATAATCGGCTGAATATGGAAATATTTGACGCAGGCATTGGTCAGGGAATACATGACATTCGGCACAACAGAAGCAATAATGATGCCTTCGATATCATGATGACTGGCATTGGACAGACGCACCAGATCTCTTAACAGAACACCGTATTCGTCGGATGTTCTTGGAATCTTGGTAGTCACACGATAAATTCTCTGAATCTTTTCACCTTTAAATGTGCCCAGAGTAATATTGGTATTACTGACATCAATGACCATTATCATCTTCCAGATCCTCCCCCAAAAAGAATACTTTATAATACATTTCCAGAGACTCAAAGAGCTCCTGTTTCTCCTGCTGCATCTGCTTGATCTTCAGCACACTGCCGATATCATCATATAAAATATCGCCTTCATCAGCGGATGTATTCAGTTCCAGATTCCCATCCTCATCAAATTCAAGAGACAGGATACCTCCCACATCCTCCGTAAACAATACGCAAAGAATCTTCAGTTCGTCCTTCACATGCTGCGGCAGACCATCAAAGCTCTCATTCAGATAAAATTTCTTCTCATAAGCGCTGGACGCACATAATACCATCTTATCCTGATACATATTCGTTCCTCCTAAACATAACCAAGAACGCCCCGGACAGACACTTCCCCGGATATGACGGATATCACCGTCCCGTCATCCTTCCGTACAAGCAGGCAGCCTTCTCTGTCAATACCCTCGGCAATACCATCGAATTTTCTGCCGCGTTCCTCTATATAGACCCGCTGACCATCATTGATCAGACGTTTATTGTAATCCTCCATCAATTCTGACAGATCTGATGTCTCCATAAACCGGTCATAGTATCTCTCAAAAGCCTGCCAGACATCCGCAATAATCTCACTTCGTTTAAAATGCTGCCCTGATGCAGTGCGCATAGACACCGCTACTCCGGCAATATCTTCCGGGAAATTCTCTGTATTGACATTAATGCCGATACCTATGACTACATAATGAATATGATCCGGTTCCGAACTCATCTCCGTCAGTATACCGCACACCTTCCGTCCGTCAATAACAATATCATTGGGCCATTTAATAGAACAGCCCTTTATACGGCTGCTGATGGCATCGTAAACTGCCATTGCTGCCACGATGGTCAGCATGGAGGCCTTATCCGGTCGTATATCCGGTCTCAGAAGTATACTCATCCATATACCGCTGCCCTTCGGAGAATGCCATTCACGCCCCCGGCGTCCCTTACCGGCTGTCTGCCTTTCCGCCACTACCAGTGTACCATGGCCTGCTCCCTGCTCGGCAATGACCTTGGCAGTCTGATTGGTAGACACCAGTTCCTCTTCATAGACAACAGTTTTTCCGGCCCAGGATGTCTTTAGAATACTGTTCAGCTCATCAGCAGTCACCAGATCCGGCGTACGCATCAATCTGTACCCACGATTCTTCACCGCCTCGATCATATACCCCTCTTCCTTCAGCTGATTCATCACTTTCCACACAGCTGTTCTGGATACATTCAATTCCTGACACAACTGCTGCCCCGACACATAATCATCTGTTTCTCTGAGACATTTCAATATTCTCTCCTTCATGCCGCCGACCTCCAAAAAGCTTTGTTTACCATATTACCTTATTTTCATAAAAATAGCAATAAAAAAGAAAGCCGTCGCACAAACTTTAAAAAAGCTCAGCTCCGCAATCCTACGCCAGGCCATACAATAGGCTGCTGCTTTCAAACAAATTGAAAACAGCAGCCTGCCGTATTGACACTATCAGATAATTACGATACTGAACTTTTCAAAAGTCTTATACTGACAGCTCCATCTCCTATGAAACATGCACCTTGTATTCACCGGCTCTGTTGTTGTCATACATGGATCTGTAAGACAGTGGATAAAGAACAATTCCCAGTACACAGCCCCAGAATACGTCAATGATTGAATGCTGCTTCAGCAAAACTGTTGACATACAGATGGCAATAGCCAGTATATAGGATCCTGCATGTACCAGCCTCTTATGTTTAAAAATATCTGAATGCTGAATAACCGTATTAACTGCGATACTGTTAAATACATGAATAGATGGACACACATTGGTGGACGTATCTACTGTATAGATCATGGATACCAACTGTGAGAAAATATTGTTGTTGGTAATCTCCGTTCTCAGTTCCAGTCCGGTCGGAAGAATCGTGTAAATAACCAGACAGATGATCATACCTGTAAACATATATCGGGATACATTGTAAAAATCCTCCCGGCTCTTCTTATAAAAATACAAAAATGTCGCACCAATCCATACAAACCACAAAAGGTAAGGAACAATAAAATATTCACAGAATGGTATTTTATCATCCAGTGACGAGTGAACCACCAATACCGGTTCTCTGAATTGTTCAAGCAGTAAAAACCATATAAAATAAATTGCTGCAAATACAGCCACAAATCCGATTGGGTGATCCAGCGCCCATTGTCTCAGCTTTCTCATATGAACCTCCAAAGATACAGCTTCATTCAAATAATTACACTTCTCTGTTTTTTACAACCAGAAGTATACACCTTAATCTTGAAAAATGTCTATCTTATTTCTGAAGAATTTCTTAAAGTTCCTCAAAAAGTAATGCCGCATTTTTAATACATTTTAAGCAGCTTTCCGAATGTACTGCCGTTTTTGTATAAAACATTATATGTATATCTGAGGGAGAAGATGAAAACAAAGGCAGAAGAAAAGAGCTGCCATATGGCAGCTCCTGGATAATACAATATTAATTATTGAGCATCGGTTTCTTTTACAACCTCTGCAATGGATGTTGCAAGACCGGCCAGTCCCTGAATATCAGAAGGAATGATAATCTTGGTTGCTTTGCCGTCGGCTGCCTTGCCGAACGCTTCAAGACTCTTTAACTGAAGAACTGCAGCATCAGCGCCTGCTTCGCGAATAAAACGAATACCGTCTGCATTGGCCTGCTGGATCTTCAGGATAGCCTGGGCTTCACCTTCAGCCTCACGAATCTTCGCTTCCTTGACCGCCTCTGCCCGAAGGATAGCTGACTGCTTGTCAGCCTCTGCCTGAAGAATCACCGATTCCTTATGACCTTCTGCCTTCAGAATGGCAGATCTTTTCTCGCCTTCAGCAATCAGAATGGATTCACGACGTTCACGTTCAGCCTTCATCTGTTTCTCCATGGCATCCTGAATAGCTGCCGGAGGAATAATGTTCTTCAGTTCCACACGATTGACCTTGATACCCCACGGGTCTGTGGCTTCATCCAGAGTAGAACGCATCTTGGCATTGATGATCTCACGGGATGTCAATGTCTCATCCAGTTCCAGATCACCGATGATATTACGAAGTGTAGTGGCTGTCAGATTCTCAATGGCCATGATCGGATTCTGAACACCATAGCAGTAAAGCTTCGGATCTGTAATCTGATAAAATACAACCGTATCAATACGCATGGTAACATTATCCTTGGTGATAACCGGCTGCGGTGCAAAATCCACAACCTGTTCCTTCAGGATGACCTTCTTGGCTACTTTATCGATAATTGGCATCTTCAGATGAAAACCAACGGACCAGGTCCCCTGGTAGGCGCCAAGACGCTCTATAACATAGGCATGGGCCTGAGGAACGATTCTAAAACATGATGTTACGATCAGCAATAAAATAATAATTAAAATAATGGAAACAATAATTTTAATCATATGATTCTCCTTTCTTCTGTCCTTCGACGATCAGCTTAACACCCTCAATACCAACAATGGTCACATATTCGTCAGGTTTGAAGGTCACCGTGTCAGCTGAGCTTCTCGCTGTCCACTCCAGACCATTGATAACTACCTGACCTTCACTCTTCAGATTATTGATACCAATGGTCACTCTGGCCGATCTGCCTACCAAGGCTTCTGCATTGGTCTTCGTCGTTTTGGAATTCAGGTATTTCACAGCAAGCGGCCGGGTAAAAAACAGTAAAACCACGGATACGACCACAAAGGCACCTATCTGAATGCCCAAATGCAGACCAGCCAAAGCAGTAAGAAAAGCAACCAATGCTCCCACAGCGAACCATATCGTTGTAAGCCCAAGAGTAACTATCTCTATAATCAACAGACCAGCCATCAGAGCCAGCCACATTATGACTAAACCTCCCACATGAATCCCTCCTTATTCTTTATTTGTGGTACATCTTCATCATATCATTTTTTCATGTCAGTGTCCACTGCTTTCACCATGCGGCTGTTACCTATATTATCCAGCTGAACAAAAAAACTCCTCAGCTTTTTGTAATTTTTCAGAGATTTCTCTGGCGTCTCGCCTCATACATAAGTATCGCAGCAGCCACAGCGGCGTTCAATGATTCCAACTGTCCGGACATCGGGATACGAATATAGTCCGTGGCACAGTCCGCCGCCTCCTTTGTCAGACCGTTGCCTTCATTACCGATCATGAAACCCACAGACTGTCGGTAATCCTTCCTGTCATAGTATTCCGTCCCTTTCAGATGAGCAGCATACACACATACTCCCCTCTTCTTTGCCTGAAGAACAGTATCACAAAAATCATCCACATAGACAAAGGGCATCCTGTAAAGGGATCCCATCGTCGCACGGATCGTTTTCGGATTATAAATATCCACGGTATCTCTGCTCATAATCAATCCGGTAACACCAGCCCCCTCTGCCGTCCGCATGATCGTACCCAGATTTCCCGGGTCCTGAATATTCTCCAGAAAGAGAAGCAGCATATCCTTCTGAGCCAATATATCTTCAAGACTCTGCTCCGACTGCCGGACAATAGCCATGATTCCCTGCGGTGTCTGCGTATCCGATATCTGCCGGAATACCTGATCCTGCACGACCACCGCCTCTGACAGATCGACCCCCCTCAGTTCCGGCGGATTCCTGAAAAAGCTTTCAGACACATACATTTTCTCCAATCGCTCCTTGGGAGTCTCCGCCACCATTCGGATACCTTCCGCCACAAAGCACTTCTCCTTCCGGCGCTCTTTTCCTTTATTCAACAGTTCCCTGATACGTTTCATCTGCTGATTGGATGCACTCGTAATCATCATAATATTTTCCCCCTAAGTATAAATTTCAGGACCAAAAGAGGTGTGAATCATCTCCCATCTGATATAAGAAAACGGGGCCGATGCATCCGCTGCAC
>JBJEJD010000101.1:0-3459 GCA_051877705.1 Coprococcus sp. | reverse complement strand
GATAGTCTACCTCGCAAGTATTCTTGCAACGCTGTACTGGAAAGGATCAATATCCTTCTGCATAGCCAAAGCTTCCTCAATATCATAATCCACGTATTTGCCGTCTCTGTAGGCAACCACACGATTACTCTTACCTGCCATCAGCGCATCAACAGCATAAGCACCCATGATAGAAGCCATGACTCTGTCCTTGGCCGTCGGGCTGCCGCCTCTCTGCAAATGTCCAAGAATGGTAGCACGGGTCTCTATTCCTGTAGCTGCCTCAATGCGTTTCGCCATACTGGTGGAGTGACCCACACCTTCAGCATTGATGATGATATGATGCTTCTTGCCGCGTTTACGGTTGGCAATGATATGATCGATCAGTGCTTCCTCATCATAATTATACAGCTCAGGAAGAAGAATATCCTCCGCACCATTGGCAATACCACACCAGAGAGCAATATATCCGGCATTCCTGCCCATAACCTCGATAATACTGCAGCGTTCATGGGATGTGGATGTGTCGCGTACCTTGTCTATGGCTTCCATAGCCGTATTAACAGCTGTATCAAAGCCAATTGTATATTCTGTACATGCAATATCCAAATCAATGGTTCCAGGAACACCAATGGTATTAATACCCAGAGCAGCAAGCTTGCGGGCACCCTGGAAGGAACCGTCACCACCGATGACAACAATACCGTCAATGCCATGTTTTCTGCATATATCTGCACCTTTCTGCTGACCTTCAGGTGTACGGAATTCAGCACATCTGGCCGTATACAGGAATGTCCCGCCTCTGTTCAGAATATCAGATACACTGCCTGCCTGCAGATCAATGATTTCCTCATTCAACAGCCCCGCATAACCTTTACGTATACCCTTGACCTGACATCCATAAGCAATACCCGTTCTGACAACTGCCCTCACTGCAGCATTCATACCCGGCGCATCGCCGCCGCTTGTTAACACACCTATTGTTTTTATGCCGTCACTCATGATTGATTCCTCCAAATGCGCTGCCACCGCATGTTTTTGTGTTAATTTTTTCTCATTGAAAACATTTTAATACAGTTTCAAAAGCTTTTCAAGACAGTTTCCCTAACTTTTACGTTTTCTTCACCCAGTTTTTCCCGCAGTACCGACAGTGTTTGTACATCTGCTGTAATATTGCAGGAAACCGGCAGTTTCTTTATTGCTTTTTCCTCTTTACAAAAGATAATAACTCTGTCGCTGCCTGAAAATCCGGCAATAGTTTTGTATAATATGCCCTGATTCTGTACAAAATCAGCTTTATTTTTGTACTGTATCCATACTTCCTTTGGTATGCTTTCAAAAGGAATAATTTTTTCAGCAATAAGCTTGGCCTGCTGATCTTCAGAAGCAGAAACTCTGCCTCTGACATAGATTTTTGCTTCTTCCCGCAGCTCCATCTGATGTTTCTCATAATCATTTGGAAATACAATAACTTCCACTGTCCCCATCAGATCCTCCAGCTGAATAAAGGCCATCATCTTATGATTCTTGGTAGATTTCACTGTTCTGCCCGTAATCATGCCCCCAATAGTGACAATGGACTGATCCGTTACAGAAGGCTGTCCTGTCTCCTCATTCACATAAAAATCCGATGCTACAGCAGTTACATTTTTACGCCACATCGGTGCATCATCATCCAGAGGATGGCCGCTGACATAAACACCCAGAACTTCTTTCTCAAAAGCAAGCAGTGTCGCTTTATCATATTCACCAACATCCGGATATTTGATCTCAAATGCCTGTTTTTCCGTCTCATCCATGAAATCAAATAAAGTCATTTGCCCGCTGAAACTCTTTTTCCGATCCTGAGCCACCTGATCCATGATCTGTACATAAACCATCATCTGCTGCCTTCTTGTCGCTCCCAGGCTGTCAAAAGCACCCGCTTTAATAAAGTTTTCAATGGTCCGCTTGTTAACTTCCTTGCCGGACATTCTTTCAATAAAATTCTTCAGACTTGTGAATGGGCCGCTGATTTCCCTCTCCTTTACAATGGCTGCCACCACCGGCCGGCCTATACTCTTGACTGCCGACAGACCATAACGGATCACTCCGCCGCTGACAGAAAATCCGCTGACACCTTCGTTGATGTCCGGCGGCATGATCTGAATCCCCATCTGACGGCAGGTCATAATATATTCAGCCACCTTGACAGAGTTATCAATGACAGATGTCATAAGGGCTGCCATGAACTCCACAGGATAGTAATTCTTCAGCCAGGCTGTCTGATAGGACACAATGGTATAGGCCGCCGCATGGGATTTATTAAAGGCATATTTGGCAAAATCCGTCATTTCATCAAAAATCCTGTTTGCCGTTGTCTCATCAATACCATTGGCAATACAGCCGGGCACATTCAGCTCCTTATTCCCATAAACAAAATATTCCCTTTCCTTTGCCATGACATCTGCTTTCTTTTTTGACATGGCACGACGAACCAGATCGCTTCGTCCAAGATCATAACCAGCCAGCTTCATAACGATCTGCATCACCTGCTCCTGGTACACGATACATCCATAGGTCGGCTCGAGTATTTCTTCCAGTTCCGGACATTCATAGGAAATAGAAGCAATATCATTTTTACCTTTAATATATCGGGGGATAAAATCCATAGGACCCGGACGATACAGGGAAATACCCGCAATGATATCCTCAAGATTATGTGGCTTCAGTTCCTTCATGAAACTCTTCATACCAGAACTTTCAAGCTGAAAGATACCATCGGTTTTTCCTGAACCGATCAGGTCAAAAACTGCCTGATCATTATAATCAATCTTATCAATATCAACAGGTTTTTCTGCGTGCTCATTGACCAGTCTCACGGCATTCTGGATAACAGTCAGCGTCCTGAGGCCCAGGAAATCCATTTTCAGCAGTCCCAGCTCTTCCAATGTTGTCATCGTATACTGGGTTGTAATAATATCATCAGCACCTCTGGACAGCGGTACAAATTCATCCACCGCTTTCGGACTGATAACAACACCTGCAGCATGCATCGATGTATGTCTCGGAAGACCTTCCAGACGTCTTGCCATATCGATCAGCCCATGTATGCTCTCATCACTGTCATAAAGCTTTTTCAACTCCGGATTGCTGACCAAAGCTTTATCAATGGTAATTCCAAGCTCATTTGGAATCATTTTCGCCACAGTATCACAGACAGCATACGGCAGATCAAGAGCCCGCCCCACATCACGAATAACACCACGGGCCGCCATGGTACCAAATGTAACAATCTGGACAACTCTTTCCTTACCATATTTTCTGACTACATAATCAATAACTTCCTGCCTTCTCTCGAAACAGAAATCCACATCAATATCGGGCATGGTCACACGATTTGGATTCAGGAAACGTTCAAAAAGCAGGCTATAGCGGATCGGATCCAGTGTCGTGATATCCAGGCAATAGGATACAATACTTCCTGCCGCAGAACCACGG
>JBJEJD010000100.1:4517-15029 GCA_051877705.1 Coprococcus sp. | reverse complement strand
CAAATGATAACAAATACTTAGTGTGGCAGTTAATTTTTACTCTAAAAAACTGCATTACAGTTCATCAATTCCATATAGCCAGCATCAGCCAGATAAGGAGTGCGCCTGCGATGATATACAAAAGCGCAATGAGCAATGTGCTCTTCAGAGCACCAAGAGCAATCCACCGTCTTTCCTCTCTAGTAAGCTGAATCTCCGGTTCACTCTCTTCTTCCTCATCCCCCGGAAGCTCCGGATCATATAAAGACCGGTCATCCTTTTCATATCTCATCGTACACACCTCCCATTAATAAAGATGGCAAACGACATAATGCCCCGGCTCGATCTCCTTCTGAACCGGCACTTCGCTCTTACATCTCTCCGTACAGTACGGACAGCGCGTATGGAACTTACAGCCCGCCGGCGGATTGGCCGGTGACGGAATGGAACCTTCCAGTACGATACGGTTCTTTTTCACCTTCGGATCAGGAACCGGTATTGCAGAAAACAGCGCCTTTGTATACGGATGCAGCGGATTGTTGAAGATATCATCTGTATCACCGTACTCAACCAGATTGCCCAGATACATAACACCTACAGAATCAGATATATGCTCTACGACTGACAGGTCATGGGAAATAAACAGGTAAGTCAGTTTATACTGTTCCTGCAGTTCCTTCAACAGGTTGATGATCTGTGCCTGAATGGATACGTCCAGAGCGGATACAGGCTCGTCACAGACAACAAATTCCGGATTCAGAGCCAGCGCGCGGGCAATACAGATACGCTGACGCTGGCCGCCTGAGAACTCATGAGGATAACGATCCTTATGGAAAGGCTGCAGACCGCAGTTGTCCATGACCTGATCGATGTAATCATTAAATTCTGCCTTTGGTACCAGGTTGTGTTCCCGGACTGCCTCACCGATGATCTCGGCAACAGGGAGTCTCGGAGAAAGACTTGAAAACGGATCCTGGAAAATGATCTGCATCTTGGTACGCATGGAACGCATTTCCTTGTTGGTCAGATCATAGACCTCTTTGCCGTTGAACAATACCTCACCGCCCGTCTTCTCTCCTGCAAGACGAAGGATCGTACGTCCTGTTGTTGTCTTGCCGCAGCCGGACTCTCCTACAAGACCCATGGTGGTACCACGTTTCAGATTAAAGGTAACGCCGTCAACCGCCTTTACCTGACCAACCACTCTGGAGACCATACCGCCTTTGATCGGGAAATACTTTCTCAGATGGTTGACCATGAGAATATACTGCGGATCATAAACCAGGGGTTCATATTCCATTTCTGTCGTCTTATTTTTATCAGCCATTATTGATCCCCCTTTCCTTCGCAGTAACGGTAGCAGCTTACTTTATGTGTTTCTGAAAGACTGATCTCAGAAGGATATGCGCCTTCACAGGCTTCGACACACATCTCACAGCGATCCTTGAAATAACAGTAATCCGGCATATTGATCGGATTCGGAACTTTGCCCGGTATGGAATAAAGCTTATCCACCTTTTTACCGACCATTGGTTTTGAAGCCATCAGACCGATGGTATACGGATGGGATGGATGTTCAAAAATCTCTTCTGCTGTTCCCTTCTCCACAACACGGCCCGCATACATAACAACAACATAATCTGCCATTTCGGCAATAACACCCAGGTCATGGGTAATGAGCATGATCGACGAATTAATCTTATCCTTCAGCTGACGGAGCAGATCCAGAATCTGGGCCTGAATCGTCACATCAAGTGCCGTTGTCGGCTCATCGGCAATGATGATCCTCGGATTGCAGGCAAGTGCCATTGCAATCATAACACGCTGGCGCATACCGCCCGACAGTTCGTGAGGAAACATCTGGTAAACACCTTCACTGTTGGCAATACCTACCATCTCGAGAAGCGCAATGGTTCTTGCCTTGATTTCTTCTTTTGTTTTTCCTTCACCATCATGAAGCTCAATAACCTCATCCACCTGTCTTCCGATACGGAATACAGGGTTCAGGCTGGTCATCGGTTCCTGAAAGATCATGGATACATAATTGCCGCGGATCTGCTGCATCTTCTCCTGAGGCATCTTCGTCACATCATAGGCCTTGGTACCCATGTTCAGTCGGATGGCACCCTCAACGATCTGCCCCTGAGGTCTCTGGATCAGCTGCATCAATGACAGGCTTGTAACAGATTTGCCGCATCCTGACTCACCAACAATACCGACCGTTTTGCCGACAGGCACATCAAAGGTGACACCATCCACACTTTTTACAGTGCCGGCATCTGTGAAGAAATAGGTATGCAGATTGTCAAACTCCACAGCATTATCCGGATTGTGCATCTCAGTCAGATATTCTGACTCCGGCACATTTTTACGTTTTCTCTTCTTTTCAAATTCATTGGTGATCTTACGGTTCTCTTTGGAGATCCGGCGGGATTCTTTCGCCGAAAGATAGCCTTCTGCATTCTTTTTAGCCATTTTTCTTTCCTCCTTACCGTTTCATCTTCGGGTCAAACGCATCGCGCAGACCGTCACCAACAAAGTTAAAGCCCAGTACGGCAATCAACAGACAGATACCTGCCGGAATCCATACAAACCAGTAATGGGTCATAACATAAGCCTCGTTAACATCAGTAATAATATTACCCCAGGAAGCAAACGGGAACTTAACACCGATACCAAGGAAAGACAAGGTTGCTTCCATAATGATCGTAGAACCAAGACCCATGGTACAGGTTACGATCAGCTGAGGAATAACATTTGGAATCAGATGTCTGAAGATACGCCTGCTTACACGAATACCACAGGCCTCCGCAGCCGCCATGAATTCCTGCTCACGCAGGGACAGAATCTGTCCGCGGACCAGACGGGCAATGGACGGCCATCCCAGGAAACCAAGGATCAGCATCAGGTAGACCATACGGGTCATCGGAGCCACTTTCATGGCATCCATGGCAGCACCAAGGATAATGATCAGCGGCATGGATGGGATACAGTAGAAAATATCCACAATACGCATGATCAGATTATCCACCCATTTACCAAAATATCCTGCAATACCACCGAGAATAACACCGATAACAGTCTCAATAAATACGACAATAAAGCCGATAATAAGAGATACACGGCCACCGTACATCAGACGTGTCAGCATATCCATACCATTCTTGTCTGTGCCCAGCAGATGCTCTTTTGAAGGCGGTGCATAGCTGTCATAGACATAAGTCTCTGTCCCCTGCTTAACAGACCATGTAAGGGATGTCGGATCATAGGTGATCTTATAAGTGTATTCTTCCCCCTCAGCATCCACATAATTGAACTCTTCCAGTCCGCTGTCGATGGCTTCTTCCAGCTGTTCCTTGAAAATACGCTCAAAAACAACACCATTGCCAATCGGAGATACAACAAAACGGCTGATATAACCGATCACAGCACCGCCGGTCACAATATTGCCGTCCGCGTCCAGTGTATAGGACGCGCCATCTGCTGTAAAAGCCGTCTCATTATTCGTATAAGCCTTCAAAGCTTCGTACTTTACGGAAAAAGGAATATCCGCACCGTCACCGTTTACAATGTCCTTGAACGCGATAGCAAGCATGGTACCACCGGATGAAATGGAATAAAAATCTGTTCCTTCTTCTGTAATCTCGTAATCAACATCTTTATAATTAAAAGATGCGTCACCTTTCTGATAAGCCAGCTGGAACTTTGCCTGCAGCACGCTGTCAAATTTCTGATCGTCTGCAGCTGTATAGCGAAAATCATTATTCTTTACAACACCCGCAAATTCTTTCATCTGACTGTCATAACGATAGAACTGCTGATCCTGTCCGTAAGGACTGATCAGACCGCCAATGAAGGAAAATACAAACATGGCGATCAGCATGATCATTCCAAGAACAGCCAGACGGTTGCGGAAAAATCTTTTAACGACCAGTGCGCCGGGAGAAAGTACCTTGACACGACGGTCATCATTCAAAGAATATTGATTTGTCTCTTTCGTTTCGTTTGTTTCAGTTACATCTTTTTTATCTATCATTACAGGTCCTCCTTTCCTATGCAATACGTACCCGCGGATCAACCACGGCATACAGAATATCGGAAAGCAGATTGCCTGCCAATGTCAAAATTGCCAGAAACGTCATATAAAACATGGAGAACGGAATATCTCCGATCAACATGGCCTGATAAGACGTGTATCCAATACCCGGAATTGAAAACAGAGTTTCTGTGATCAACGCACCGGAGAAAAGTGACGGCAGAGAGCCACCCACAATTGTAACCAGCGGAATCAGCGTATTGCGGAATGCATGCTGGTAGATAACTTTTTTCTCGGACAGACCTTTTGCACGAGCCGTACGGATATAATCGGCATTCAATACCTCCAGCATATTGGTACGGGTATAACGCATCAGAGAACCTACCGAAACAATGACAAGAGTCGTGATCGGCAGGACCAGATGACTGGCCATGTCAAGAATCTTGCCCATTTGATCAAGCTGTGCATAATTACGGCCAACAAGACCATAGAGGTCAAACCAGCCCAATTTCACTGAAAAAACTAATTTAAGAATAGTTGCGAAAAAGAATGTCGGCAGAGAAATACCTACCAGCGCACCTGCGGTGATGGCATAATCTGCACGTGAGTACTGTTTAGTAGCGGCAATAACTCCGAGCGGGATCGCAATAATAAGCTCCAGCACGAAAGCAATCGCACCCATGATAAAGGACAGCCATATAACTTCACTGAACTTCTGAAGAACAGGAACTGTATATTTCCAGCTGTCACCAAAATGACCCTGAATGGCATCACCCAGCCATGTCAGGTAACCCGGCAGGATACTTTTATCCAGGCCATAGGAAGCATTCAGCTGAGCCAGCCATTCTTCATATGGTTTTGCACCAGGCTTCATAGCAAGCTGCATTGCCATATTCTCCACATAGGAGGCTGGCAGACAGCGCAGCAGTGCATATATAATGAAGGTCACACAAAACAGAATCATAACTGACAGAGCAATTCTTTTCAGGATGTATTTTCGCATGCGGTTATCATTCCTCTCTATAAATCAATGAACCATCTTATGGAAACAGAATAGAGGTTGCCACACTAAAGCCATGCAATATTGCATGATCTGCCGCATCGTTTTGTGCGGCAACAGCCTGCTTAGTACGGCAACCTCAACTGCAGTGCCCCTCTGTCCCATAAGGGACAGAGGAACTCACCACCATATCTTCTGTCTTATTTTACAACGATACTTTCAATCTCACTCTTCCAGTTCCAGTATGGTGTCATATCATTTGGCAGAGAAGAAACATCTACACGTTCTGAAGATACAATGTATGCATCGGAACGCTGATATACCGGAAGTTCAACACCCCAGTCCATAATGATTTCCATGGCAGCCTTGTAGAGACCCTTGCGGTAAGACTGCTCTGTGGACTGACGGGCATCCATGATCAGTGTATCAAGATCTTCATCATTAACTGCATAGTAGTTGGTGGAACCCTGGCTGTGGTACAGCTGGTACATATCCGGGTCACTGGAGGACTGCCATGCAGCACACCACATTTCAGCTACACCTGACTGATAGGAAGCGAACAGATCTGCTGCCTGTGCCAGGTCATTAACTGTCAGTGTAAAGCCAATGCTTGCAAATGCATCTGCTGCATTCTTCAGGATCAGGAATGTCGGATGGTTACCCTGACCGCCGCCGCCGATATTAACGGTGTACTCAAGCTTGGCACCTTCCGGAGCTGCTGTCAGCTTGCCGTCGGCAACTGTATAGCCTGCTGCTTCAAAGAAGCCCAGAGCTGCTGCCTTGGCTGCTTCATATTTATCTTCTGTCTTCATATCTGCTGTGTAGATTGGATTGCCATCTACGTCTACGGAGTAAGCTACAGTATATCCGTCATCTGTAACCTGAGGAGCTGCCCAGGATGTATTGGAGATCGGATAGTTGATAACAGAAGCTGTATCACCATAGTAGGAATCAATACCCTCATCACGGTATGCAGAAATTACAGTAGCAATAGCCTTACGCAGGTTCTTGGATTCTTCAGAAGCAGGATCGTCGCCAACCTTTACATTGTTAGCACAGATACCGATATAACCATAACCACGGTAGTCGATCAGCTTGGTTGTGATCACGCTGCCATCAAAGGAAGGATCTCCGCCGTTGATCTCAGCGATCTGATCTGCCAGTTCTGTTGAGTAGGATGGTGTGGCAATATCAAGTGTTCCGGAGCTGATACCGTTAACCATATCTGCTTCTTTTGTCTCGATCAGATTCAAATATTTTGTCTTAGGCTCGCCCTGATAGTAATTCGGATTAGCTTCCATGTAAACAACACCGTTGGAAACTTCATTAAACATGTAAGGACCGGCACCCATAGGCTGTGTTGTCTTCTCACGGATCAGGGAAAGATCGCCCTTAGGGAAACCGAACTTGTGATTGTCATAATCATACTGAGCCTCATCGCCATAGTAATGCAGCGGTGCGATTGGCAGTGCCAGATTATAGATCATGGTAGCATCCAGAGAATCTGTTACGATACGCATGCTGTAATCATCGATACGCTGAATACCTTCAATATAATCAACAGAATCACCCGTTTCAATACCTGCAGCATATGTGTCAAAATCTGTCAGGTAATCCTGAAGTCCGGAGTTTACCTTCTCTGTATCAGACAGAGTAATCAGATCTCCGCCATACGCTTCAACCATGAGTGCAAAGAAATCTGCTGCAGTAGCGTCTGCTTCAAGACCATCAAAGCCCCATGCTGCTGCTCCGCCTGCAATATCTCCTTCTTCGGCATAACCATTAGCTACACAGTAATCCACGATAGACTGTGCAAATGCAGGACCTGCCACTTCATCAATATCAGTCCAGAAAGCTGTCTGAGTTGCCTCATCCCACTTGCTGAAATCTGTATTGTCACGGCCTGCAGCTATCAGCAGGTTATACAGAGTATCCATACCGCTTCTGTAAGCATCCAGACCCTGGATCGGAGCGGAATAAAGTGTTGTAGAACCATCATAGGATGGATCCAGGAATACATACAGACCAAAGATATAGTCATCAATATCAATTGGTGTTCCGTCAGAGAATACGAGATCATCTCTCATCTTAATATCATAATATACAGTACCGTCGGTATTCTCAGTAACAACGATATCTGCAGGACCATAGTAGGTATAGTCCGTACCATTGTAGGAACGGGTCTCACCCTCGATACCATTCAGTACAGGATTGGACACACGGTCTACATACATCATATACAGCTGGGTAAAATCAGCTACATCCATATCATCGGCACTCTGTCCGAAGAATGGTGAGAACTTGTTCTCAAAGCCACTGGCAGATACGACAAGTGTACCGGCATCACCCTCCGTTGTTTCACCGGCAGCCTGAGTTTCACCGGTTGTCTCACCTGAAGGTGCTGTTGTCTCACCTGACTTGTTCCCGCCACAGCCTGCAAGCACGCTGCCGCACAGCGCCAGACCTAAAATAAGGGCCAGCAATTTTTTAGTTTTTTTCATTTTTATCCTCCTTTTCTTTGAGTCACGGACAAACAGAAGGTTTATGTATGTAGTGTAACTACATACATAAAGGGGGATCCCCCCTTTATCATCTGGCTGTCATTCACATATTCGCCATTTTATATGTTTATAGACTCAATATTTAGTTATTATTATTATATATGGCTTATGTCCTTTTGTCAATTTGTGCTTTTTTCCTTTGACCCTTTTTCCTTTTTTTTCCATTTCATATTACATATACGCCTCCGGATATTCAGAGCCGCTGTCAGTGCTGCCCCTTCCAGCAGAAGAAAACATATAAAACCGACTGTTTTTTCTTCCACACCATTCCTGAAAACATAAATCAGTTCACCGACAATGGAAACGCCTGCACCTATGGCCGTACACACTGCACGCCCCGGTATCTGTGCAATACTAGCCTGATAAACATAGGCACGCAGCGGATGCCCGCCTGCTGTGAGGCGATACATTCCCCAGCACACACTGATCCCCACCAGAAAGCTGATCGTATAGGGTATCAGCACATAGGCACAATTAACAGCCCCCGGCGCATTCACACACCCGGCCGCAATTAGTACAGCCATCATGCCTGCACAGACCGCCCAAAGCCTATGCAGCTCCTGCCGGAGTGCTGTGCTTTCATTCTGCCATATATAGAGATCCCCTCTATATTCGTACTTACCATTTTCATCTTTTTGAAAAGCGTCGAGATAAGCCCGACGCTTTTTTCTTTTTTTCTCTTTCTCCTCCATATTTTAGCAAATTCCATTCAGATCAAAATCTGTAAGCCATTTTTTTGCAGTTTCGCATACTTCTCTCAGACAACTTTCCTCAAAAGGACTGTCCAGACCTGCTTTTTCCAGAAGTTCTGTGAACACGCGGCTGCCGCCCTGTCTGGTATAAGCCATATAATGTTCCCATGCATCCGTCCGGTTTTTCTGAAGTTTTGCCCAGAACTGCAGAGCCACCGTCTGTGCCAGACAGTAATCGATATAATAGAACGGACTGTTATAAATATGCTGCTGACGCTGCCATCCTTCACCATCACTGTAAAATGGAATCTCACCGTCCATTTTCATCCACGGCATGTAGGTACCTGAAAGTTCTTTCCAGACCTTATGCCTTTCTCCC
This sequence comes from Coprococcus sp., assembly GCA_051877705.1. Taxonomy (GTDB): domain Bacteria; phylum Bacillota; class Clostridia; order Lachnospirales; family Lachnospiraceae; genus Coprococcus_A. The sequence goes on along the minus strand of JBJEJD010000100.1, from coordinate 6,382 downwards.
GGTGTCATATCCGGTTTCTCATAAACAATATGCTGAAAATGGTCTACCATGGTACCATATGGTATAAATGTCAGGGCACCGGACAGATGACTGTAATAGAACTTCCGGGTATCCTCGCCGAAGAAACCTTCTGCCCATGGCCACGCAAAAAATTCCATGGACATGGAATGAACCTCACAGGCTTCCATACCCGGCCATACATAGCTCATCGGCACTCTGGTGCGGTTCATCCATGCCGCAAATGCATGCCCTGCCTCATGGGTAACGACCTCCACATCATGCTGTGTACCATTGAAATTGGCAAAAATAAACGGCACCTCATAATCCGGAATGCTCGTGCAGTAACCACCGCCTGCCTTCCCTTTCGTAGACAATACATCCATCAGTTCATTATCAAGCATCATATTGAAGAATTCACTGGTCTCCGGAGATAATTCATCATAGAACTTCCTTCCCTGGGCCAGAATATCATCCGGTGTACCCACCGGTTTTGGATTGCCGGACCGGAACATCAGTGCGTTATCCGCAAAACTCATCGGATATTCCTTGCCAAGACGGGCAGCCTGTTCTCTATAAATACTGTCAGCCACCGGAACAAGATACTTAACTACCGCTGCCCGGAACTTTTCAATATCTTCCTTTGTATAACAATTACGCTGCATACGATAATAACCCAGTTCCGTATACCCGTCATACCCCAGCTTTCTGCCCATTGTATCACGCTCATGAACCAGCTGATCATACAGATCATCCAGATCCTTCTGATGATCCTTATACCACTGCCCCTCTGCAATCCATGCCGCCAGTCTTCTCGTATCATCAGCATCGTTTTTAAAAGGTGCCATCTGGGAGATCGTATAAACATCTCCTTCAAAAGGAATCTGCGCGGATGCGATCAGTTTATCATAGGCTGTCTTCAGCTCATTTTCCTTCTGCAGTTCCGGAATGATCGCCGGATCAAAGGTTTTCTGTTCGATTTCAGCATTCAGGAACATGAGATTACCATATTCTGCCTCAAACTGCGGCCTGAAACTGCTTTCCAGCATGGCACTGGTCCAGTTCTGCATATATTCTGTCAGAACCGGGCTCGTCTCATCCCAGAACTTCACCTCACCGTCATAAAAAACATCTCTTGTATCGATCGTATGACGGACCTCAGCCAATGTCTCCATGGTCATCACATGCTTGTCAAGGGTTTCTTTTTCCATGAAAACTGACCTGGCTGTCTCATAATCCCCCGCCGACTTCAGACGTTCGATCAGCTCTGTCAATTGTACTTTCAGCGCCTCAATGTCAGGACGCTCATATACCATCTCAGAAAATTTCATTGCACTCTATCTCCTTCAATTTAATTAATTACGTATCTGACCATTGCCATAGATGACGTATTTTGTTGTTGTCAGCTCTTTTAACCCCATCGGACCTCTGGCGTGAAGCTTCTGGGTACTGATGCCGATCTCGGCACCAAATCCGAATTCAAACCCGTCAGTGAAACGTGTGGAGGCATTGACATATACAGCGGCAGCATCCACCTCATCCAGGAACTTCCGCGCATGATCATAATCTTTTGTCACAATGGCCTCGGAATGACCCGTATTATAACGGTTGATATGCTCAATGGCCTCATCAATGGAAGCCACCGTTTTCACTGAGGCAATGAGATCCAGATATTCTGTTCCCCAGTCTTCCTCCGATGCTTTCTTCATATCCGGTACAACCGCCAGTGCCTCCTCGTCACCGCGCAGTTCACAGTGCTTCTCCCGAAGAGCGGTTGCAATGGCCGGAAGAGCCCGATCAATGATATCCCTGTGGATGACCAGTGATTCACAGGCATTGCAGACACCGGTACGCTGAGTCTTGGCATT
>JBJEJD010000100.1:0-4417 GCA_051877705.1 Coprococcus sp. | reverse complement strand
ATCACCGCATTATTTGTCTTAAAGCAGAGACCGAAGGCATCAGCCGTTACATTTGGCCTTGATTCATAAATAATACCGACAACGCCCAGCGGCACCCGCTTCTTGCAGATTTCCAGACCATTTGGGCGGATAGTGGAGCTGACGATCTCTCCGATGGGATCCTCCAGAGCAATCAGCTGTGTCAGTCCTTCTGCCATGCCCGCAATACGACTCTCTGTCAGGGCGAGACGATCCACCAGAGATTCCGGCATGTTTTTCTCACGGGCTGCCTGTATATCAATGGCATTGGCCGCAAGTATCTCCTCCGAATGATCAAGAAGGGCCTGGGCTGCCTGCTTCAGACAGGTATTCTTCTGTGTTGCTGTCATTTTGTTCATAAGCCTTGAGGCCTGTTTGGCTTGAATGCCGAGAGTTTCAATTGTCATCTTCCATATCTCCTCTCCTGAATGTCATCATTGGTGTAACCACAAGATCCATGGATCTGTCATGGGGCTCACAGGGTATGGCCGGCAGCATCTGAAAATCATAGGCCAGTCCGCAGGCCGTTACTGACATCCCGTGTCTCTCGATCCACGCATCATAGTAACCGCCGCCATATCCCATACGGTGCATCTGTCTGTCAAAGGCTGTACCTGGAACAATCATCAGTCCTTCAGCTATTTCTTCTCTGCAGCTGTCCCGCGGCTCCAATATGCCCATAAACCCCGGCGACAGATCATCCAGAGAATAAATTCTCAGAAATTTCATCTTCATCGGTCCCGTCACTCTTGGAAGGGCAACGGCCCTGCCGCTTTTAAGGGCAGCCTCCATGATCCGCATGGTATCCGCTTCCTTATGGCAGGATGCATAACACAGAAGTGTTCTGCACCGCCGATATTCCGGCAATGCCATCACCCTTTGAAAAATGGCCTCACCGGACAGCTCATATTCCTTTTCATCCATCTGACTGCGAAGCTTCACCATTACTTTCCGCAGTTCCGCTTTATCAGTGTACATATTTTTTATTTTTAACGCCGGCTTTTTTTGCTCTGTCTTTTAATGCTTCCACGCTGCCGTCAGGATTTTTGATATCAATATTGTCCAGCTGACTGCGCATATTGGCGCGGACAGCCGCAACATAAGCACCGCGGAGCCTTGCCTGCTCCTCCTTTTCTTCCGGTGTCAGCCCGACTGTTTTCATTTTATGGTATAATTCATTGATTCTTGCAATATCAGCTTCTGTAATCATGTAATTCTTCTCTGCCTCCGTTTATGATGATCTCCGGCTCAATATAGTCCAGAATATTAAAGGTATCACTCTTATGGGCCAGAAACAGTGTTCCTTTTTCCTGCCCCTTTATCAATTCGTCAATAATATGAAAATCACGGCCATTGGCAATAATCATGTCGCATCCCGCATCATTGGCAATACGGGCCGCATCTATCTTCGTCTTCATACCGCCGGTCCCGTACTGACTGCCTGCCCCCTTCGCTATCCCATAGAGTGATTCATCGATGGCAGTCACACATTCGATAAATAACGCATCTTTATTAAGAGAAGGATCATCCGTATAAAGGCCGTCTATATCCGACAGCAAAATGAGCAGATCCGCATTGGTGATCGCCGCCACCACCGCCGAAAGGGTGTCATTGTCACCGATCTCGATCTCATCGGTCGATACTGTGTCATTCTCATTCACAATGGGAATGACACCCAGCTTCAGCAATTCATTGAAAGTATTGCGGGCATTCTGGTAGCTCTTTTCTCTGACAATGGTATGCTTGGTCATAAGAATCTGTGACGCCACCTGACTGTATTCATTGAACAGCTTCTGGTACATCATCATCAGTATGCCCTGTCCCACAGATGCGCATGCCTGTTTCTGGGCAATATCCTCCGGACGTTTTTCAAATCCAAGCGCCTTCCGGCCAACGCCAATGGCTCCTGATGACACAAGAACGACCTCCTTGCCCTGATTCCGCAGATCGCAGAGAACTCTCACCAGCTGCTCAAGCTTCAGCAGATCCGTCTCACCCGTCTCCGGATGCACAAGGGATGAAGATCCAACCTTGATGACGATGCGCTTTTTATTCTTCAGATTCTGTCTGTAATGTTTATTTGTAATCAGCATATCTTCCTCCTGTATCCCCATGATCATTCTTTGCTTTGAAGGGCTTCGGCCACTGCCTCGGCCACACGCAGACCATCCATGGCCGCGCTGGTAATGCCGCCGGCATACCCTGCGCCCTCCCCACACGGATAAAGTCCGGCAATATTACTCTCAAAACATTCATTGCGCGGTATGCGCAGCGGTGAAGATGTCCGGGTCTCAACGCCTGATAAAATGGCATCTTCTCTGTTATAACCCTTGATCTTCCTGCCGAAAGCTTCAATTCCTTCTGAAAGGCTCTCGCAGACATATTCCGGCAGACAATGCCAGAGGTTGCCAAAGGTATAGCCGCCCTTATGCTCAGGATGTATCTCACCAAAGGAAGCTGACTTCCTTCTCTCACGAAAATCACCGAAAAGCTGAACCGGAATCAGCCCCTCGCCCTCTTCCCAGGCCATCCGTTCCCATTTTCTCTGAAAGGCCACACCGGCCAGCGGATGATCACTGCCAAAATCCTCCGGTGTCACATTAACAATAACTGCACTGTTGGCATTGCTGCCGTCCCGCTTCCTGTTGCTCATTCCATTAACGGCGCTCATGCCTACCTCAGAAGACGCATTGACCACATAACCGCCGGGACACATGCAGAAAGTGTAGACATGCCGTCCCTTCTCCGTCCGGTAAGTCAGTTTATAACTGGCCGCAGGAAGTCCCGCAGCCGCCTCTCCGTACTGTGATTCATCGATCATTGCCTGAGGATGTTCGATTCGGACACCAATGGCAAAGGCCTTCTGTTCCATGGCGATCTGCCTTTCAAACAGTTTTTCGAAAGTGTCTCTGGCACTGTGGCCGATGGCCAGTACCGCACAGCTCACAGGCATCACCCGGTCATGATTGATCTCCAGACCGGTCAGCCTTCCCCCCTGATCTATGACAAAATCTGTCACCCTGGAATTAAAAAGGACCTGTCCCCCAAGGCGGATAATCTCATTTCTTATATTCTCAACGATCCGGACAAGCAGATCCGTTCCTATATGGGGCTTCTGCACATAGAGAATCTCCTCCGGCGCCCCGGCCTCCACAAAAATCTCCAGCACCTTCTGATGCCGTCCCGACGGATCCTTCACAAGGGTATTGAGCTTGCCGTCGGAAAAGGTTCCGGCGCCGCCCTCACCGAACTGAACATTACATTCCGTATCAAGCATCCCTGTCTCCCAGAACCTGGAAACCTTCTCCATGCGGGTACGAACATCACTGCCCCTTTCAAGAATGACTGGATGATATCCCTGCCTGGCCAGCATCAGACCGCAGAACAGTCCTGCCGGCCCGCTTCCGATGATAACGGGCGGAATATCCGGCACTTTTTCTGCCCTGACAGGCATCTGATATATATTCGGTTTAAAGACTGTAATATCTGTGTGATGATGCTTCTTCAGATAAGCCTTCTCATTCCTGATATCAGCCGCCACCGTATACTGGTACAGAATCTCTCCGGCGTGACCGCCCCGCCCCGACTTTCTGGCGTCCAGGGACTGTCTGAGTATCTGATAACCCAGCAGATCTCCCGGCGCAATACGAAGCTTTTTAAGAATAGCCTGACGCAGCTCCTCCTCACTATGATCAACAGGTACTTTGATCTGATTAACCTTAATCATCATGACTCCTTCCGGCATCGGTCCCGGCCAGTACACCTGTGGCCCATGCCCACTGCAGATTATAGCCGCCGCAGATGCCATCCACATCCAGCAGCTCTCCGGTAATATAAAGTCCCCTCACATTCTTTGAGGACATATTATGAATATTGATCTCTCTTGTATCCACACCGCCGGCCGTCACCTGAGACTGTTCAAAACCATTGCTATCCGTGATATGGACTTCCATGTGCTTAATCTGTGACACCAGCGCTTTCAAACGCTTCTCATCCATCTGCCTCCCGGTACAGGAATTCTCTATCCCGCAGATCTTCAGAAGACATGCGGCCAGCTTCCTGTTCATCATACCCGACAGTATCATTCCCATATTCCATCCACCATGCTGATCTGCCTGAGATCTCAGCCGCTCATACAGCGTCTCCCGATCCAGATCGGGCATCAGATCCAGAACAGCCCGCACATCCCTGTGTTCCAGAAGACCATAGGCCCCGTAGCGGCTGACCTGAAAAACGGGAATGCCCGAAATACCGTAGGCCGTCAGCTGGAGTTCTCCCCGGTCCTCCGCTGCCATTCTGCCGTCGATCAGCAGCTGTATCCTGCCCTGCAGCCGGATACCGGCCAGTTCTTTGAAATATTTTTCCCGGCAGTGGAGGGCACAAAGCGCGGGAACCGTCG
>JBJEJD010000099.1:0-15133 GCA_051877705.1 Coprococcus sp. | reverse complement strand
TAGGCGATTATTATATCTATATGTGTCAATTTTTTATGCTCGTCACACATAAAAACGCCTATATCTATTTTTTATAGATATAAGCGTTTATTTCCACTTCGTAAAGCAGCTGCTTCTACAGTGTCTCCATCGCAGTGACCACATACATCCCCTGCCATATGAACTGCCGGTACCGGATTCCCGGCAGCGGTTGTCCAGGAATGCATTCTGTCCGCTCGAAAGCAGCTAATCCTTCCCCTGTCAGTTTGATGCAGGCTTCTTTCATGGTCCAAACCCGCATAAAGGCTTCATCCTGCTGCTCTGCGGACTGGATGTATATCCGCTCCTTTTCGGTCAGCTTTCGCAGAACCGACCGTGGGAAAGGCCGTATTTTCTCAACATCTATCCCCACCGGACGGCTGCCGACGGCACAGGCCACAAGCCCTGCCGTATGACTGAGATTAAAATGGATGTCCGGTCGATTGCTGAGATAAGGTTTTCCAACCTCACCAAAATTCAGCGAACCCTCGTCTATGGATAGCTTCAGTCCAAAGCTTTCTGGCAGAGCAAACTGCACCAGCTGCCAGCCTGCCTCATGCTGATAATCATTCTCCGGCATCTTATTTTGAAAAATCTCCCTGTCGTAACTTTCCAGATAAATCTGCATTATACTTTCTGCCCCACAACAACATTAAATTCTATCACTGCCTCACCAAAAGGACTGTCAATCATCAGCCTGCCTTCACCCGAATGTCCCAGAGAACGCACATAGGTTCCGGCGTATCCTCCCCTCATGGTGACGATGGATGGTCCAATGATATCGATATCACCTTCTGTCTTCAGTACCAGCGGCTCCTGATAGTAGGACAGGTGATTACCATTTTCGTCAACAGCTTCCATATGAACAGTGGCCACATCGTAGCTGTTTTCCTCTGTCAGCGTCTGTCGGTCAGCCATAATGCGCAGTGTCACGCTGCTGGATGGTGCCTTGACAATAGTCATTACCACGTCGTCGTCTTTCACTGCTTCAAAACGCCATGTAACAGCATCTCCGCCCCATTCATCTGTATATTTCCAGTAAAGCTTCATACCTTCTTCATAGCTCATATGCTTTGCAGCCAGCAACGCAGTAAATTTTGCCCTTGAGACAGGTGACAAATGCAGGTTATTGCTGTGCAGCTCACGAAAAATCTGCTTCAGCTGCTCTGCGGTATTGTCATCCATCTCTTCCTTTTCAGCAAGCTGACCACCGATCATATCATCAATAATGACCGGTGGATGTACCATAGCCCCGTAGGTCTCTTCATCAGGATAAAATTCTTTGATAAATTCATCATTTCTGTATAAACGGATACTGTCAGCATTCGTAAATACATAAATATCTCCCTGATTGCCTGCCGGATATTCACCAATATCCATGGAGGAACTGATCTCGCATACAATCTCATCATCGGCCTGGCTCTTATAAACAGCCGCCGCCAGCTTCGGATTTCTGAACATATCCATAACACCATGATAGCAAATCCTGTCACCGCTGCCAAAATCCTTATGGGTATTATAATCGAACATGCACCATCCTGTACCGCCGGCAATATCATCATTGGCTTCAATATCGTTCAGCACCCTTGCATGACGCAGTGCATGCTCCAGACGATGGCTCTCATCATCCCACATTTTTGTCGGATACATATGACCGTTGTACTCGGATATATAATAAGGCTTCCTTACATCCGATGTTACCGCCTTCTTCGGTTCACAGCCTTCATTACCGCCCACATGTGAAAAATCATTATAGGTATAGACATCTTCGTACAGATGACTCTCCTTAAAATTGCGTACACCGCCCGTCTGCCGGTAAACATCCAGCTCATGGGCCAGCTGATTGGTCTTATAATAGAGGGCATCCTGATCCTTTGACTCATTGATCCGCACACCCCACAGAATAATAGACGGATGGTTGCGGTATTGCATGATCATTTCCCGGACATTGCGCACAGCTATCTTCTTCCACCGGGTATCGCCCACGTGCTGCCATCCCGGAATCTCCGTAAATACCAGCAGACCAATCTCATCACAGCGATCTATAAAATACTGAGACTGGGGATAATGGGAAGTACGCACCACATTGGCTCCCAGTTCATATTTCAGCATATCCGCATCCAGCTGCTGCGGTGATTTCGGCATGGCATAGCCCACATAAGGCCAGCACTGATGACGGTTCAGGCCGCGAAGCTTCAGTATCCGGCCATTCAGATAAAAACCATCCTCCTCAAATACCGCTTCCCGGAATCCAACACGCACCTGCTTTGAATCCACCACAATGCCATCTTTTTTCAGATCAATACTCAGAACATAAAGATTCGGCATCTCCACATCCCAAAGGAAAGCATCTTTCACCTTGTAAGTAAGGCAGGAGGTCCTGAATCTGACCATTTCATCACCAAACTGCCAGTGCTGCATTGTCTCTTCATCCTCATCTGCCGGAGCCAGCTCAGTCCATGTGTCCAGTCTGGCAGCAATACTCAGCCCTTCTGTCCATTCATTGACCCTCACTTCTGCCTTCAGCGTCTTCTCTTCCATCAGCGCATCCGGTGTTGCAGCATAGATATCTTCAATATAATATTCATTTTTCACATCCAAATAAACATCTCTGTAAATACCGCCATAGGTCATATAATCTATAACATATCCAAAAGGCGGCTGATTCAGCGTTTCCCGGCTATCCAGACGGACTGTCACCACCTGTTCACTGTTCTTCGTAAGATAAGGCATCATATCCACCGAAAAAGCCGTATATCCGCTGTAATGCTTAACGGCCTGCTGCCCGTTGATGTACACTGTCGCCTCATGAGCAGCCCCTTCAAAAGTCAGGATCAGATGGCCTTTTCGCCACTCATCCTCCACATGAACAGTCCTTCTGTAGCCGCTCACCATCTGATAGCAGCTCTCATCAAAATAATTATAAGGCGTCTCACATACAGTATGGGGAATCCGCACCTTTTGCAGCTTCCCCATATCCATATCAGGCGCCAGCAGCTCATCTGTATATTGACCGGTAAAATACCAGTCATCATTCAAATATATTCTCTGCATAGCCGTCTCCTGTATCATTTAGATTGCTCTGGTGGCCTCTTTCAGCCAGGTACGCTCATCCTCATTGAGCTTTGGACCAACAGTTTCATAAATTGTCCGGTGATAGTCATTGAGCAGCTGTTTCTCCCTTTCAGTCATGAGAGAAGGATCAACACCATCCAGATCAAAAGGCACCATAGTCAACGTATCAAAATACATGAACTGACCATATTCATTTTTCTCGCCCTTCATGCAGACCATCAGATTCTCATGACGGACGCCAAAACGTCCTTCAAGATAAACACCCGGTTCATTGGAAGTCACCATGCCTTCTTCCATAACGCATCCTTCATTGCGATCTGAGAGCATTCGCCACCTGAAACCATTAGGACTTTCATGGACATTCAGAAGATACCCAACGCCATGGCCTGTCCCGTGATTGTAATCCATATTCATCTGCCACAGCGGCTCCCTTGCCAGATAATCGAGATTGTATCCCCTGCATCCATGAAGGAATCTTGCACCTCCAAGATTCAGATTCCCCTTTAAAATGAGAGTAAAAAATTTCTTCTCATCATCTGTAATATCACCAAGTACAAATGTACGGGTGATATCCGTCGTACCTTCCATATACTGACCGCCCGTATCCATCAAAAGAAGTCCCTTTGCCTCCAGAGGCAGATCTGTCTCCAGTGTTGCGGAATAATGAACAATGGCACCGTGAGGACCATAACCACAGATCGGTTCAAAGCTTGGCTCCAGATAGTCTTCCTGCTCCCTTCGGAAACTTTCCAGCTTCTCAGATACACTGATTTCTGTCATAGGCTCTTTACCTACCTGATGCTTCAGCCAGTACATAAACTTTGTTACAGCAACACCATCTTTGATATGAGCCTGTCGTATATTGGCTACCTCCACAGGGTTTTTAAGAGCTTTTGGAAGTAAAGTCGGATTCTCCTCATCCAGTACCTTCACATTTTCAGGCATTCTCTCCAGTATCGCATAGTTCAACGAAGAGCCGTCATACAAAACGGTCTTTCCTCCTGTCAGTCCGCCAATATCCCCATAAATATCATTATAAGGGAAAAAGCTGATACCTGCAGCCGCAAGAACAGCCTTGTCTTCATCTGAAAATGCTTTCTCACTGACATAAAGCCGGATACTATCTCTGCTCATCATCAAATAAGATAACACCACCGGATTATCCAACACATCGTTGCCTCGAATATTCAAAAGCCATGCAATATCATCCAGAGATGTCAGTATGAACCAGTCTGCTCCCTTATCCGCCATTATTCCACGGATTTTGGCTATTCTGTCCTCTCTGGACTCCCCTGCATACCGGATGTCCAGAAGCCATGCCGGTTCCGATGAAAGAGCCGGACGATCTGCCCAGATTTCTCCCACCAGATCATACTGACCATTGACAGAGGCACCCTTTTCCCCAAGCAGCTTTACATAATCCTGCCCGCTTCTGGCATCGACCGTCCGTCCGTCAAAACCCAGACACTGTCCTGCCTGTATATGATCAGCAATATATTCTCTCACTGTCGGCACGCCTTCGTTGCGCATTCTGAAAAGCTCGATACCTGAGCCCTGAAGCTGGTCTTCCGCCTGAAGAAAATACCTGCCATCTGTCCACAAACCTGCCGCATCCTGCGTTACGACAACAGTACCGGCAGAACCTGTAAAACCTGAGATCCAGGCACGGCATTTAAAATGATCCCCCACATACTCCGAGCCATGAAAATCCTCGGAACCAATTAAATACATATCTATCCCGTGCTCCTTCATCTTTGCACGGAGAGCTTCAAGTCTTTCTGTAACAGTCATATCCTTAGTCCTTTCTAAAATATACTTAAATTTCTGCAGCAGCCGATAATGCCAGCTCCACCATATCAGAGAATGCCGTTGCCCTGGCATTCGAATCCAGTTCCTCACCTGTCACCAGAGAATCTGAAATCGTCAGCAGACAAGCTGCTTTCTTACCCAGCTGAGCTGCATTATGGAACAAAGCAAAAGATTCCATCTCTACACAAAGCAGTCCTTCTCTACGGATCGTCTGCTGCAGTATTTCATTCGCGTCTGCTTCATGATAAAACACATCACTGGAATGAATCGGTCCCGATATAAGCTTTTTGCCCAGTGCCTCTGCTGTTGACACAATCTGTCTGTTCAGCTCAGCCGACGGATACTTCCAAGCCGCCAGTTCAAGATTCTGAGCCTGGCCATAGGCAGACTCGCTCCAGGCAGCATCAGCCAGTACCACATCCATCAGCTTCAGCTTTTCAGAATAAGCGCCAGCTGAACCAATGCGAATTATTGCCTCCACATCATAAAATTTATATAATTCATAAGAATAAATACCAATGGAAGGCATTCCCATTCCAGAAGCCATAACAGATATCTGTTTTCCTTTATACAATCCCGTATAGCAGTAGACATTTCGCACATCGCTGACCAATCTTATTTCATCCAGAAATGTTTCGGCGATCCATTTTGCTCTGAGCGGATCCCCCGGCATAAGTACAGTTTTCGCAATTTCTCCTTTTACAGCACGATTATGCGGTGTTGCCATATCAATTCCCCCTTAAAACTAATCTCCTATATTATTGATAACAGCTGCAAGACATCTCCGAAAATCCTCCGGCAGTTCTGCCGTAAACCATTTTTCTTCAGTCGTCCCCGGCAGGATGCATCCGATCGATACGCTGTGCAGTGCCGCCCGATTAAATCCCAGCAGGCTTTCATGTCCATATATCGGATCTCCAAGCAGAGGATGCCCATAGTCTGCCATATGAACCCTGATCTGATGGGTACGTCCTGTTTCCAGCTTCAGCCTGACTATAGAAAATGGCTGCCCTTCAAGCTCACCCTGTCCCAGTACTTCATAGAAAGTTCGTGACGGTCTTCCTGCCTCCGATACTTCATAACGGTTAAATGTATCTGCCACTTTGGAAATGGGCCTATCGATCACTCCTGACAAACAGGATGTGTCAAAATAACCTTCCGTCAAAGCCAGATAGATTCTGGACAGCTGTCCCTGCTGCCTTTCCTGTTCCATACACCGGGCCGCATATTTATTCCTGGCAATAAGGATCAGTCCGCTGGTGTCCTTATCCAGCCGCCCAACAGGACATAAAAGCTGCCCTTCCTGCCCGCCTCTGTAATGCCAGGCCAGATGGTTCAGCAGCGTATCTTCAAAATGCCCATGGCAGGGGTGTACGACAACACCGGCTTCTTTATCCACCAGTATCAGATCTTCATTCTCAAAAAGAATATTGACAGCCCCTTCGGATGGTATAACCTGCTGGCTGTCATCATAATCCATGGTAAAAACCAGCCTGTCACCGTTATGCAAAACAGCTCTGGTGGTCACACGCACACCATTCAGCCGTATGCCATTTTCCCTGAATTTGATGGAGCGAAGAAATCCCCGTGAAAGCCCTGCCACATTCCTGGCAAACCCATTAACCGTCAAGCCATCCTGCTCCTCCTTTATTTCATAACAAAGCTGCCTCATTCTGTTAGCTCCTGTTTTCATTATCACTGATTCGCCTGCAGAATATTCATCTGCCAGTGACTGAACTTCTTCTATATTAACACAGCTTCACCCAAAATTCATCTGATAAATATAATTTCATTTGATAAATCTTTATATCCCCCTTTACAAAATAATTTGCATATGATATATTTAGTATGCAAAATATTAGTATACAATTATTAAATAAGACTAATTATTACATGTATAACAGGAGGCTATGAATATGGTTGAATTCAAGTTGACACAAGAACAGCAGCTTGCGAAGAAATTATTCCATGATTTTGCTGAAAATGAGATCCGCCCATTGTCCCGTCAGATGGATGAAGATGAAAAATTTAATATGGAGCTTTTAGACAAGATGAAGAAGTATGGCCTGATGGGTATTCCTTATTCCAGAGAATATGGCGGAGAAGGGGCTGATACTCTGACCTATACCCTGGCCATGGAGGAAGTATCCAAAGTAGATGCCAGTGCAGGTATTACCATCTCTGTACATACTTCTCTGTGCTGTTCCTGCATCAATGATTATGCAACACCTGAACAGAAAGAACAATATCTTAGGCCTCTGGTCAACGGCAGCAAAATCGGCTGTTTCGGCCTGACTGAACCAGGTGCCGGTACGGATGCCGGCGGTGTCAAAACGACTGCAAGACGCGAAGGCGACAACTATATTTTAAATGGTCAGAAAGTATTCACGACGAATTCAGGCTTTGCGGATATCTTCGTGATCTTTGCTCTGACAGACAGGAAACTTGGTACAAAAGGTATGTCCGCATTTATCGTTGAAAGGAATACACCGGGCCTTGCTGTCAGCAAAGATATTCCACGTATGGGTATCCGTGCCGCATCCAATGCAGAAGTGGCTCTTGTCGATGTTGTGGTACCTGCTGCCAATCTTCTCGGCGGCGAAGGCAAAGGATACAAGATTGCCATGGGTGCTCTTGCCGGCGGCCGTATCGGTATCGGTGCCCAGTCCGTAGGTATTGCCCAGGGTGCTTTAAATGAAGCCATCAAATATGTCAAAGAACGTAAACAGTTCGGCAAGACAATTGCATCCTTCCAGAACACCCAGTTCACCATTGCATCTCTCCAGACAAAGATCGATGCAGCCCGCCTGATGGTGTGGAGAGCCGCCAAAGCCAAGGACGATCATGAGAATTACGCACCATTGGCGGCCATGTGCAAACTTTTTGCATCCGACGTTGCTGTTGAAGTAACCCGTTTCGCTGTCCAGCTGCTGGGCGGCTATGGATACTCCCGTGAATATCCGGTTGAAAGAATGTACCGTGATGCCAAGATCACCGAAATTTATGAAGGTACATCCGAAGCCATGAAGATGATCATCGGCGGCGGTTTATTAAGATAGGAATTGGAGGATAAAGATATGAAAATCGTTGTTTGTGCAAAACAGGTACCTGATACCACAGAAGTAAAATTAGATCCAAAAACCAATACATTAATTCGTGACGGCGTCCCAAGCATCATCAATCCGGACGACAAAGCCGGTATTGAGGCCGCCCTTCAGTTGAAAGAAAAATGTCCCGGCAGTACAGTGACCGTTGTTTCCATGGGGCCTCCACAGGCTGATGATGCATTGAGAGAAGCTCTTGCCATGGGATGTGATGATGCCATCCTGATCTCAGACCGCGCTTTCGGCGGTGCAGATACATGGGCAACATCCTCTACCATTGCAGCCGCCCTAAAAAAACTGCCATACGATGTCATCATTACCGGGCGTCAGGCCATTGACGGAGATACGGCCCAGGTTGGCCCTCAGATTGCTGAACACCTTGGTATTCCTCAGGTCAGCTATGTAGAAAAACTGGATGTTCAGTCAAAAGATACATTGATCGTTCAGCGTCAGTTTGAAGACCGTCATCAGGTTCTGGAAGTAAAAACACCTTGTCTTCTGACAGCCCTTTCTGAACTGGCCGATCCGCGCTACATGACTGTTCACGGTGTTCTGGATGCCTACCGTACAAAAGAACTGAAGGTATGGGGTCTTGAAGACATAAAAGACACCGTTGACACTGCCAATATCGGTCTGAAGGGTTCTCCTACAAGGGTTAAAAAATCATTTACCAAGCAGGCAAAGGGTGCCGGTACTCTTGCCAAAGACCTGTCCGAAGACGAAGCAGTTGCTTTAATTATTGAAAAATTACAGGAAAAACATATTATCTAGGGGAGGATCATCAGATGAGTAAAGATATTTTTGTATTCGCCGAACAGAGAGACGGCGAACTTCAGAAGGTTGGTATTGAATTAATCGGCGAAGCAGCCAAACTGGCCGCTGCCCTGGATCAGAAAGTTGCAGCTGTTCTCCTTGGCCACAACATTACAGATAAAGCCCGGGAACTCATTGCCCGCGGGGCAGATTATGTCATCGTTGTGGATGATGCCATGCTTGCCGACTATGTAACAGAACCATACGCCAAAGCCATGACAGCCATCATCAAGGAAAAAGATCCTGAAATCGTATTATATGGTGCATCTTCCATCGGACGTGATCTGGCGCCTCGTGTATCTGCCCGTGTCCACACCGGTCTTACAGCAGACTGTACAGCACTGGCTATCGATGACGAAACAAAACTTCTTATGATGACACGACCTGCTTTCGGCGGCAACATCATGGCTACCATTGTCTGTGAAAATCACCGCCCTCAGATGGCAACGGTACGTCCGGGCGTTATGAAATCCCTTGATGCAGATGCTGCAAGAACCGGTGACATTGAACAGTTCCATGTGACATTCTCAAACGCCGATATGAATGTCAAAGTCCTGGAAACCGTTAAAACAGATCATAAAACAGTGGATATCACAGAAGCAAAGATTCTTGTCTCCGGCGGACGTGGTGTCGGCAATGCCGATAACTTTAAGCTTCTTGAAGAACTGGCAGCTACCCTCGGCGGTGAAGTTTCTGCATCCAGAGCCTGCGTTGATTCCGGATGGATCAGCAGCGACCGTCAGGTAGGTCAGACCGGTAAAACTGTAAGACCTGATCTGTATCTTGCCTGCGGTATCTCCGGTGCGATTCAGCATGCTGCCGGTATGGAGAATTCTGATTATATCATTGCCATCAACAAAGATGAAGGTGCTCCAATCTTTGGTATTGCAGACCTGGGTATCGTTGGAGATCTCAACAAGATCCTGCCAAAACTCAATACAGCAATTAAAAATTTAATATAGGCCACTCTTTTTTTCTTCTTTTTATATACATAAGGCCGATGGGAACAAAATCTGTTTTCCATCGGCCTTTGGCTTATTATTAAATACGTATTAACCTGCTTAAGCAAAAAGATTCTGTACCATTTCCGCATCAAATACTACTTCGGTTACATGGTTGACCTCTATCTGATAAAGGGCATTGGCCGCCAGATGTTCCGCAGCCTGCTCCAGATCACGAATACCAGTGGTGTCAGCAAAATTTTCAATAACAGCATCAAGAGCTTCTCCCGTTACAACACATTCATTCTCATGAAGCCCCATACGCTTCAAAACCTTCGGCAGCGCATATTTCGAAAAAATAATCTTTTTCTCATCTGGTGTGTAATCAGGAATCTCAATGACAGCAAAACGGGACATGAGCGGTGCGCTGATCTGATTCTTGTCATTGGCTGTAGCGATAGGATAAACACCCACAGTCGGAACCATACATTCGATATAATTATCGGTAAAACCAAGATTGTCTAAGAGCGTCAGAAGTACATCCGCCGGATTGCCATTGCCTTTTCCTGCCGCAGCTTTGTCCAGCTCATTGATGATAAAGACAAGATTCGACTCACCTGCCATTGAAAATGCTTCCATAATAATGCCCGGCTTGGCATTGGCATAAATACGTGAACTTCCTGTCAGCTGTTCCGGATCGTTGATAGAACTCATATCCAACGTTGTCCACGGAAGCTTTAGAATACGGGCAACAGCATAAGCAATCTGTGATTTGCCGGTTCCTGCAGGTCCCACCAGCAAAAGGCCATAGGCCGGCAATGTATGGGTACGATTGATCTGTATAATCGTCTCAATGATCCTCTGCTTAACCCGTTCCATCCCGTAGAGTTCTTCATCAAGAATGCGGCGAGCCTCCTGTGGATCGATGGATTCAAAATAATTATGTTTCCACTGAATATTCATCATAATAGAAAGGGCACGCTGCGCATGACGCCTCTCCTCAGGCGTAACTTCATTGGATCTGGCAACAGCAAGATTTCTGCGTGCCCAGAGACGGATATTGTCCGGCAGCGTTCTGCCGGCACAGGTCATAAAATCAGTAATACTCTGCAGACTGGTAAGCTTCATACTGTCGCCCATTTCTTCCTGGTCCTCATCCTCCACTTCTTCCGTCGGAGCACTGCTGGCAAGCAGTCTCTCAATCATGAACTGCAGGAAACCATCCTCAGCAGAAAGCTTGGTACCGCCTCCGAAAGCAATCTCCCGAATCTTATAGACAGCATATCCCTCCGGCATATTTTTACCGGACAGACGCACATTAATATGATTTTCCCCCAGCCAGCGCAGCAAGCTGACAAACCGGGCATCCACCTTCAGAATATCCGCACTGAAGGTTCCGTCTTCCTCTTTGAATTCAAAAGCTGTCTTCTTGACCGGATTGGTAAACATACCACAGGAATGATGCTTCCATTGTCTTTTATAATTGTCCAAAAGAAGAATCGGCTTCTCAGGCGATGGTTCCGACTCATTAGAACGAAATGTCGTATAAGTACATTCAGAAGCTTTTTTATTGTCAGATGTGTCGCTAAAATCAAATACAGGCATATCGGTACTCCTTTTGCATATTTTTAATATAAGCTCTTATAATTATACATACTACCAGAAAAAACTGCAAGAAAAATACTGTCCATTCCTGCAAACAATTCATTATCTGCAGGCTCCGGACAGCACCTTCATTCTATATTTTATTATGTCCTATCTGATTTACAATCCCATTGAAGCCAGTACAATAAATACGCCGCAGCAAATAAATGGAATAATAATCTGAGTGACCGCGATATCCCAGTAAGCTTCCTTGTGGGTCAGCTTACAGATACCAAGCAATGTGATCTGAGCGCCCTGATGAGGCAGTGTATCCAATGTACCGGCTGCAATAGCTGCAATTCTGTGTACATAAGGAAGGGATACACCCATTTCAATATAAGTACTCTTCAATGCATTGAAAGCAACACCCATACCACCTGAAGCAGAACCACAGGCACCGGCACAGATAGCAACTGTAATCATGACAAATACCAATGGAGGCATCGACATACTCTTCAAGGCTTCTACCAGATCTGTAAAGCCCTGTGTATTCTTAACAACACCGCCAAAGCCTACAACAATGGCCGTATTAAGAATTGCCACACCAGAATCTGCCGCACCTTTATTGAAAACAGTAATCCACTGGTTGATACCATTTATACGTCTGAACATAAGAAGTGTAGCCAGAACAACACCTGCAAAAACAGAGGTTTCTACAGGAAACGGATGCATAGGATTATTAAATAACACAAGAATCAAAATGATCGGCAGCAGAGCTGCAACAACGTTTGGCAGATCCCGTTTTTCATTTGGATCTGGGAGCTCGTCTTCGGATAATTGATATTTCAAAGAAGGATCATTGAAAACGATACCTTTCTTCGTAAAGCTTCTTGCCCTCATCTCCAACCATACAAAAATAAGCAGGAACATGACAACGGTTGTAATTAAAGAAGGGAGGAATGCAGCCGTTGAAGGGGTGCCAAGATTATCCATAGCTATAACATTCTGTATGGACGGAGAACCAGGACCACTCATCGACCAGGTCCAGCATCCGGCAGAAATAGCAGCAGGAATCAGTCGTCTTGTCAGATTCCCCTCCTTAAAAAGGTTCAGGGCAATCGGGTAAATAACAAAGAATACAACGAAACCGCTGACACCGCCAAATGTCAGAATACCGGTGATGCACATGATAATTGGTGCAACGAATTTGCCGTGGCAAAGACCGGCAATCGCCCGTGCGATAGATTCAGCCGCACCCGTGTACTGATAAACGGCACCAAATAAGGCACCTACGAAAAATGTCAGAAAGTAACTGGTAATATAATCTGATGCAGCCGGCATGAAAGCATTTTTCAAACTGTCGAGAATCGGCAGACCTGAACATACAATAACAAAAATCGTAACCAGCGGTGCCAGAATCAAAGCGCTCATCTGCTTGAAAGCCAGAATACCGAATAAAATAATGGCAATAACTAATACTAAAATATGAATATTCATACTCTCTCCTAAATAATAAACAACATATAAACGAGTAAACCAACTGAAAATCCAGCCGGATTTTCTCATCCCTACCGGTTGGATTTTCAGCTATTCTGAGTTTTTACTTATCTGATGCCAGTCTCAAATATTAGAAATCTGTAAGATCAGCTTTACGCTTCTCAAGGAATGCAGTCATACCTTCCTTTTTATCGTGTGTCGCAAAGGACAGACCAAACAGATCCGCTTCCAGAGTAAGACCACTTGAAAGATCTGTATCCATACCTGTATTGATAGCTTCTTTTGCAAGGGAGATTGCATAGCTGCCCTTGGACATGATCTTTGCAGCCATAGCCTTACATGTATCAAGCAGTTCAGCCTGTGGAACAACCTTGTTGGCCAGACCGATTCTGTAAGCTTCCTGGGCATCAATCTGATCACATGTAAAGATCAACTCTTTTGCACGGCCCTTGCCAACCAGACGGGCCAGACGCTGTGTACCGCCAAATCCCGGAAGAATACCAAGACCTGTTTCCGGCTGGGCAAATTTTGCATTTTCAGCAGCAATACGGATATCACACGCCATGGAGATCTCACAGCCACCGCCAAGTGCATAACCGTTAACTGCAGCAATTGTAACCTGAGGCATTGTTTCCAGTTTCAGGAAAGCTGCCTTGGCCAGCATACCCATCTTTCTTCCTTCTGCAGGTGTTGCATTCACCATTTCAGAAATATCAGCGCCGGCAACGAATGACTTTGTACCGGAACCTGTTAAAATAACAACTTTAATATCTTTACGTTCTGCAATCTCACCAAAGCACTGGTCAAGTTCTGCCAGAGTCTCACTGTTCAGAGCGTTTAATGACTTTGGTCTGTTAATTGTTACAACTGCTACTTCGTTTTCAACTTCCATTAATAAATTGTTCATATCCATCCTCCTAAAACATTCTGCGCTATATATTTTTGTGCTAGTAGTTTTTTGTATTAATTATTAGCATACAAATCATTTGCACACCATTAGTATATATCGCGAAGTATATTTTGTCTACCTTTTTCTGCTAAATTATGTTATAAAAATCACAATCGTTTTTTGTGTATTATTAACGAATTTAAGCCTATTACCCCTTTTTTTACTTTTTTTCTGCTAGTTGGCATCAATTTTGTTAGAAAATAAACACAGGTTTTTTGGGAAATATCTTGACAACTTTACAAAAGACCATTAACATATAAATAGTATACAAACTATTTGCAATGATAATAAGATCAATAAAGCATTATCACGGAGAAGGAGTTATTTTAGAGATTATATGGAACTGAATCAATGTATTAATTATCTGCTGACAACATCTCAGCACAAAGTTTTTCAGGAAATCAGCCGCCGTCTGGAACCATTTGACGTTACACCCATTCAGTACGGCGTCATGCACTGCCTGTGGAAAGGCGAAAAAACAACCCCGAAGGAAATTGCTTCTGAACTGAAGCTTGAGAATTCGACAATATCCGGTATTCTTGACCGTATGGAGAAAAAAGGACTGCTGAACCGTCATGTCAGTGTTGAAGACAGACGTTATATTGAAGTGGTACTGACAGAAAAAGGAAAGAGCCTGGAAGAGCCTATTCTGAAGATCATCGATGAAGCCAATCATGATATCATGATCGATATTCCGGAAGATGAACAGGAAATATTAAAAAAGAACCTTCGCTTACTGGCAGGTCTGTAGGGGACAGGGGACGGTTCTGTGTCCCGAATTAACGGGACACAGAACCGTCCCCTGTCCCACACATTGCCTCCAATACAAGGGCATGGGCAATCCCCGGTACACTCTGTCCTTCATTAAAACTGACTGTCGACAGCAGTGCACCCGTCGGAATAAATAAAACGCGCTTCCATTCCTTTCTTTTGATATTCGGCAGAATATACGCCGCCAGTGTCACGGCACTGCAGCCGCAGCCGCTGCCCCCTGCATGCGTATCCTGCGTCTTCGGATCATAAATCAGCATTCCGCAGTCCAGATGCTGCTTCCGAATATCATATCCCTGTTCTTCCGTCAGATCGAAGAGAATCTTCTGTCCCACACTTCCCAGGTCACCGGTAATAATTGCGTCATAATCTTCCGGCCGTCTGTTAAAATCCAGCATATGCTGGCAAATAGTATCACAGGCAGCAGGCGCCATGCAGGCGCCCATATTGAGAGAATCCTTCACGCCAAAATCAACAATTCGTCCCGGTGTAGCCGCCATCACCCTGGCAATACCCTTTCCTTTCATATCCTCATCTGTCACGATCACCGCACCGCTTCCCACAACAGTCCA
>JBJEJD010000098.1:0-3604 GCA_051877705.1 Coprococcus sp. | reverse complement strand
CATCCTTATTCTTTTTTCGGGAAATTTAATAAAACCGCCGACGCATTATGACAAGTTTCACAATAACGTCGGTATATAATAGTTGCATTAAAATATAACTATCGTTTATAATAAAGGAGGAATCATATGTTGAAAACTGATCTTAAAACGCAAAACACCTATTCATATGGAGGGAACCTTGCTATGTCATTACCAGGCGATTATATTTACACTGCAGAAGATTACTGGAATCTCCCCGAAGGGAAACGTGCCGAGCTAATAGACGGACAGCTTTATGACCTGGCTTCACCAAGCAGAATACATCAAAGGCTAATCAGCGAACTACTCTATATTTTTCAACAACATATCAAATCAAATAAAGGAAACTGTGAGGTTTATACCGCTCCTTTTGCCGTCAATTTAAATGCCAACGATAAAATCTTTGTAGAACCAGATATTTCCATTATCTGTGATCCTGACAAACTCAGCGACAGAGGCTGCGAAGGTGCGCCTGATCTTGTTATTGAGGTTGTATCCCCAGGCAGCCGCCGTATGGATTATATCAGAAAAAACGCTTTATATGCCGATGCCGGTGTCCGTGAATACTGGATTGTTGATCCTGCCAGCGAACAAACTACTATCTACAGATATGAGGATAATGATGCACCCGTGATCATCCCCTTCGACCAGATCATCCAGGTCGGCATCTATGAAAATCTTCAAATTAATATTGCAGAATTACAAAAATAAAACACCAGTTATGATCTTTGTTTCATCATAAAAAGAAGCTGCCATTCATCATGACAGCTTCTCTTGCATTATCTCACAATTTTAATTTCTTCACCACTTCTGACCAGTTTCCTGATATTCTTCTCCACCAGTTTTCTGGCCACCATGATCTGATGCTCACAACCACAGCATTTCAATCTGAAATCGGCCCCGCTGCGCAGTACTTCCCATTCAAAGCTGCCGCATGGGTGTTTTTTCTTCATTTTAATGATATCGCCTGTTAAAATTTCCATCTCCATCCCCCATCCGCTAAAATAAAGTCAGCTGCTCATATTCCTCACAGCATTTTTTGTTCAATACCGGTGCTGCCAGGGAAGCTGCCTGCCATCCACTCTGCCAGTCCGAAAGCCAGAGCCCCGCTTCATCCCAATCCAGAATAACCGGTCGCCGGTCATGAACCGGGCGTGTACATTCATCAGCCTCCGTTGTGACAATAACAAAATGGTCTCCATCCTCGAAAGGTCTCCATATCCCCGCCATATAAAAATGCGCTGTATTCTCCGTATTGAAATAAAACTTTTTCTTTAAGCTATCATGGGTCCATTCATAAAATCCAGTAGCAGGGACAACACAACGCCTATAGAGCATACTTTCAGAAAACATGGGCTTTTCAAGTATCGTCTCAAGTCTTGCCAGTAATATCTGTTTCTTTTGAAAAGGAAAGCCCCAGTAACCTGCAGATGCATATACATGACATCCAGTCTGTCTGATCAGCACCGCCTGCTCCGTTGGACGAATCTCACCGGTTTCCCGTATCATTTCCAGACCGGCCTCCTTCAGAAGCCCCTTCAATTCCATATCATTATCTGCATCAAACAGATATCTTCCGCACATTATCTTATCCTCCCGGAATTATCAAATCAACCACATCTCTGTCTTTCAAGACTCGTGGCGCGTATATCAGATGGTGCCTGTAATTCCCAGTATAACGTCAGATTCTGTTATAAACAAGCTTCTTTCTATCATTTTTTCCTTATACATGCTATAATGGTATCTACTCAGCCTTATCTTTATATGATTGATTTAGACTGATGTACAATTTTACTTTATAAAAGGAGCCACAATCATGCGTTCTTTAAAACAGGTGAAGCTTATCGCCACAGACATGGACGGCACTCTCCTCAACAGTCAACGGGAACTGCCCCCTGATTTTTTCTATATACTGGATGAACTGCACAGGCAGAACATTTTATTTGTCATTGCCAGCGGCCGATCCTATCCGACTCTTTCCGCACAGTTCAATACCTGCAGGAACAAACTGATCTTCATAGCTGAAAACGGCTGCTGTGTTGTGAACAATCATCGTCTGGTATATATGGAGAGCATGACCGAAGCCCAGCTGACATATCTTGTCGGATTCTGCCGGCAGCTGCCGCAGGCTCATCCTATTCTCTCCGGATATAGTCATGCTTATGTTTTTAACAGCACACCGGCAGCTGTTATGAACGTCATAGATTTGTATTATGAAAATATACGATATATCAAGAACATCTCTGATATTCCTGAACCTGTCTGTAAGATAACAGTCTGTGACATTACCGGTGCCGAAAAGCATTCTTATCCTCTGCTCTCACAGCTTCAGCCGCCTTACAGAGCAACACTGGCCGGATATACATGGATCGATCTGGGTTTGACGCATACCAGCAAGGGCCGCGGTCTCGCCGCTCTGCAAAAAGAATATCATATCTCACCGGATGAAACCATGGTATTCGGTGACTATCTCAACGACTATGAGATGATGCAGCAGGGCTATTTCAGCTATGCCATGGCCAATGCCCACCCCGATCTTAAAGCTGTCAGCCGTTTTGAAACCTTATCCAACGATGAGGATGGGGTTATGCATATTATCCGTCAGCTGCTTACCGCTCTTAAAGAATAAACTTTTCTATGGCACAGGCCACACCATCTTCATCATTGGATAGAGTGATATAGTCCGCCAGTACCTTGATATCTTCATCTGCATTGCCCATGGCCACAGCCAGGCCCGCCGCCGCCATCATGGTCTGATCATTCATCGTATCACCACAGACCATGATCTGTTCCGGCTCTATTCCCATTTCCGCCGCAAAAGCCAGAAGACTGTTTCCTTTTGTGGCTGTTGCTGAACTGATCTCCACATTAAAAGCATTGCCAAATACAACACTGAGCTTACCGATTTTCTGGGCCTGCTCAAACAGCTGCTGCCTGAGAGCCATATCATCGAAAGAAGCCAAAAACTTTTCTATCTTCAGTTTACCGGAATAAACCTGCTCCTGCAGATCATCCACCGGTGTCCGCGACTTCTTCACATAGGCTTTAAACCATGCCGGCATATGCTGATAAATATGCAAAGTTTTGTCATATCCTGTGCGATCCGCATAGCATATGCCGTCATGATAGACCTCCACCAGCGCATCAATGGATAACAGCAGATCAATCACCCTGCATCCCGTCTCATAATCCACAAAATCGCCATGAATCATTCTATCCTCTTCCAGATCGACCACCGCACCGCCATTGGATGTCAAGGCATACCGCACCCCTGGAATAGATATGAAACTTTCCGGAAGACCATTTTTCGGCCTCCCCGTTGCCGGCATAACAATGATACCCTTTCTAATGGCAGCAGCAATAGCCTCCCTCGTTCTCTCCGTAATAATTTTCTCTGAATTAAAAGTAGTCCCATCCAGATCCAGTGCAAGCAGTCGAATATCTCTGTTCATTTCATTGTCCTCATCTCTGTATCAGCAAATATCCAAATGTTTCATACATAAAGAAAAAGACTTGAATGAATCAAGTCTTTGAGTTGCGGGGGCCGGATTTGAACCAACAACCTTCGGGTTATGAGCCCGACGAG
>JBJEJD010000097.1:0-15324 GCA_051877705.1 Coprococcus sp. | reverse complement strand
CTGGTCAATAATATGAGGATACTGCAGTATGAGATATCGGAAACGGGACGCATAGCAGAGGATCGGGTTCGCCAGGAAGGACCTGCCAGTGCCTATACAGCGGCGGATATTCGAAAGATGATGGCAAAGGCTGAAAGCCTGAAGGAAGATGCCAGCTATGAGACGCTTCGAAAGATGAAAATTGTACTGGAGGATGTCTGCAGTCAGCTGCTGAAAATGCAGGGAAATGAAAAAGTAGTATCATCGAAAAACGGGCTGGATGTGGAAGATCCAAAGAAATATGTTGATGAAGTCTTCCGGAAGGAGATGCTGAGTAAGATAGAAGCAGATGAACAGATAACAGAAGCTCTCTATACAGAGCTTGAGGCTGTTCTGAAGACTTTGAAGGAGATTGCCAATCATGAGGAGAGCCCTTTCAGGAGGGATATAGATATTCTGGTGGAAACCGCAGCTGGCGGCAGGCAGTACCGATGCAGGAGGGTCGCTAAGGACGCTTATGGTGCCAGTCTGCCGGGGGTATTTTCCATGGATTCTCTCCGGTTCCTCTCGAGAGAGGGGTCGTGGATGACTCTGCCGGAGATACTCAATCACGAGACAGATGTTCGCTTATTTGCCATTGATGAGACCCGTATCCGTGCGATTTCACTGAATGCCTCAATCATTGAAGGAGAAAAGAAGCAGCGGATGAAAGAGTTCACCTATGATGAGGATGGGGAGATTCTGCTTGAAGATGCAAGAATTTCCCTGCATTTCAGATAATAAGGAGGAGACTATGCCTGAACAATGCAGATGCCCATATTGCATGGAAACACTGACCATGCAGGATGTGAAATATTATGTGAGAATAGAAAAGAAGCCGGTGTCACCGAAGCTGAAAGCATTTTTGACACCTGAAAATATGAGGTTGGAAGAAAATCCTTTTTACCGTTTCTGGATTGCTTACAGTCGGAAGATTGAGCCGGATATTCTGGATAAGCGTATCGTAAAATCCCGGGAGGAGATTGAAAAAGCTCAGGCGGTATTTGCATCGGATGCCGACAGATTCAGCCGGGGAGAGGATCAGGAAGCGTTTGATCAGGAAACGGATGATTCCGGAATGCTCAGGCCTGGCCAGGGAGCTGCGAAAAGGCTGGATAATACGGATGATTCATCAAGAATCATCTGTGAGATACGGAAGGAGCAGAAAGGACAGGAGCCGCCGAAGTACATTATTCGGGAAGACGGGCAGAGGGTTGCTCTGACCAAGATCGTATGTCCGGAGTGCTATAATGTGCTGCCTGAAGAGATTTTTGAACTGCCTTTGATTAAAGTTGCACTGGCGGCAAATAAGTTTGGGGGGAAGACCTGCATGGCACTGTCTCTTTTCAGAACTCTGAACAATCCCATTGGCGGCGGTCTCAACAGTCATGTTGAACGGATGGATTTTGTGTCTATGCTGGAGGCGAACCGGGGGATGGATGATGAATTCAGCGAGATGCTGAAGGAATTCAGAGAAGATAATATCTGTCCTGAACCAACGGGTCAGCGGTTTATTCCGCCGGTGTTTCTGAAACTGACCTGGCGCGGCAGACAGGAAAAAGAGGCCATCGTTGGCATCTATGATGCAGCCGGCGAGATATTAACAGGATCTATCAGGGACAGTGAGCTGGTGTACTATATGTCTTATATGGACGGCATCATTTATATGATAGAGCCGGATAAGACAGGTATACGGGCAGGCTTGAGTAATCGGTTCCTTTTTATCAAAAATAATGACAGCGATCTTTTTTATCAAAATGCCAGACTTCTGGAACCCGAGGAGCAAATGGAGGTTCAGTCAGAGGATTTTCGCAGAATCACGCTGGAGGAAATCATGGAAAAGCAGAGCAGAGGCGGAATGTATTCTGTCAAAGATAATGCTTCCATGGAAGTGCTGACTGCGTTGAGAGGTTATGTGGATGATGACAGATTAAGGGAAATGCATGTGGCGCTGACCATTTCAAAATGTGATGAATTGAGAGGCAATCACGAGATCGATGAGTATAATCACGGCAATCTGCTGTTCATGGATGAGCGGAAGATGGATCCGAATATGAACAGTATGCGGGATGAGCAGCTGCTGAGACTGTTCAGTGACAAGGTGTTTAACCTGAAGTTTTTTGAAAATGTTTTTAAATCCTATTCGTTACATATGATTGCAGCTCTGGGATGTCCTACGGAAGTGCCGAAGGAGGAAGAGCAAACACGACTGGTGAAACCAAGACTGAAGGGTGATTTTGCCCCGATTCGCGTGGAGGAGCCGTTATTGAAGCTTATATCCATATATGCGGAGGAACATGGATGGAACGAATAATCAATTTTGATCAGTTTTATTATACGAATTATGGACAGGGCATGCGTTTTGAAGGGGACAGCAGCCATGACCGGCGGACGGAGAAGGAGCTGGAACTGCTGACTGCAGACTGGATGAGGCTGGATACGCTGATGCCGGTGGAATCCGTTGTCTATAACACAAGCCTGGGCAGCTATGTGGCAGCCATGGTCGTATCCTGTACAAAGGAAGGCGATGCCCGGACCAGCTACTGGATCCATGCAGTGATGCCGCAGGACGGGCAGTCGGATGGATTCCGGGAATGTATGTCGTGGCCTCTTTCCCTGTATCAGAAGGAAGTACGGACGGGGCAGGATCTGCCGGTGATTCAGGTGCATGAGAATAACATGGATCCGCATGAGGCGTGCAGAAAATACGGACTCACAGGTGAACGGCTGGTGCAGCTGATGTATATGGTATGGCAGACAGTCTGTGGACAGAATAAACCTTCTACACTTTGCTTTATTATGGATGACATCTCTGCGGCTGATTATAATGAGACAGCAAGAACCGTCATGTCACTTGTCTATGACATTCTTCCAAAACAGTGCCGTCATCAGGCAGATTATCAGGCATGGTCGGAGAAAGATATTCAGTATGTGCGTTTTGTATTTAAAAGATCCTCCGAAAGTTCGTGGAAATTTTATCTTGATCCGGAGATAAAAGGTGCGGATAAGGAAATACCCGAGGAGGAAAGGGCAGTTCTGGAGACGCTGGCGGCTCTTTATGAGAAGGATGACAGACAGTACCGGGCAGAAGTGGAAAAGATATGTTTGAATGAGACGGCAGTTTTCGAGGATATGATATGGCAGTATTATCTGAATTGCCTGAACAAAGGCAGGGAAATTCAGATGTCTCAGGAGACGCTGATACGCAGCCAGCCTTATCTGGAGCAGCGGGCAGCCGACAGCGAGGATTACCGCAGATTGTTCTGTTGCTGCCTCCATCATGTGGATACGAAAGGGAAGCCAATGAGCTTTGTTCAGACTGTCATGGAGAAATATATTCTGGCGGCTGCTGCGCTGAGCGACAGGAATTGTAAGGAATATGAAAACAGTTTGGACCGCAACTGGAAGCTTCTGGATCAACTGAGAGCAGGCAGTCTGGGAACAGTCCGTTCCTATCTGGAATGGATGCGGGAAATATCGGATGCCTATTATCAGGATTTTGTAGATCAGGGATTGTCTGAAGGCAGAACATGGCTGTTTAAGCTGCTTGGAAGTTCTAAGAGCGGCACATCGGTGTCCTGCGGCGAGATGCTTCGGATTAACCGGAAGAGTATGGATAATGAAACTCAGAACCTGTGGCTGAAGACCATGGCCGGAGGACTGGAAAATGGCAGCATACAAATCAGTTCTGCTGATGAAGCCAGACATCTTTATGAATATATCTCCGGGTTGGACAGTGTGCGCTATCAGACCGGAGCAGGAAGCAGAGACAGGCAGGATGTGTCTGAGGAAGAAGTCCGGAAGGCTCCGAATCCGGAGGACATGGGGATTTTGCTGTCTGCTGTCTGGCAATATGAAGAACGTCTGGAACTGGATTCACGTTTTAATCTTTGCCGGATTGCCCGATATACCAGCGATATGGATTTTGACCGGATGAGCAGTCAGTTCTGGATGAGAGTGCAGCCGGAGGATTTTGATGATTTGTACCGGCTGGGACCTGTTTCGAAGGTGTTTGAGAGTAATGGTCACCCAAATTACTGCAATTACAGATTATATGCCATATATAGAACCAAAAACAGGGAAACTTATGACGGACAATGGAAAAAGCGGGAAAAAGAGAACTTTGCCGCATATATTCGTAAACTGCACGGAGATGTTCAGCCTGCTGTTACCGCCATATGGCAGTTTTGGCAGAACAATGAAAATGCCGATACACAACTGATGTATGATACTTTGCTGAAACTAATGGAGGAAGATGTGCTGGAGACACTTCTGAAAAAATATGCCTCTAAAGGCAGAGCGGAAGCGGATCGTCTGGAGGCATTACAGAATGAAGTTTCGGAAGAGACAGAAGAAGGGAATGCGGAAGCTGAAGAGGAGAGAATGGAGTCGGAAGAATTGGCAAAAGCCATTCCATGGATGATGGCTGTCTGTATTGGGCTGTATATGGGGCTGATGGTTAATGGATGGTATATGGCCGTTCACCTTGCAAAGCTTCTGAATATGTCTGCGCTTGTGTGGTGCGGTGTTGTCGGTATTGCTGCTCTCACAGTGGTATTGATTGTGCTGGCTGAGCGGCTTATCAGGAAAGGTGTAACAGTAGAGCTCGTACAGATTCCGTGGGCAGGATTGTGGCTGTTTATGAATCTGGTTATGTCATATTTTATCGGCAACAAGGCAACAGCATTGATCAGCGGTGTGATACTGCTGGCGATCTATATCTGGCTGCGTCTGAAGAAATATTTATAGTGGACAGGGAGAGGATGAGGTTATGGATTTTATCACAAATATGATGGGGCTTGCACTTTTTCTTGTCTGTATCTGTATTGTACTTATTTTTCTGAAGGATTATCTGAGGCTGACAGGGAAAAAAGTAAAAACAGAGACAGGAAAAAAGAGAAGTTTTGAAGGTATTACTTATGAAATATATTATAAGGGCAGACAAATTGATAAGGGAATCATCGAAATGGACGAGCTTCCGGTGCAGTTTGGCCGGGAGTCCGGATTCGGCAACGATATCATTGTTGTGCCGGATGGTGTTCCGGAGGATGACAAAGTTGCGGTCAGCCGTGCGTGGTTTTTTGTCCAGACAGATGCCCGGGAGCAGCTGATGATCTATGCTGCCGAGCCTTCGGCAGGGGGAGAAAAGAAATTATCTACCAAACTGAAGCTGCTGGTGGATGAGGAGAATACCGGAAAAGGACGGCCAATGCGGTCTGTAAGACTGGATGGGAGAATTACACTGAAAGCGGATCAATTCAGGGTGATTCTTGGGGTTCAGAAATAGACAGAAGAGATATAAGCTGTTGGCGGAGGAGTGAAATGATTAAAAAACTTATAGATTTTCTAAAGAAATGCTGGAAGACAAGAACGGCCTATGCTTATGCGGGGCTGATGCTGGTTGCCTGTATTCTGGTCTATCATCTTTACTTTGCCTCAGGTGCCAGTCTGATAAAGAGTGAAGATGAGAAAACTGCCGTTGAAAACAGTAAGGCAGAGGGAAAGGTGACCTATGGGGAGAAAAATATTATTCAGGGCGATATTACGGACAGCAGCGGTATTCCGCTGATGTACACAGAGGTGCCGGGCGGATCGGCCATTTACAAAGATGCAGAGGCATACACCCAGGCCATTGGTTTTTCCACCGATTTTGGCGATTATCTGCTGGCAGGTGCCAATAAGACTTATCTTTATGATGCACTTTCCAATACAAATAAGGGCTGCACGATCCAGACAACACTGGACAGCCGTCTTCAGGAGTATTGCTTCAGTCAATTGAAGAGTCAGTGCCGGGGAAACGGCACCGGGGATGAGGGATCTATTGTAATCATGGATGCAAAGACGGGGCGCGTTCTGACATGGGCCTTTTATCCTTCTTTTGATGTGGCCGATCTGGCTGCCGCTATTGAGAAGAATGATGCAGATGCGCACTGGACAGATGTGGTGGCAGACCAGCTTGACAGTATGACCTATCCACTGCTGCATCCGCGTATGCCGGGAAGTGTCTTTAAAATCGTGACCAGTATCGGCATTATTGAGAAGGGGAAGAGCTGTCTGGATGAGACGGTATACGACGGGACAGGTTATCTGGAAATTGACGGAACCCAGCTGCCGAATGCGGGCGGTGCTGTCTACGGTGAAGTAGGTTTTAAAGAGGCTTTCGTCAAGTCAATCAATGTTTATTTTGCCAAAAAAGCGTTGGATGATATTGGCAAAACCGGATTGGATGCCATCGCCGGACGCTGCGGGATCGGCAGTGAATTTGTCTTTGATTTTGGCAGAATGGTATCTAATTATGCTTTTGAAGATGATGACAGACAGCTGGCAAGAACAGCTATCGGGCAGCAGAATGTCCAGCTCAGCGCCATGCAGATTGCCATGATTACCATGGGGGCTGCCTGTGACGGGCAGATCGCTGAACCCCATATGATACAGGAAATCTACAGGACAAAGCAGAAAAATACGGTTCAGGGTGCTGTTTACAGTAAAAGTGATGTGGTTCAGAACGAAAAAATCAACAGAGATTTTATGAACATAATGAGTCCGGAGACATCGGCCATTATCCGGGATGCCATGGTAGCTATGGGGGATTCACTGAAAGAGAAAACAGGACTGGATCTGATCATCAATGGTGAGAGCTGTGCTATCGGATGTAAAACCGGAACAGGTCAGATTGACAGTGCATCCGGCGGTTACAGCGGATATAACAATATCTGGCTGACTTCCTATGCGCCGGCGGATGATCCGCAGTATATTGTTGTGCTGAATCGTTACGGTGTGGACGGCAGCGGTGAAAGCAGCTATGGTGCCACATTATTTGAGGATTTAATTGATGTTTATCAGATGATATTTGAGGATAATACAGATGTAAACGAGCAGGATACGGAGGAGGAAACGGGAGATGTATAAAAAAGGAGATGTTCTGGAGATGGCTGCTCCGGAAGCTCTTGGCGGATTTGAGTATCTGATGTTTACGGAGGATGCCAGCAGGATTCATGATAATCCGATGAAATATATGGGTGCGGCAAGGCCGGTATGTGATGATTATCTCAGGCAGGCGGATGGTGATGGAAGAAAACTGATATGCCAGTCCTGCAGGCACCGCTGCCCGGAGCGTCAATACATCATCAAGTATGTGGGAGATTTTGCGAAGGAGCCGCAGGAAATCAAAAAGAATCCGACTCAACGTAAAGTGACGGTCAACAGGGAATTGGATGAGATTCTTCGACAGCGTGAGACATCCGATCGGAAGAGCGTTAAAAATAATGATAACAGTCTGGAACGTGAGCGGGCATTGCTGGCACATCAGGCTTCTGTTAAAATGGTGTCACCATTTCTGATGCGTACGTTTTTGGATGGTCATGCCGATTGTGGGGGAGTTCCTGTTGATTATGTGATACTTGAATATGTCAAAGGTCAGGAATTAAGCAGCTATATTGCCGTTCTTAAGAATATGGAGGATCAGCGGGAAGCTGACAGGCGGAGACTGGATCTGATCCGTCAGCTGCTGTATGCAGTCAGAGCTTACGCGAAACAGTATAGTGCGGTTTATCATGTGCACAGAGATCTGAAGCCGGGAAATATACTGGTTGATACTTACGGAGAAAATAACGATTATCAGCAGCTGAAACTGGTTGATTTTGACATGATGGTGGAACAGAATCATATCCATATTGATGATCTTTATCTGGGAGGTACCGTTGGCTATGTTCATCCGGAAGCCTTCCGTCTGGCTAATCTCCCGGATGAACCGGATCGCCAGTTCAGCCACCGTTGGGATCTGTATGCGGTTGGTCTGATGATGTATGAAATCATGGAAGGACGGGCTCATTTTGATGATGAGTCGTATCTTGAGGATCCGGATAAGGCCTATACATTGAAGTCAATGAACAGTGGCAGACGGTATCCGGAACTGGAATCCATGATACGAAAACTCATAGCGAATGGCGGCAGCTGTTACGAGGACATTGAGGAAGTGATCGAGGATTATCATCATTTCCTTGAGCAATATAATGAAAACTGGTATGTTGATTATTATATGGATCATTGGCTGGAATGCCGACCGGGATATGACGCGCCCCTTCGGTTTGCGAATGTATACTGTCGGGTGATGAGTGAGGGAATCAAGGACTGCCGTCAAAGTTTCTGCGTCAGTGAAAATACGGCATTAACGCTGACTTATGGACAGAATATCATCGGTTATGCCAATGCTGCAGGAAGTGGGGTTCTGAATAGTATTGGTTCCTTCTACTATATCAATGACTGTCTGCGGTTTGTACCTTTGAGCGGACAATGCCGTTTGAGGGAAATATCGGATAAAAGGTCAGAAGGTATCTGTGCAGGAGATGAGATTCGTTATCAGGATGTTGTGATAAAAATCGAAAAAGTTTATTATTATAATTAAGGCTGGGAAGGTGAGTCAACATGCCCAATCAAAGACAAATGAGAAATATCATGAATTCAGGCAGACGCCCGGAAGTCCGGGCCGGCGGAGCACCGGGAATAAAGGGAAGAGACATGGGAATCAGGGAAATCAAAGTGGGAATAGATTCTCCGACAACCATCGATCTTGTCATCGATTATTCCCGTTCCATGAGAGATATTCTTCCAACTATTTATATATTTTACCGTGATCTCATGAATGCCTGTAAGCTGGGAGCAGGAAGAATCCGGTTTGGCATCACTTTTTTTTCTGATGAAGTGACGAAGAAGACATGGAAAGGTGAGGATTTTACAGATTCGCCAATGGATGTACTGGATGGACTGCTGACGCGGGAGATTGGCGGCGGATCCCGTGACAGACGGGAAAATATCGGACAGGCTGTCAGGTATTCTCTGGAAAAACTGAGAAAAGCGCCTGCAGGAGAGAGGGTATTGATCCTTTTTACGGATACACCGCCTCAGGATATGAACCTGACCAATTGCCGTGAGGGGATACCGGTTCGGTCTGTGGTATTGTTTGTCCCAACACAATATACAGGACCGGAGTATCTGTTCCGTATGGTGGATGCTCAGGGGCATCCGATGAAATCCAAAACGCCTTTTGTGTTTGATATTGAAGAGGTCATTAAGGCGCGTTATCTGAAAATCAGCGAGCAGAATGATGAGGAGTGCTTAATGAGGGATAATACAGTGCTTCGGAATCAGCTGCTGCTCATGCTTTCGTAGGAGGTTTTCATGAAAAAGGAAAGAGCGGAAATTGATAATTTGTATGTTTGCTATTGCCTTTTGAAGAATGCAAAATCCGGCAACGGGGGCAATGAGAAACAGTATCAGATGACAGAAACACTGTATGAGGCTCAGGATTTTTACGAAAGAGTTGGTGCCGTCGTATATGGACAGGCATTTGTTTACGGCAGCCGCGAAGCGGTTGTACGTCCATTTGCGGTCTATGAGAATGGCTTCAGAGCGGCTCTGGATGAGGACGTGGAACGGTATGCGATCAGTGAGGCGCTGCTTTTGAGCTACGGCATGTTAAAAGATTTTATGCCGGGAGATGAGGAATTTTCTTCTGCTGATGGGATAAAGGAAGTATACCGGCTGGTGATTATCGGAGATTATTCGCTGGATACGAACAGTGAAGCTGTTGAAATAATGATTAAAAACTTCAATGAACTGAAACGGAGATGTGATTTTAAGATCTGTTATCTGGATACGGACGGACAGGACAGATCGGGAAATCTCAGCGCTATGATTGATGTGTGGGGCCTGGCGTGATACCGGATCATTCAGAAGATTTTGTATGGAAATAATGGAGGAGACCATGAGGATCAAGTGTCTGCCGGGAAAATTGAAAAAGCCGCAGCCCTGTCGCTTGTGCGGGCGGCCGGTGGTGGATGGCTACATATTAAAGGGAGCGGTCAGAGGGTGCAGCTGCGAAGCCTGTTATAGACGCTTCTACGGTCCCATAGTGGAAAAGACAGCTTTTCATGTAAGAGATATTTTCACCGGAAGTTTCTGGCGGCCGTTTCACATTGAAGAAGGCGTGGTCATGTTCCCGGCATTGTCAGTTTCACGTATGAATCGCTTCAACTACTATATACGGCGGGGAATCCCGGTTCTTCTGATCATCCTTTTGCTGGCAGCAGGCTTTAATCTGTCCACGCTGCAGCAGATTCCGGGCCATATCTTTCATCTTCTGTCACAGCTGGTTTTACTGTTCAGACAGGCCGGAAGTCATCTTATAACTGCAGCCGGTCATCTGCCGGGAGCAGTTGAACATCTGCTGGACGGAGGGGCACTGATATTGTCGGCGCTGCTTCGGATAATCGGGCAGATCGGGAACTGGATCCGGAGTTTTATTTAATACCACAGGAGGTATACATGTTTGAAAAATATGGAGTTGTCATGACCTTTGCCATTATTCTCTTCTGGCTGGCCGTTGTCTCCGGTATCCTGTATCTTGCGGGTGTATGCCTGAAGTTTGACAAAGAAAGGCTCACATCTGTCAGAGAGATACTGAAGACGTTTATCAGTTTCAGTTTGTTATTTTTCCTGGTGGCATGGCTGACACAGTAGAGATTAAAGGAGAGCTTTATGAGCGAAAAAGAATTTAATACAGATGATTTTGGAGAAGATACATTATCCGGTCTGCTTGGTAAAAGGCGTAAAAATCGCCGGATCATAGATTCGGAGGAGAACGGGGATTTCGAAGATGATGACGAAGCGGAAGCAGGCGCTAAATTGAGTGACAGTCCATCTATGGATGAAAACGGAACAAATGACAGAAAGCGGATGCGGATTACCATGCTCGGGATATCCGGGTCCGGTAAGACAGCTTTTTTGTCCGGAGTTTATCAGACCATGATGATGAACAGCTTTTACGGGCTTTCACTGGTGCCGTCGGTCAATGTGGATCAGGCTTTTCAACAGATTGGACAGATTGCGGATATTGCACTGATTAACAGGGAGAACTATGATTTTGCAGATGGTACTCTGGAGACCACGATTTTCCCGCTGACACTGGAGAGTGACGGGAATGCGGTCTGTGATTTCGATTTTACGGACTATGCCGGCGGTGATGTCCTGGGAATAGTGAATGCAAGGGGAGAAATGTCTTCAGGGGCCAGAGCATTGAAGAATCAGCTGCTTGCCAGTGATGCCATCCTTATTTTTGCGGATGCCCCGCTATTATGTCAGGGCAGGAACCTGGCCGAGTGGCAGAAGGCAACAGGGGCCACACGGATCAATCCTCTTTTTAATACATTAGCGGGAGCCATGGGCAACAGACCGCTGACGGTACTATTTGTTCTGACGAAGATCGATGATGAGAGAATTCCGGACAGTATGAAGGCGAATAATTATGCCAGGCTGACAGATCGGGTTATACAGGCGTTTGGCGGAATTTATCAGCGGGTGCAGAGAAATATTCAAAATGGGTGGAGCTTTGGCGTTATTCCTGTATCTGCCGTGGGTGAAGGCAATTACAGGCTTTGTATGACAAAGGATATGACAGGAAAGGAAATTGCGAAATCGGTTGTAAGAGAGGGCTGTGCACCGGAGCCCTATAATATCGAGACGACACTGGTATATACTATCGCCTGTATTTTGTCCCAGTGGAAAAGGGTCCAGGATGAAGAAAAAGCGGATCTGACAGACCGTTTGATCGAGGAAGGACGGGGCAATACGCTGTTGGGTAATCTTTTCTCAGGCTGGAAGAAGATGCCTAAGCCGGAAGATAAGGTGGCCGGGCTGCTTGGTGAGATTGAAAAGAAGGACAGGGACATCACCGAGTTACGCCGTCGTATGAATGCCCTGATCAGCCGGACCGGTGTGAGAGAGCGGATCCAGCGGCATCGGGATCATCTGACGGATGACAGGGAGGATCAGCAGGATGAAGGTTGATGTTTTACTGCGGACCCGGGATTTTGATACGGATTATCGCTGGATATTCCGGCCGGATTATGTGGATCAGGTGATGGAAGACAGGATGTCATTTCTGATCCAGATGATGCAGAAATCGGAACTTAAACAGTTTTTGACAGAGGAAAGCCTGCATAATATTTATTTTATTTACGATGAGAACGGCAGTGTGCTGGTGCGCAGCGGTTTTTCCGGAAGTATGGATCGTCAGGGCCGGACTATTTATGCAGTGGAAGGACTGGCATGCCCTCCGGAGAAGAATCGGCTCTTCTGGTATGCGCTGCCTTATCTGATCGATCGCTTTTCAAGGAATACTCTTCTGAGAGACCGCTGGATGACGGGACGGGGAGACAGGAGTCAGACCAGAAGCCGTCAGATTTCTTTTGATACGCTGACAGAGGAGAGTCTTTTCATGGATCCGGGGGAACCGGAGAGTATGTGGCAGCAGATGCAGGATCATTCTGCCTGTATGCAGAGGCTGATGCAGGATATACAGTCTTCATCGGATATGTTCAGCTTTGTTTACGGCACAAAAAGCAGCAGTTTTTATGTCAGTGGTGCAGGAAGATGTTATACACCCGAAGCAATAGGGGCGCTTTCGGCGATTCCGGTCCGGCAGATGGACACTTCTCTGCATCCGGTGATTGATGCAGCAGATAATACCTGTGAGATACAGATACAGATAGAACAGCAGACAAAACGGTATAAAGCGTTTCTGCTGGCCCTTGATGGACGGGGAGAAGCTATTGCGGAGACAGATGCCATGACTTTTGGTAAGGACGGTATCGATCTGGCCCAGATAGAGAAGGCCAGGATCTCTCTGAACAAAAAGTTGAACAGTGTGGGCTATTATAGAGGAGGAAGGAAGAAAGAATGATTATCAAATATACAACATTTTCTGAATCCATTACACTGGAACAGCCTGTCAGGAATCTTAAGTTTGCCGATAATGTGATCAAACCCTATTTTCTCATGTCTCTTCGTTTTCACGAATCCTATTATGAAAAACAGCCGGAGGGCAGCACGATTTATTTTATGAATTTTTCGGACTGCAGCCTGCTCTTTTATTTTTCGGCGGGATCCAGATCTCATCGTATCAACGGTTTTCGGATCGAAGAAAAGGAGCGAAAGAAGGCCTGGCTTTTCATGCTGCCGATGATTCAGTCTCTGAGAAAGTATTCTTTTACCCAGGGAGGAGGTACAACGGTTTTTGATGATGATTTTCTGGATAATGCGGCTGATCTGGAGGATGTGATGATGAATGAACTGGTGCCTTTTCATTTTATCGTTTCTTCCATGCCGGATGAGTGCTTTCCGAAATGTCGGGAGATGCGCCTCTTTAACCGGTATCATTTAAAAACTGTTGAAAAGAGTTATTACCTTGTGACGAGAAATCAGATTCGTCAGACCACCATGCCAATGGAGGACTATGATATTCTCTCAGAAATTTTCTGGGTTCCGCCTGTAAATAAGAGTAAAAAGTGGTATTTGGAATATTATACTGGTATAATGGATAAGGAAGGCAGGAATAAAGGAAAATACAGAGTGATCCGTCAGGAGACGGAACTGCCGGGAATCAGCGGCTGCTGCAGCTATGAAGCTTTATCGAAGGCAATTATACCGCTGATCAGGGAGGATCTGTAGGACGGAGGATAAGCGTTATGAGTATGGTGATGGATGAACAGAAGATGGAAGAACGCCGAAGAAAGAGAATGGAAGCGAAAAGGCGGATTCAGGAATTATATGAAGGAGTTTCGCAGAATTTCAAGGGCAGGGGTGAACAGTGGCTTCAGATGGCAGAAGCACTGGAAGCTTATTCGGCACCGGCCGTCTGGGCTGTTCTGAATAAATCGCCTTTTGCATCCATGACATCCTTTGAGGCGATTACGGGCATGGCACGGGAGGCCCTTTATGGTGAAAAAATTTTTGAGAGCTACCGCCGGATGCTGGAAAAGAATCCTGATTGTATGTTTTCTGATTACTGTCGGGGTATTTACAGACATAAAGCATTGGATTATGTTAATGAGCTGACTGTCAGAAAGAAACTCGAAGAAAATATTGATGATCAGCCTATTGCAGGGCGGGGAACGGAATTCCCGGATCCGGAACCGGATGTGGGAGAACGTTTTATCAAATGTTATGTGGATGCGGCGGTTGATTCCGATGCCAATCCTTTTCATATTATATTCTGGTGTTATTCAAAGATTTTGCCGGTTATTCTGATGGAGACGAATTGTACTTCAGCTGACACCTGGGCCTGGAAACATATGCAGGATCAGTCGATGACGGAACTGTCGGATAATTTCAGAAAAATATTTAACAGCACCATGCGTGTCGTCCGTATGGCCTGGAGCCGTCAGTATCATGAAAGACTGGCGGAACCTTACACAAACTGCCATGGGGAAGAAGTGACACTGGGACAGGCTGTGCTGACAGATGAATTCACACAGAGCAATGCGAAAAACTGGGTGACCAGAATGAATAAACGGGCTATCAAGCGGGCAGTGGAGAAAATTCTGCGAAGTCGGGACGAAGAATTGATGCAGCTGGCTATGCGATATACACAGGATAAATACAGCATCTAATGGTGGAAAGGAGGTTTTTCGGATGTTGAACGAACGGTTAATGGATGATGTATATTTGGTGGCGGAGAAGATGGACAGAGGAGAGGCACTGACTCTTGAGGAGCAGACGCTGTTTGATGATATTCAGGAGGACGGGGAGGCATACAGCGTATTCTGTCTGTTCACAGCCATGATGAATATGCCGGCTGTGTATACGGCGGAAGAAAAGAAGCATGAGAGGTTCCTGTATAGGGACATGGAGGATATCAGCCGACATCTCGTCAGGACTCAGGAGAAAAATTTTTCAAAATAATTGTTGCTATTTTGAAAATTAATGGTATAATGGACAAAGCAGGCTAACATGGCTCAGTCGGTAGAGCGACGCACTCGTAATGCGTAGGTCGGGGGTTCGATTCCCCCTGTTAGCTCGATATATTTTAGAAAGAATCGGTTGGTTTTAGACGAGAAGATTTCAGGGTAAGACTAAGGTCTTATTCTTCCTTCTGATAAGATCAGCCGGTTCTTTTTTGGTGTTGGCAGCTTATCAGCATCTACAGAAAAAATTAAATAAGCCGTAACACCAAAGCAAAAGCAGTGGTTTCACGTAATTAGGGCTAGCCGTCGCGACAGCGACTTGGTACAATTAAAATAAGAAAACACGATACTGGTACTCAACAATCAGAGCACAACTACACAATGTTTGTCAGGTTGTCTGTTCATTGAAAGAAAGAATAGTCAGAGGTACGTATTATGCCAAAATCAAAATGGAATCTGAATACCATTTACATATCCGAGCGATTGCAGGAGAGTCTGCGGCCCATCTCCCGCTGCGCCCTGACCACGGTGGTGGCACCTATGGGTTATGGCAAAACAACGGCAG
>JBJEJD010000096.1:8693-15436 GCA_051877705.1 Coprococcus sp. | reverse complement strand
ATGGTAGTAATTTTTTGACTTTTTTCGACACCCATACTATGCTTTTTTTAACAAATAATAAATTCTATGACGAGGAGAAATGATATAATTATCTATTTGCTATCTTATCTGGCTCTGAATCAGGTGATATTTTCTGCCTCTGTGTTCTCCGCTGGCTGCAAGATACCTTTTTGCCACCAATCCATTCAGCAGATTTCGGGCAGCTGTTGTTCCCACTCCCGTTATCTTCCGCGCAGCCGCATTGGTAATATCCTCATGCGTCTGAAGATAAGTGATGATGATCATCTCTTTTGCTGTTAAATCAACACTTTTCGCCGAGCATAAATCAACACTATCCGAATCCGCCTGCATTTCTTCCCGAAGACAGCCATCCCGGAAAATAACGGCAAACCCCAGGTCCTCTTTACGAAATTCCAAGTCGATGCCTGCTTTCTCACAGTCCTTCACTATTCTGTGCAGTCCCATACCGAGTCCGTTCGTATCTCCGGAATAATAAAGGGCTCTGTCCAGAAGCGGATTACGCTTTACCGGGCGATGACCTCCACCGGCATAATCCTCCGGCTCATAAGCTTCAGGAAAATTTCCCGGATTATAGACTTCCATACGGTCGGCAAAAATCAACACTTCATTGCACTGTCTGCTGTTGAAATCCCGATGACAAAATGAATTTATCAACACTTCATGTAAGATTCCATCAAAATCTCTGCGCCTGTCCACAGTTGTCCCCGTATCTGTAAAATAGTTCTCCCGCACAAACTGCTCCGCAGCATTCACCAGTTCAAAGACATTCCCCCGACGTCTCCTTGTTTTCTGCAGTTCATCCCGGTCCGTGCCTGCAAAAACAGCCATCTGCAGTTCACAGTCAGAATTGTCACAGAAAAGTACCGCTCCGGCATTCTTAAGATGATCTCCCCGCAGCAGAAAAAGATGATCAAGTATCTCTTCTCGCCTTCCGGCATCTCCGGATCCAATCTCCAGCCGCCCGAACCTTCGTATCCGTTCCAGATAATCTTTAAAAATATCTTCCCGAATATCAGAAACACACCATTCCGACACACGTTCTTCCCATAAATCAACACTTTCGCATTGTTTGTAATGTTGATTTATTCCAGCATTCTGTGTCGATTTATCTGTTTCAGTTCTCCTGTTGATCCGCACCTGGTTCACATGCATAATTGGAACATTTCCTTTCCTGTCGTTTTGTTTTCATTATAATCGATGCCTGCAAAAAAATCCACTGCGATTCTCTATACTAACGACTTCATTTTTTTATAAACTCATGATCTGTCATGTTCTGTACGCCTTCAATCACCTGAATATTCATATCCTTCGCACGTTGAAGAAAATAGCGTTTGCTTTCCTGGTTTTTCCCAAGCGTTGTGCCAATAAGAACTTTTTTAGCATAACTGCTTCCAAAGCGCTCTGCCACTGTATTCAGCTTATACAACTCCTCCTCACCAACATTTCCGTTCTTGCATGAAATAAATACCGGAACGACGCCATCCCAGCCTTCTCCAATTGCGTTGTTGTATTGCCAACCGCTTAAAGAAACCGTCGAAAAACAGGCAATTTTTCTATTTTCTTTGACTCGCCGACAATTATCACCCGCTCCGGCGAACCCGCCAAAGCACTGATCATATTTTCAATCGGCACCTGACTGAAAAATTCAACGATTACCATTTTTTCCTTTTCCCTTATAATTTCTCAACTTTTTCAATAAATGTTTTTAATGAGATACGTCCTTCTCCCAACCATTCAAAAAGCTTCCCGTATTTTGTCAGGATAATATGCGTCCAAATTATCTGATGAGCAACCCATTCCCTCATATTTTGACAGATTCCGTAAGGAGCCGCCATCAAAAAAATAATTCTTCCGTAATCTGCATGCCAGGAAAACTGTCCGATTCCCAGATTCTGATTGACTGCACAGCAGGCAAGCACGGCTTCCATCTGCTGCTCCTTCTTAAAGGTTCCCGGAAGAACAGACAATATCCTGAACATTTCCTGTCTGGGCCTGACTGCCAGAAACAATTCCTGTATATCCTCTCCGACTGCAAGGGGGCACATAATTTCAAATGAATCTCTGCTCTCCGTATAGGCCAGTTCCAGATCACTCAATGCCTGCTTCATGCTGTTATATATATATTCTGCTTCTATCATTACTGATTTCTCCCAGGTATTACTGCTGCTTCATTTGCTGGAGGATCTGCCCCACAGTCATACTGCCGCTATTCAGCCGCATCAACAGGTTCCGGTATAGCTCTGCCTCTCTGACAGTATGGTTCACCATCTCATGCCAATCCATCAACCGCCCCCCACAGCCGGCTATGGACAGCTTTATCTTATACCATACCTCGCCGGTACAAATATCCATTTCCAGCATTCCCAGGAGACTTCTCATGTTATATGTATTGGCAATAACTGCCGCATCCGCCCTTTTTTCAACCGGCATATTTTCCAGAAGCCGGGATGCTATCTCAAGAATACCGCCATCCCTGTCTGCCGATACCAATATTCCCTCTGTCCGCGCCTTCCCCGGTACCTGAAAAAGGAAACAGGTTACGCCCTCTGTTGTCCGCTTCTCATAAATCCAGCCCCGCCGGTCTGCTTCCTCACAAAGCATACCTGCTACATTTTCTGCGGCATCCTCATAGCTGCTGTTTATCTTCATTCTATACCTGCCCTTCAAATATGTGCCTTATCTGTGTTTCATCAATATGGCTCTCCTTCACCAGAATCTCTGCCAGCCGGTCTATCAGCGGACGATAGGCCTGTATGCTGTCGATTGCTTTCTTAAGTTCGCTGCTTAAAATATCATTGATCCTGCTATGAAGACTGACGTCCATACCATCAAATAGATCTCCCCGTCCGCGTAATACCGCAAGACCAGCCTCTTCGTCCATACCGCAATCACAAATCATATATTCTGCCAGCTGTGTCGCCGTCTCGAGATCACCGGATACACCGGTAGACAATCCATTCTCATGTCCATAATAGACAATTTCTGCGGCCCGTCCTCCAAGAGCTGTCTGTATTCTGCCCATCATCTCTTTTTTTGTCCAGACACCCTTTTCTTCCTGCTCCAGCTGCATATAACCGCCATAATTGCTTCTTGATGCAATCGTCAGATAAACCGGCATCTCTCCATTCAACCAGGAGATAACGGCATGTCCCGCTTCATGTCTTGCCGTTCTCAGCATCTGCTCAGGATTCCATTTCCTTTTTCTGCCGCTCTTAAAGCTCTCAAAAGCCTCTTCCACCACATCATCCGTCACATCGCTCAGCTTTTTTCTCAATGCATGCCTCAGTGCCAGATCCAGGACAGAATCCAACAGTGCCAGACTCATACCTGAGCTCCTGACCGCCAGATTATCTATCTTTCTGTTGCTGATAGCCAGCGCCGGATTGCCATCCACTTTCATCTGCAGGAACTGCTGTCTCTGCTCTTTATTCGGCAGTTCCACCAGAATCGTCCTGTCAAACCGACGGACCAGCGCATTATCCAGTGTCCGGTTTCCCTGCCCGCTGACATCGAAATTGGTCGCTGCCATTACAAATACTCTTTCTCTACTCTCATTCCGGAAACCATCCATCTCCGTCAACAGCGCATTCAGTACTTCTATATGGGCAT
The DNA here is from genome assembly GCA_051877705.1 of Coprococcus sp. Lineage (GTDB taxonomy): Bacteria > Bacillota > Clostridia > Lachnospirales > Lachnospiraceae > Coprococcus_A. The sequence goes on along the minus strand of JBJEJD010000096.1, from coordinate 11,806 downwards.
TGCTGTCTTCTCCTCCGCCTCTTGGTCTGCCGATAGCATCGATCTCATCAATAAACACAATAGCTGGGGCATATTTTCGTGCCGTTGCAAACAGATCATGCACCGCCTGCTGTCCTTCACCCGCATATTTTTTCACGAACTGGCCCCCCTCAACTGTAATAAAGGTCATATCCGCTTCAGCAGCCATTGCCTTGGCCAGCATCGTCTTGCCGGTACCCGGTGGTCCATACAAAAGAAGGCCTCCCGGCTGCTGCATTCCCTGTCTGACATACTTTCTCGGATATTTCAGGCAATCCGCAAAAAACTTCAGTTCCTCTTTCGCATCATCCGCACCAATAATATCATCAAAACGTATATCGGGAATTGCTGCATCCGCCAACAGCTTCTCCGAATCTCCGGCATCAACAGCATATTTCAGTTCCAGATCGATCAGAGATATCTCCGCAATTCTGCCGTCTTCTGATATTCGCTGACCGCTGCCATATCCCACTACCTGATGATACCGGGCAAGCTCTTCCATAGCCCTTTGCTGATGCAGCCGGCCACACACGTCAGAAATCAGGTCTTCAACGGGCTGAACGGTCATATCACAGATATCTCTTGCCCCTGAGCGCATAAAGGATACCCTCTCTTCCCGGCGCAGCTGTGTCTTCTCCGTCTCCAGCAAATATACCGGCATTCCCGGCACTTTTTTCCTGATCTCATTATAAAAATCCATATACTCGCAGGGAACATCTTCCATATCCAGATACTGCTTTATATTCCGCTTTTTATCCATCAATGGCTCTACAAAAACAGCATCAACTTCCTCCTGCCGCAAAATATCTTCTGCTCCCGCTTTGGATACGGCAGTGAAGATCCGGCAGCACTCCGTCCCTTTACTGATCTGCTTCAATGTCTGCTCATCCGCATAGATCAGAACATTCTGCTCCTGCTGAGGTCTGAACAAATTTCTTACCTCAGAACTGGCCCTGTCGATATCCACTTTAAAATGGACTTTTTCCAGACAGGACATGCAGCTGATTTCCTCAGCAGCCGCCAGATGGCGGAACAATTCAAACAGTTCGCCATTAAAGAAGGTCTCCGCCCTTCCGGCAACAGTCCTCGCATCGGTGCTGCCTCCCTCGGCAAACAGAAGTGCAGAGCTGACATCATCATCTATCTCTATTGTCAGTCCAAAAGTTTCACTCATACTCCGTGCCATCTTTCCAAGCTTTTCACTGACAATCTGCTTGAGATGATAAGATTCCATATGATTGAACATCACCACATTGCCGGACGCGAATCTTGAACAAATGGCAGCTGGAAAACGCGGAGCTCCCGTATCAGGATTCACATCCAACTGCAGCGCTTTGATGATGGTCTTCCGTGAAATTCCGGACAGATTCCGTTCCCTGCTGTCCTCATACAGCTGCCGGCCTGCATTGGTTGTCAGAATAATGATCGTATCCTTAAAGGAAATCTCCTCATCCGTATAACTGTCGCGCAAACGTCCGGCATCCAGCATCTGAAGAAACAGATGGATAATGGTCAGATGGGCTTTCTCAACTTCATCAAACAAAAGAACACTGTGTGGATGTTCCTTAACATAGGAAGTCACATTGCCCTCTTTACCGTTTTTATAAACCTTATCCGAACCAATAAATTCCAGAGACGCTTCTTTATCACAATACTCGCTCATATCAAAGCGCGCAAAAGGAAGTCCCAGAATCTTTGCCGCCGTTTCAGCCAAAAAGGTTTTGCCCACACCCGGTGCACCGGCAAACAGGAATGTAGCACGGGGTTTTATCCTGTCTGGCTCTGACAGTGCCGTTACCTGAGACTGAAAATATCCCGACACAAAAGTACTGACCGCATTCTCCTGACCATATACACATTCGGACAATCTCTCCTGCAGTTTCTTCGCCTGAAGAGTGAATGTCTGCAAAAGACGCATTCCTTCACGATGAGGATCAGGTTTCGTATTTGTATCAGAATTCTTTTGTTCTCTCTTTTCCTCCTCTTTTTTCACCCTGATGCTTTCTTCCCAGACTTTCATCATTTCGTCTATTCCCGGTTTTTCATCCTCATCATTGCTGGAATCCGGCAAATGATTCGTCACCTCATCCAGCAGACTCTGATATTCATTGCGCTTCATGACACTTCTCCTTCGACTCGTTACTTTTACCGTATTTTTCCTTTTTTTCGAACCCATTTCAAAATCTTTGCGCATCGCCAGGATACTCTCATGATTGAGAAAAGCATGCCTCTTATTTCTGAGCAAATCAATATCTACGCTTCCCAATCCCCGGCAATTATCCAGTACCCAATTCTCCCTCAGTTTCTTTATGCCCTCCGCAAACATAATCTCAAGAACATCTGCCCCATCTCTTTCCCTGATTCCCATCACTTTTCCTTCTCCAAAGTCTGGATGTATGATTCTGTCACCAGGTTTAAAAAGTATGGGTTCTGCTTTTATATTCTTTTCTATCTGATATAAAATGCGGGCAAAGCTTTCTCTGTCACGCAATGCTTCTTCCAGCAGACCTTTTCTTCTCAACGCCACATAAAAAGCCGCCGCTTCTGCCGAACAAACGGAGCACTTCTTCGGAATAAATGTAATATCTGTAAAAGAGTCATAGGTCATCAGTTCATCTGCCAATTCCGGATGGGCTGATACTCCCCGGATATATAGCCAGTTATAAAAAAAGTTCCGCGGCACAAGACCGAAGGATTCCCCCTCAAAACAAAATCCTGTCACCTCAGAACCATCTGCCGTCAATAATTTTGCCATCTGAAATGCTTCTGCCACACTGACCTCCCGGCCATCCGACATCGGAAACGTCAAATGCGCATCACACAGCATGACTCCCTCCGGAATCGATGAATAATCAGAAATCTCCAATACGTTCCTGTATGGATAATCCTCGAGAAAAGCATCATGAAGCCTTTGTATGTTACCTTTTCTCCGAAACTTCGAGGAAGTTGTGACACTCTGAAACTCCGTCTCTTTATTCATATATAACCGACCATAAAAATCAACTGCAAATACCGGTTTCACCGCCATCCAACCATCGCCCCTCTCCAGAAATCTTGGGGACAAGGGGACGGTTCTGTGTCCCTCCTTTGTTGGG
>JBJEJD010000096.1:0-8593 GCA_051877705.1 Coprococcus sp. | reverse complement strand
CCCCTTGTCCCGCCCTTGTCCCCCTGTCCCCTGTTTTATTGATACATATACAGGATGCCCAGTGTTCCCGGCCCGCAGTGGCACGATATGGTGCCGCCTGCTCTGGTTACATAGATTTCCTTGATACCCGGCTGATGTGTCCGGATCTTGTCCTTAACGATCTCAATGATTTCAGGGTCAATGCCCGAGTGGGTGATAAATATCCTGTCCTGCCGGATATTATCTTTATCTTTCAGTACATCATCCGCATAGGAAGCAAAACAGCGGGCCGTTTTGCCGCGGTATTTCTTCGTGGACAGCATCTTTCCTTCCAGCACATCGATCCTCGGCTTCAGTTTCAGCATGGTGGCACCGAAAGCGGCAATGGAACTGCATCTGCCGCCCTTCCACAGATATTCGATCACATCCACCAGAAAACTCACCTGACAGCTGGCCGTTCGTTCACGGATTCTGTCAGCAATCTCTGCTGCCGGCAAACCCTGGTCTCTCAGGTCACAGGCTTCCAGCACCAGAAGCCCGATGCCCGTGGAAAGTGTCCGGGAATCAATGGGATAAACATGCCCCGTTTCTTCCGCTGCCAGCAAAGCCTGATTGTAAGCCGTTGACATGTCTGAGCTGATAGTAAAATGAATAATATCATATCCCTGCTCAAGCCACGGTGTCCAAAAGGATGTGTAATTATAGCTGTTCGGAGCAGATGTTGTACATAATCTGCCTGTATTCTCATAATAGGCATAAATATCATCGGGTGTAATGGTCACATTGTCCTGCAGCAGTTCATCCCCTCTGAGAATCGGATGCGGCAGGACCGTCACATCGAACTTTTTCAGAATATCTTCCGACAGATCACAGGTACTGTCACTTATAATCTTTACTTTATTCATCTTCCCGCTCCCATCTCGGTTGATCCAACCGGATCATACCGTATCTATTCCAGTTCAATATGTCCTTCCAGGTCAAAATAATCCTCATAGGCCGGCTGATTGCCAGCCAGAACGGAACCACCTGTTCCAAGGCTCAGCAGCTCGCCGTTCATCTTGCTGATATGGCCGCCTGCTTCTTCTACCAGCAGCGAACCGGCAGCATAATCCCACGGCGACAGCCTGCACTCAAAGAACAGTTCGCAGCGTCCGCTGGCAATATCGCACAGGTCCAGCGCGGCAGAGCCACTCCGCCGGACATCCAGACTGGCTTTGTGCAGTGTCTTGACCAAATCAAAGGTCCGGTCTATGAAATCAGAGTAGTAAGGTGATGTCCCGAAGCAGACCAGTCCTTCACTAAGACCGTGACTGGACACATGGATCGGCTGTCCATTCAGGAAAGCCCCACGACCCCTCCGGGCATAGAACATTTCATTGCTGTAGGGATTGTAGATGACGCCGATTTCCATCGTTCCGTTCCGTGCCAGACCAACAGATACACAGCTCCTGCGGTAATTCTTAATAAAATTCGTTGTCCCGTCAATAGGGTCTACAATAAACGCATAGCCCTGCCCCAGCACTTCACTGTGATCACCTTCTTCACCAATGAATGCAGCATCCGGTACTATTTTCAGCAATTCCTCCTGAAGATAGGTCTGTACAGCCACATCGTATTTCGTCACAAAATTGGCCCGCCCCTCTTTGGAACTTACTGTACGTTCCGCATCATTCGCAAATAAAATAATATCTCCACATTTCTTTACTACTGCCAAAATTTCATCAAGCATCTTCTAAATCCCCTTAAATCCCCGAAATTCCTATATTTCTTTTAAAATAAAATCAACAATATCTGTCGCTTTCGGAGGACAGCCCTTTAAGGACTTTGCAAATTCACAGGTACAGCTGCCGACTCCGATATTGCCCGTCTGTCCTTTATATCCCTGCCCGATACAGACCGGTTCTTTAATACGCTTCAGCATCCCCATCTCATCAAGCCTTCCCAGCGCGTGGATCAGACTTGCGTAGCAGGCACTGCAGGCATCGGAAGGTGCCGCCTTTGCTGCCAGCTTCTCAACCTTTCTTGTCATTTTAATCTTATGGGCCGCCTTCGGCTTGTTCAATTCCACAATATTGGCCCTGGACACATCGGCCGTTCCTACACCCAGACTCTCCGCCATCCTGATATAAGGCACATCATCCAACGGATGGCCCAGCAGATCACAGGCATAAGCATCACAGAGGACAGGATCTCTCATGGCCATCATCCGGTTCATCTGTACCGGATTGCCGCCTTCCTCAAAATCAAGGTCTCCGCAGATAGCATCAACCAGAATAAAATCATTATGCACTCTTGTATTCAAATGAGCAATCGGTTTGTGCAGACCCATGGAATGAAAATGTCTCTTTTCCTTATTCGGAATACAGCCCTTATTATTCTTCAGAGCACAGGTCACCACTGTCTGACAGTGCCCCTTCAGCACCGGCAGATTGATCATAAAATCAACCGCCATGGCACTGTCACAGATATCAATGCGCATCCCTTTACAGTCATAGGATTTATATGTATCCTTCTGTGTATCAATAATATCTACGCCATATTTATCTGCCAGATCATAATAACCGCACACTTTAAATGCATAGCTTGTTCTGTCCCCTACCCAGGAACCTTCTATAATAGCGATATTCTCAAAACCCTTCGACTGCAGATACTCGATTACACCAGCTGCGATCTCCGGATGAGTAGTAGCGCCTGAGCTGGCAGGATTGCCTACCACCATATTCGGCTTCAATCCGATCCTTTTTGTTTTACTGCCAATCAGTTCATCAAGCTTTGCTGCTTCCAGAAGCTGTTTCGCCATTTCCTTCGGCTGAGCGCCATATATAACCAGAATATCTTCCTTATTCATTCCAGCCCTCCGCACTATTACAGCTTCTTGATTCTGGCAATAGCTTCAACCGTATTCTCATAGGAGCCAAAGGAAGTCAGACGGAAATAGCCTTCACCGCTCGGTCCAAAGCCCGAACCCGGTGTACCTACAACATTGGCCTTCTCCAACAGATAATCAAAGAACTCCCATGACGTCATCTGATCCGGTGTCTTCAGCCAGATATATGGCGCATTGATACCGCCGGATGCTTCAAAGCCTGCGGCAGCCAAACCTTCTCTTATAATCTTTGCGTTATTCATATAGTAAGCAATCTGCTCCTTTGTCTGAGCCTGACCTTCCGGCGTATAGACAGCGGCACCTGCCTGCTGAATGATATACGGTGCACCGTTAAACTTGGTGCCATGACGTCTTGCCCACAGACTATTCAATGATACATCTCCGCACTTTAAAGCCTTTGGAATAACTGTGAAACCAAGACGGGTACCTGTAAATCCGGCATTTTTGGAAAAGCTTCTCAACTCAATAGCACATCTGTCTGCGCCTTCACATTCATAAATCGTATGTGCCACATCATCTTCGGAAATATAAGCTTCATAGGCAGCATCATAAATGATCACCGCTCCCACCTTCAGAGCATAATCCACCCACTTCTGCAGTTCTGTCTTCGGAATCGTTGCACCTGTCGGGTTATTCGGGAAACAAAGATAAATAATATCCGGCTCTTCCTCCGGAAGCTGAGGTGCAAAACCAGTTTCTGCCGTACACGGCATATAGATCACATTGGAAAATCTCTCCTTTTCAGGAATATAGTCTCCAGCCCTTCCTGCCATAACATTGGTATCCACATACACAGGATATACCGGGTCGCAAACAGCAATGCGATTATCTACAGAGAAAATATCTCCGATATTGCCGGAATCACTCTTGGCACCGTCACTGATAAAAATCTCGTCAATAGCAATATCCACGCCGCGGGCTTTATAATCATGCTGTGCAATGGCACTTCTCAGGAACTCATAACCGAGATCCGGTGAGTAACCCTTAAATGTCTCTTTAACAGCCATCTCGTCCACTGCACTGTGCAGACGTTCTATGACAGCCGGAGCCAGAGGAAGCGTCACATCGCCAATACCAAGGCTGATAATCTGATCCTTCTTGTCCGGATTCGCTTCTTTATAAGCAGCCACCTTTTTGGCAATCGTAGAAAAAAGATAGCTGCCCGGTAATTTAAGATAATTATCATTAATTTTAAACATATATTAAATCCTCCTTTTGATTCTGTTCATCATTTTAACTCATGAAAGCGTTTCATGCAACAGTTTTCCGCTATTTACCATAACCGTTTTCTATTCAATCAGTCACATCCGGCTATAATTTAATAAAATCCGGTTTGCGCTGCGCAAAGATTGTCATATAGCGGAAACCGGCCTCCATAAGCATCTCCCGCGCTTCCTTCTGAAACAGACCGATGTTCTCTGCTTTATGGGCATCGCTTCCGATCGTAATAATCTCGCCGCCGCATTCTCTGTACAGCTTCAGGAGCTGCATTGGCGGCATTGTATCCCGCATGGCGCGGTACAGACCGGACACATTCAGTTCAATACCCCTTCCCTTCTCCGTCAGATATTTAAACAGAAGACGGAATTTTTCTTCATATGGTTTCAGATTCAGACGCATCTGGTTCCTCTCAAACATATAGCGCAGCGGATAGGTCAGATGTCCCATGACATCAAAATCCCCGTTTTGAGCCAGCTCCAGCAGCCAGTCCACATAATGATCATACATCTTTGCCACATCTATTTTCTCAAAATCATAATAGTATACGTCCAGATCCTCCTCCATATTGTGGATAGATCCAATAATAAAATCCAGACGCTCTCCATAGTCTGCCAGAAAATCCCTGGCAGCCTGCGGATTCACCCGGGGCTGTCCAAGCTCTGCGCCTACCTTCACTGTCAATCTGCCGGCATACCGGTCCCGAACCGCTTCCAGTTCCCCATAAAGTCCGGCTACATCCATATATGTCTTCACGCTGCCCGGTACCTCAAAATTCATCAGTTCTCCATAGGGAAGTCCCGTATAAATATCCACATGATCCGTTATGGCAATCTCTGACAGGCCCCGACGAATGGCCTGCTCACACATGACATCCAGTTCCTCGGAACCATCAAAGGAATATTTAGAATGCATATGATAATCAGCTAAATACATTGCTCTTCTCCTTTCTCTTTTTCTCTCTCAGCTCGCGAAAAAATCCGCTCAGCATCTCTGAACATTCATCATGCAGCACATCATAAACCGTCTCCACCTGATGATTAAACCGCTTCTCCTGTAAAAGATTCAGTACAGAACCTGCACATCCCGCCTTGGCATTCATACTTCCGATCACCACTCTGTCCACCCTTGCCTGGACAATGGCTCCGGCACACATAGGACAGGGCTCCAGCGTAATATACATGGTACACCCTTCCAGCCGCCAGTCACCCAGATACCGGCTGGCCTTTCTGATCGCATTCATTTCCGCATGAGACAGAGTATTCTTCTCTTTATTACGTTTATTATAGCCTCTGGCAATAATCTTTCCATCATAAACGATCACGCAGCCTATCGGGACCTCATCAATAGCTGCCGCCTTTTTCGCCTGAACAATAGCCGCCTTCATGAATTTTTCGTCTTCAGTCAGCATATCCATCCTCCTTCCCATTGTTTTGTTACAATTTTGTTACGCAAACTTATATTTAATGGCATTTTTCGTAAAATCTCAGAAATACTTTATGTTTTGTTAATAATTATCTATTGTATTTTTATAACTATAGTGTATAGTATTGGCATAAGGTTGATGAACCTTATAGCCAGAAAACAATTAGAACATAACAATCCTCTCTCTTAAGAAAAAAGGCATCCAAACGGCAGGATGCCTTTTTTCTGTCTACTGCCGGTCTCCCGACGTAAAATCCATACATGGATCCTGACTCCACTCCAGCTTCTCTCCATCACTGACTGCTGTCAATGTCCCCTGGACATCTGTCCGATACAACTGTACCCCGGCTGCCTCAAGCCGCGCCATCGTCTGACTGTGAGGGTGACCATAAGCATTGTCCTTCCCCACACTGATCACTGCCGTCGTTGGTTTTACCCGGGATAATAACCCGTCTGTGGTGGAGCTGCTGCTCCCATGGTGACTGACCAGATAAACATCCGACTGCAGCTTTTCACCACTGCTGCAGATATCCGCCTCACTCTCCTGTTCCGCGTCTCCGAGCATCAGGAAACTATTACTGCCATGTACCAGACGGATACCGATACTTCTGTTGTTATCATCTTCATAGTCATTTTCCACAGGTGCGACAACCGTGAAGACGGCTTCACCCAGGCTATACTCGTCTCCCACCTGAGGATGCACTGCCTGACATCCATTTTCCTCTATCTTCTGCATCAATGATGCGAAAATCCTGGTATCTGTCTCATAATCAGGACATATTATTTTTTCTGTCGGATACACATTCAATGCACCTACGAGGCCGCTGATATGATCCGCGTCATAATGGCTGGCAATTATATAATCCAGCTTCTCCACGCCCTGGTCTCTCAGATAGGCCACCACAAAGGAGGACGCATCCCTGTCGCCTCCGTCTATCAGCATATAATGCCCTTCCGACTCCACCAGACAGGCGCTTCCCTGTCCAACATCAAGGAAATGGACCTCCATTTTTCCTTCCGTATGTACAGGCATATCTCTGCCCATTCCCATGCGTTCAAGAACTGACTGCAGTTCCCTGGACAGGAAACCATCTCCCGAAATCTCCAGATGTATGCCGGAAGACTGTTCCATATATTCCATAACGGACTGTACATTCTCCGCCAGCCATGTATCCGTCCGTGTCGCAAAAAAGATACATAGCAATACCAGCATCAGAATAACAGAATTCTTCAGACTGAGGCACCGCCTCTGATAATTCCGTCTGTTCCGCTTTCGCCGGTTATATGCTTTTTTCCTGCGCTTTGCCAAACCCATCACATCCTTACAAGAAAAGTGCAAAAACAGGAATCGTCACAATACAGAGCAATGTTGTAATAAAAATAAATTTGGAAGCCAGCACCACATCATTGCCATATTCGCCGGCAAATATGGCACAGAAACCCGCAACCGGCATGGCATGCCCGATGACCAGAACACCATAAACGATCGGATCAGGAGCCAGCGGACGGGCAATGATCAGCACGAGCACCGGAATAATGACCAGACGCATCAGAGAGCAGATATACGTTCTCCAGTCCCCCAGAACATCCCTGATGCTGCTCTTGGTCAGTATCGTACCAACATAAAACATAGCCAGCGGCGTTGTCAGATCAGACAGCCCCCTGACAGCATTATTCACAGGTTCCGGCAGATTCCACTGAGTAATAAACAAGATCAGTCCAACGACAATTGCCATATTAACCGGCGTGATGATATATTCTCTCATAGAATGGTGCTCTTTTTGGTCAGAACCTTTTCCATTCCGCTTCATGAGCCAGATGCCAAAAGTATAAGCATATGTACTGAATGCCAGATTTGCAAAAGCAGCATAAAAAATTGCCTCATTGCCAAATACGGCGCTCATGACCGGCCACCCCATAAATGCATGGTTAGGAAATGCCACCGCATAGACCCACACACTTTTTGCTTCCGGAGATATTCTGAAAATCCACGCACTCAGATAACCCAGGCCAATACTGGCTCCCAGAAAAATCATACTTAACACATAAATCTGACCTGCCTGTATCAGCCGTTCTGCCGTATATTGCGTCTCAAAGGTTGTCAGAATCAAACAGGGCAGTGTCACCGTCATCAGAAAACGGCTGATTCCGTCGCAGAAAACCTCACTTATTATTTTTCTTCTGCATACGATATATCCCAGAATAACATATATAAATAATGTAACCAGTTTACCGGCCACTGCATACAACGCTCCCATATATTATCTCCAATTTCCTCTTTAGTCAGAATCATTCTACTCCCGGCAGCCAGGCAAGTCAAGAATTACCTTTTTTCTTTATTTTCAGAAATTAAAGGTATTTTTACAAAATATTTATCTCTATACATCAGAAATGTGATATAATATCACCGAAAGCAAAAAACAGTATGACAAAGGAGGATTTCCAATGGCTAAGAAAATATTAATGCTTTGTGGCGATTTCACAGAAGATTATGAGACAATGGTACCATTTCAGGCACTTTCCATGCTGGGTTATCAGGTAGATGCGGTATGCCCTGACAAGAAACCGGGTGATGTTGTAAGAACTGCCATCCATGATTTCCTGGGCGACCAGACATACTCCGAGAAGCCTGGCCACAATTTCGCAATTACAGGAGATTTTGCTGCAGTTGATACAGCAGACTATGTAGGTCTTTTCATTACCGGCGGACGTGCTCCTGAATATATCCGTCTGAACCCGAGGGTCATCGAAATTGTTCAGGAATTTTTCGCAGCTAAAAAACCGGTTGCAGCTATCTGCCATGGACCGCAGATCCTTACAGCCGCAGGTGTTTTAAAAGGCGTAAAAGCTACCGCGTATCCGGCTGTGGGCCCTGATATCACACTGGCAGGAGGAACCTATATTGAAGTTCCTGCCGACCAGGCAGTTGTAGATGAAGAAGCCAACCTCGTAACAGCACCTGCATGGCCTGGCGATACCGCTATTCTTGCAGAATTCGCGAAACTGCTCGGCGCAACCATCACGATCTAGTACATCGTATCTTAAATAACTGGACCGAATACTTGCCCGTTTTTCCGATAGCAC
>JBJEJD010000095.1:0-3636 GCA_051877705.1 Coprococcus sp. | reverse complement strand
ATTTATTTAATTCCTTCAGCATCAGATTTGAGGTAGATTCCGGCTCCGTAACTGATAACTTCATCAGGCGCTGATTATCTGTCGTTTTTTTCTGGCTGTTTTACAACAGAAATTTGAATATATAGAAGAAATCTGGTATACTGACTGAAGGAAACAGTATTAACAATCAATCATTATTCATATAGCTTTTTCTGGACAGAATATATACTTCTTCTTCAAAAGCAGGCGTTACAAAATTTTCACCACCCAACATTGCTGCAACAATCGGACTTGCATACATTCCCATCATGCTTTGCTTTTCAGGACGGCAGTATTTGCTGACAAACTCCTTTGCATATGCACGCTGTTCTTCTTCTGTGGTATTTTTAATATCCATCCGAGGAATCAATCCAATCAGAATTCTATCACCGTATTTCTCGTAAAGCTCCTGAGTATCATTCATAGGCTGAGGATCCCATGCGTCATAACCTGCTGCTATAAGATTTTCCACCTGGTTCATCATATGACCGCAGCTGTGGCAATGAGCGTATTTTCCATGAAAATGAACACGATCTGTTACTTTCTTCATATACGGCACCAGCATTTCCGCCCCTGTCTCCGGAGAAAAAAACGAAGCTCTCTGAGATCCCCAGTCGTCATGGATCTGATATACTTCAATTTCAGGATATACTTCCACCATCTTATCGATAAGTTTAACATACAGATCAGAAAGTTTGTCCAGAAAAGCATGAACAGCTTCTTTCTGTTCTTCATCAATCAATGCAACGATGGCATTATCAAAATCCATCATGGAAATCAGACGTTCAAAATATCCGTTCAATATTGTTGTGTTAAAACATTTACCTTTGTTCATGGCAATGTAATCCTCATTTGCTTTACGGTTTCCTTCCCAATCCCAGGATTCAATATCAGGCCAGACAACCATATCCTCCAGATCATTCGCGTCTTCCACAAAAGGCTTGCCCGGGCGCACCATGGAGCCTCCGACAGCGGGAACATATTCCCACTCAATTCCGAACATGTCTTTCCCTCCGACAGGAACAACCGAAGGATCCACGGTAGCATCGATAGCCATTGCTCTGGCAACATTATCAGGAATCACTGCAGGGTTTAACATAGCCGAACCGGAATTAAACAATCCGTTAATCTGCCAAGGGGCCTTTCTCTGATACATCAGCCGACATGCTTCACCGGGATCAACAGGATAGTTCAGGACAGGCATACACGGGCCGCCCATTGGCGACGGAATTTCACCGACAACTTTCAGTTCATCAGGATTATACTCAGGATATGACATAAAATATACCTCCTTTTTGTGCGTTATGCACAATTATTATGTGTTTAGTATAAACCTCCACCAAAAAAATGGATAGCCGGAATATGTTGCATTTTGTCACATTTAATGCTATACTTTAACACAAAAGGAGGGATTCCCATGCAGATAACCAACTCCATTATCGCCTATCAGCTGAACTGCCGCCTGAAATTAAAAGAGCCTCTGCGTTTTCCAAAAGAGCAGGATGTTTCAGGTGTTTTCATTCCGGATGGCAGTCCGATAAAAAGCCATGTTCTGTATCTTATATCTGATGATTTTGACGGAACAGATATACAGTTATCAGAAGACGCTTCCTATCTTCTTCTTTCAGAATGTTTGCCGCAATATTTCAAGGGATTAAATATCTGCTTTGTATCACAGCCATTGCCAGGAAAGAACCTGAAGCAGACGGCAATATTTTTTCTTCAGGTCATCGGACAGATTCTGCTTGATTTCGCTCACTGGGAACAAAATTTTACCATCCTCAAAATAAAAAATGCTGATATAAAAGAATATTTCACAGTAATTAATCAGTTTTATCCTGGTAACCTTTTACTGGTAGACCGTGACTCTGAAATTCTCGGAGGAGATGACCGGATTGTTTCTGCATATTTTGGTAATGAAACAAAAACTTTTGACATGAATCAGATTACAGAGATGATTTTTACTACCAGTTTTCAGGAAAACTGCCGCCGCAAAGGTTTTTTTGATGTTGTGGCACTAAAAGAAGATATAAGCTTTCTCTGTTGCAATTTTCAGCGCAGCGGCAACTATCTGGGCTGTCTGGTACGAATCGGCTGCGGGTATGATGACACTGAGTCCGGAGAACTGGCTGTTTTGAAACTTATCACAGAAATTCTGGAACCGCTTGTATTTTCTAATATTGAAAAAAAACGGATTTTAAATAAAAATGTGGAAGTCCATAAACTACTTTACAAAATTCTGACTACTGACATTCAAAGTGATCAGGCTGAAGCATCCCTGCGCCGTATTCTCAAATCCTGCGGATGGAATGAACAGGATTCATGCTGTGTCATTAATCTGTGCTTTTTTGAAAGCATCTCCGCTATCAACTCAGGAACCTATGTCTGCAATCTGCTGGAAGAACAATGGTGTCACTCTTTTGCAGTCACAGTAAATGAAAATATTTACTGGGTCATTAATTGCAGCAAACATAAAATCAATGAATTTGATGACAACTTCAAAAGACTGATTCTCAATACAGTCAGTGCTTACATCTGCCGGGCCGGAGTCAGTAACTTTTTTCAGGGCTCTGATCACCTGATTCCTTATATCAATCAGGCCCGTACCGCTTTGGCACTGGGGCAGCAACAGGCTCCGCACCGCTGGTATCATCTGTTTGGTGATTATATTCTGGAATATCTGATGCAGCAGATGACACTGGAATATACGCCCTGCCAAATCTGTCATAAAGGATTGTTGGATCTGCTGGAATACGACAAAATACATAACACGAATTATGTGAAATCACTGAAAACCTATCTTGTATGCAATAAAAACGCTTCGCAGGCAGCCGAACAGCTGTATCTGCACAGAACATCTCTGATTCGACAGCTGGAACGAATTGAACGTATCATGGGAATGGATTTAAATGAAAATTACAAGCAGGATTTATATTTGAGATTATCGTTGATGCTGCTCGACAAATAAAGAATCTATAATCGAGTAGGAGGGAGTGACTAGTACAGAATTGCATTAATTTTAAGTAATTCAACTCATACTGACTAATGAGAAATGAGACAACTCGAAATTTATGGAGGCAAATATGAATGAATATACCTATATTACCTTAAGGCAAAGGCCAGAGTTAAAAGAAAAAGCCTCTGCATGGTTTCATGACAAATGGGAAGTACCACAAAATGCTTATCTTGAATGTATGGAATTATATCTTAGCCTCGAAACGGAATATGGATGGTATCTTTGTTTAGATGGAAACAAGATCATAGGAGGTCTGGGTGTGATTGAAAATGACTTTCATGACAGGAAAGACCTTACGCCTAATGTGTGTGCAGTATATACAGAAAAGGAGTATCGCTGTCAGGGAATTGCAGGTCATTTACTTAATTTCGTCGTAGAAGATATGAATTCTAAGGGAATAAACCCAATCTATTTGGTTACGGATCATACAAATTTTTATGAAAGATATGGTTGGGAATTTTTATGTATGGTTCAAGGAGATGACGAGCCTGATATGACAAGAATGTACATTCATAGATAAATTCCAGTTTGAAGAGAAACATAGTTGAATGAAAGTATTGGATATTTTTTCTTGGTTACCTGCAAAAGAAATAAGTTTAGAG
>JBJEJD010000094.1:0-3638 GCA_051877705.1 Coprococcus sp. | reverse complement strand
TTTTCACAGAAAAAAAGCTGCACCTGTAATCAAAAAATTACAGGTGCAACGGCTCATTTAAATAAAATTATTCAATTTAGTTCTTATTATTTTCCTGTTCCTGTCTGCGTTTAGCCTTCAGAGCTTCGATTCTTTCCTTTGCAGACATTCTCTTCGGTGCTTCTGCAGCCTTGGCAGCAGCTTCAGCAAAAGCCGCGTCATCGATCACACGCTGTGCAAATACCTTCTCCTCTTCTGCTACAGACTTCACAATGGCATCAGACAGAGCATTCAGCTCTGCTGCATTGGAGTGATTTGCAGATGAGTTGATGGTCATCTTTGCGTTAAGGATACGGCAGTCTTTCAGATTCTCATCAATATATTTTGCCATCAGTGTACCGGACTTGATCGCCCAGGAACCATTCTCAATGATACCAAATACACGCTTGGACAGATTGAGTACCTTCAGATGATGCAGGAAGTCTTCCATCACCGGATAGATATTCAGATTGTAGGTTACGGAAGCCAGTACGATATGGCTGTATTTGAAGGCTTCTGCAACCAGATAGGATACATGAGTCTTGGAAACATCATATACTCTGACATTGGTTACACCCTTCTCACAAAGCTGTGCAGCAAGTGCCTGAGCAGCTGATTCTGTATTGCCGTACATGGAAGCATAAACGATCATAACACCGTTTTCTTCAGGAATATATCGGCTCCATTTATCATGCTTGTCAATGAAATATCCGAGATTGGTACGCCAAACCGGGCCATGGAGCGGACAGAACATCTTGATAGGGGCTGTTCTTGCCTTGGCCAGCAGAGCCTGTACGAACGGACCGTATTTACCAACGATATTGGTAAAATATCTTCTGGCATTGTCGATCCAGTCACGGTCAAAGTTCACTTCATCGTCAAAGAGCTTGCCGTCCAGTGAACCAAAAGATCCAAAGGCGTCTGCAGAGAACAGGACACCGTTGGTCGTATCAAATGTAACCATAGCTTCCGGCCAGTGAACCATCTGCGCAAACAGGAAGGTTACTGTATGCTTGCCGAAGGACTTTGTATCGCCTTCTTTTACAGTTTCGGTGCGGCCGTCCACATCAAATCCGAACTGACGCATGAACATGAATGCCTTTTCATTGCTGATCACTTTACATTCAGGATATCTGATCAGTACTTCTTCAAGAGAAGCGGCATGGTCAGGTTCCATATGATTGATAACGAGATAATCAAGCTTTCTGCCGTTTAATACGGCTGCAATATTCTCAAGAAATACACGGCAGCCTGCCCAGTCTACTGTATCGAACAGAACTGTTTTCTCATCCAACAGCAGATAGGAATTGTAGGATACACCTTCCGGAATCGGATGAATATTCTCGAATAATTCGATTCGCTTGTCATTGACACCAACCCAATATAAATCTTCTGTTACTTTTCTTACACCGTTCATTATGCCAACCTCCTATCCTCTTGTTACTGCAGTAATCATGTCACTCTTGCCTACACCACATTCCGGACAGGTCCAGTCTGCCGGCAGGTCAGCAAAAGGAGTACCAGGAGCAATACCGGCAGCCGGATCACCCTTTGCCGGGTCATATTCATAACCACAGCCCGGACATACAAAACGTCCTTCAGCTGTTGCTTTTGTCTTTGTGTATAATGGTTCTTCCTTCTTTGGAGCAGGCGCACCTGATGCATCCGGCTTTGGAAGGTCACTGTTCAGTTTTTTGGTCAGAATCGGAAGCACCTTGCGGATATCGCCTACAATACCATAATCAGCATTTTTGAAGATAGGTGCCTTTTCATTTCTGTTAATAGCTACAACCGTATGGGCTTTCTCAATACCTTTCAAATGCTGCAGGGCACCGGAAATCGCACAGGCAATATAAAGTGTACCGGTGAACTTCTCGCCGCTCATGCCGACAAATCTGTCTCTAGGCAATACCTTCAAACGTTCAAATGCAGGTCTGGAACAGCCAAGAGCTGCACCTGCAGCCTGAGCCAGTTCCTCAATCAGATACATATCGCTCTTCACTGCGATACCCATACCGACAGATACCACACGTTCTGCTTCCTCAATCGGAGTCATCGCATCTGCCGTTAATGAAAAATCAAAACCATCTTTGATCAGCAGTTCCACCAGCTTGTCCACATTCGCCTCGTCGCTGCCTTCATTCAGTACAATCTGGAGCCTGTTCTGAGGATCCCATGCTCTTGTTGGTTCATTTGCAAAATTCATACTCATTTAAGTAGCCACCTCCCAATTATTATAATAGTAACAACTATTACCTTCATTATATACAAGTAATGGAAAAAGTCTGTAACAGCTGTTACAAACCTTTCGATTGTAATACATTTTCAAGCTTTTCTTTATCCAGAATCTGAATCTGTCTGCGCTGTACATTAATCATGGATGCTTTTTGCATCTGCATCAACGTCCGTGATAATGACGGTCTGGCTACACACAGATATCCGGCCTGTTCTTCACGCGTTGTCTGCAGTGGAACTGTATTGCTCTCACCGGCCTCCTGAATCAGCCATGCTGCCACCCGTTCCTGTACACTGGCAAATCCCAGTACATTGATCTTTCTCATGGCCAGCCATTCTTTGGAGGACATACTCTCATACAGATTCTGAATCAGCTGCTTATGGTGATCGCAGGCCTTACCGCAGAAACTGTAAAGATAACGCCACGGTACTGCAAGAACATCCGATGCTTCACTTGCAATCCCTTCATACCAGTACTGACGGACACCCGAATCATTCTGGCTGTCATAATGCTCCCCGAGCAAAGTGCCTGGCAATACATCATAGAGAAAATTGAGTCTGCCTGAAGGCATATAACTCACAATGGAGACATGCCCTTTAAGCAGTGCATAAAAATAATCCGCCTGCATTCCCTGACAAAAAATGGTCTCATCCTTCCTGTAAGAACGAATGACTGCACCGGAACAGTTAAGTATCTGCCTGATATTATCGGGAGATATATTCTTAAACAGACAATTTTCTATAATACGGGGATCCAATTGTTTATCTGATTTTTTATATTTGTCTTTCACCATGCCGCATGCCTCTTTTTCATAAGATATTTAATATTATCAATACCTATATTGTAACATTTTGACGAATCATAATCTACAATTATATAAATAAATACAAACAGAAAAAAAGCCATTTGCGCTTTTTTGCAAACAGCTTTTTGTCGTTCATTTCAAAACTCGTTCTATCTCAGCATAATTTCAATAATCTGCTTATCAGTTTCGGCCATACCTTCTCTTGCGAGATCTCCCACATTGGCAATGGTTTTTTCAACGCCCTTTGTAATGATACCATCGCCGGCATAGAATTGTCTGCCCTGTCTGTACATCTCCATGCCCAAAAGACCGGCGCCCACTGCAGAAGCAATCTTGGCAGCACAGCTGGCCTTGGCTCCATCACATACCATACCGGAATTGATAGCCAGCGAATTAACGATCGTATGAGCAATCTCCTTGTATCTTCCACCATAAAGCCAGATGATGCCTGCAGCTGCACCGCAGCCGGCACTGGTTGCTCCGCAATAGGCAGAAAGACAGCCAATACCTGTTTTTAAATGAATGGCAACCAGATTGCCGATAACCAGGGCACGATACAAAGCTTCATCGGATACTTTT
>JBJEJD010000093.1:0-15460 GCA_051877705.1 Coprococcus sp. | reverse complement strand
GCGGAGTCACTGGTTTTCAAGACCAGCTCCTTAAACCACTCGGACACCTCTCCATTGCGTTTTGACTTCATGGAAGGTCTCACGCGACAATAGATATATTACCATTTCAAAAGACGATTGTCAACAATTAATTTTATTTTTTTTAATTTTTTCTTCCGGCAATTTATCCTTCAGAAATGCTTCAGCCAATACCATATCTTCCGGTGTCGTTATTTTAATATTTCTGTAATCCCCCATAAGAAGACGTATTTTCTGATGAGCATATTTTTCTACGACCATAGCATCATCTGTAACACTGTTGTCATTAGCTTCCGCCCGTTTCTGATAAGCTTCCAATATTAATTGATACCGGAAACTCTGCGGTGTCTGGATCATCCATACCAATGAACGGGCCGGTGTATCCTTTATAAATCCTTCTTCATCACCTATTTTCACCGTATCTTTCGATGGAACTGCTGTCACACACGCTCCGGTTTTTTTTACACAGGCAATATTGTCATTGATCAGTCCGGCTGTAATAAAAGGTCTGGCTCCATCATGAATCAGGACATAATCACAGTCAGAAGCAGCTCGTAACCCTTCATAGACGGAGTCAAATCTTTCCTTTCCGCCGGAAACTATTTTTGATATCTTTTTGAAGCCGTAATTCTCTACAATTTCATGGCGGCAGTATTCGACTTCTTCGTGCCCCGTCACCAGAATCACCTCGTCCACCTCCGATTCCTCAAAAGCTTTTAAGGTGTAATATATGACTGGTTTATCATATATAAGCAGATATTGCTTCTGAACATGGCTGTTCATGCGTTTGCCTTTGCCTGCAGCCAGAACAACAGCTGCTGTCTTTTCCTCTTTTGCCGCCATCATAGTCCTTCTCCTATCTTCAGATTAGGAATGGCATTCAGTTCCAGCCCAGCTCTCTTTCCATTCAGATAATCGTAATACCCTGCTGCCCCGATCATTGCCGCATTATCAGTACAAAGGAACGGTGACGGCCTGTAAAACTCCAGATGTCTCCTGGTGCAGGCCAGTTCCATGGCTTCCCTCAGCGCACTGTTGGACGCAACACCACCCGCCAGTGCCACTTTCTGAATCTTATATTCTTTAGCAGCTTCCATCGTATGCTCCACGATGACATCCACAATGGCCTTCTGAAATGATGCAGCCACATCTGCTGTGTTCACCTCAATATTCTTCATCCTACATTCATTCAGATAATTCAGCACTGCTGACTTAACACCACTGAAACTGAAGTCCAGAGGCGCTCCCTGGATATGTGCTTTCGGAAATGTAATGGCCTCACTGTTGCCCTCTTTTGCCAGCCTGTCTATCTTCGGGCCGCCCGGATAACCCAGACCAATAGCACGGGCAACCTTGTCAAAAGCCTCCCCTGCGGCATCATCATGGGTTCTTCCAATAATCTCATATTTTCCATAATCTTTTACCAGCACAAGATGCGTATGTCCTCCTGATACGACCATACATAAAAATGGCGGTTCCAGATCTTTATTTTCAATATAATTAGCCGAAATATGTCCTTCAATATGGTGCACAGGCACAAGCGGCTTACCGGAAGCATAACTGATAGCCTTCGCTTCTGCCACTCCTACCAGAAGTGCCCCCACAAGCCCCGGACCATAGGTAACAGCAAGAGCATCCACATCACTCAGGGACATATGTGCATCATCGAGAGCCTTTTCAATAACAGGATTAATTTTCTCTATATGTTTTCTGGAAGCAATCTCAGGAACAACACCACCATATAGTTTATGCAGTTCTATCTGAGAATAAATCACATTTGACAACACCTCACGGCCATTTTTGACAACTGCAGCCGCTGTCTCATCACATGAACTCTCAATGGCCAAAATCACAATATCCTTATCCATATTATTACTCCTCGAAATTCAGTTCCAGAGACTTTTTATCTTTGCCAGGCCAGGCATTTGGAAAAATTTGTCTGACATCGTCTATATACATCTCCGGTTTATTCAGTGCAGGGCTGTAATGAGTCAGCCACAATTCTTTCACATTGGCCTGCTTTGCCAGTCTGCCGGCTTCTTCGAATGTCATATGCCTGTACTTAACTGCATTATTGACATCTCCTTTTTCACCGTACATTCCTTCGCAAATGAAAAGATCAGACCCCTGTGCATTGCGTACAATGCTTTCCGTTGGTCGTGTATCGGTCGTATAAGTCACTTTAATTCCTTTGCGGGCAGGTCCCAACACCATATCCGGCGTATAAACCCTTTCACCATCTGTGATGATTTCTCCTTTCTGAAGCCGACTCCAGCATTTCATCGGCACCGCATTTGCCTTGGCACGCTCCACATCAAATAATCCGGCTCGTTCTATCGAAACACTGTATCCATAACAGGTTACTCTATGATTGACTTTAAAAGCATCGATGACATATCCATTAATTCTGACCTGCTGCTGCGGTTCGGTCAGCTCTATAAAATGGATATCAAAAGGCAGTTCCGGGGCAATGATCCGCAATGCTTTAACTACTTTCTCAAGACCCTTTGGACCAATCATCGTCAGCGGTTCTGTTCTGTCTGAATTGCCCATGGCAAGTAAAATTCCCGGCAGACCACTGATATGATCTCCATGAAAATGCGTAATGCAAATAATATCAAGGGGCCGGAAGCTCCAGCCCTTTTCGCGAATAGCAATCTGCGTCCCCTCTCCGCAATCGATCAGCAGACTGCTTCCATTATAGCGGAGCATCAATGATGTCAGCCACCTGTAGGGCAGCGGCATCATTCCGCCCGTTCCCAATAAACACAAATCCAGCATTTTATTCCTTTCTTTTATAAAAGCTCCGTTTTTTCTTTGATGTCAGGAGGATAAACCCATGTCCCGATCATTTTCTCATAACACTGTTCACACATATGAAAAGAATGGCTGCAGCCATCCCATTTTGAAAAATATCCCCACTCCTGATTAACCTCAAGAAAAGCTGCTTTATCACTGCTGCCAGCCCATGTGATTGTCCGACCGCAGCAATTACATATTATCATTTCTTCTTTATTATCTTCATCGTATTTTTTCATAGAATCCTCCCAACTCATTCATCCGGATCACTTTTGTGACATTCTTCGACAAGATCTATTATACAAAAATACGCTTCATTCGTCAGCGGTAATGATTTCCTTCCGCATGATCACGGCATCCTCAACAGGCCTGTCATAAAAATTTTTTCGGATACCTACCTCGACAAAACCCAGTTTTCCATAAACATGCTGTGCTGCAAAGTTGCTCTTGCGGACTTCCAATATAAAATACCGGACACCATCTGACACATCTTCCTGAATCATCTGTTCAACCAGGCAGTTTCCAATTCCCCGGTTCCTGCAGTCACTGCGTACCGCCACATTTACGATTTCCGCTTCATCCAACGCGCGATAACTGCAGCAATAACCAATGATTCCCAGAACAGAATCCTGTGCTATCAGGAATCGGGCTTCCGACTGTTTTAATGAATCTCTGAAAGCCTGTTCTGACCATGGATCTCCAAACGATTCTTCCTCTATATCCAATACTTGTAATATATCCTTTTCTTCCATCGGGCGAATCATCATTTCCCGCTCGGCTCCTCTTTCTTTTTAGCTGCCAGCTCACGTTCGGCCTGTGACAAACGCAGATAATCCGGCTGATGCTCAGCCGGTGTCTCACACCGTCCCTCTTTGTAATACTGGACCGCCAAAGCACCCAGAGCTCCTGCTCTCTGCTGATTCAAATGAATTGGCGCATAAGTATGAGGAACTTGTATACCTTCCTCAAGCGCCTGCCTGAAGACAGGTACGCCATCACCAAGAAATATTACCCTGCGTCCCAGATCATTAATTTCGGAAATAATTTCATCAATCATAACCGCTTTCTGATGAACAAGGCAGATCATCTGATCTCCTTCAAAAGTGTAAAGACCCGTATAAGTCTGATTCCTGCGGGCATCCATCAGCGGGCATACCAAAGCATCCGTCCCGAACAGATTATAAGCAATGGCATCCACTGTTGGCACACTGATAATCGGTTTATTCAAAGCCAGTCCCAATCCCTTGGCCGTTGCCGAACCAATTCTTAAACCGGTAAAGGAACCCGGACCGCCTGATACCGCAATGGCATTTACTTCTGTTACGGAAATTCCTGTCATTTTCAGCAAAGTATCCATCATCGGCAATAAAGTCTGGGAGTGGGTCTTTTTAAAATTGGTCGTATATTCTCCAATCAATCGGTCCTCCGTTACAACAGCAACAGACGCAACAAGACCAGAGCTTTCTAGTGCAAGTATCTTCACAGTAATTCCCCTCCTTCCTCAATCCTGATCAGCCTGTAATCAAATCCTTTTTCAAGTACCTTCTCGATTCGTACCGTCTTATAACACTCCGGAAGTATTTCTTCTATCAGGTTGGCCCATTCAATCAGGGACACACCCTCACCGAAAATATAATCATCAAAACCTATTTCTTCCATTTCTTCCACATCACCAATTCGATAAACATCAAAATGATAAAATGGCATCCTGCCTTCGTCGTAGGTCTGCACAATGGTAAAAGTCGGACTGCTGACAGGCTCCGTGATTCCCAGTCCCGCCGCAAATCCCTGGGTAAAAACCGTCTTTCCAACGCCAAGATCACCCACAAGGCAGACCACATCTCCAGGTTTAGCCGATTCACCCATTTTTTTTCCTGTCTGATACGTCTCTTCCGCACAAAAAGTTTCTATCGTCATGCTCAACTCTTTCACTCCGCCAATTTTTATTTATCTTTTAAGAAAATCTTCCCGGCATCTACATTCTTTTTCAAGCATGCAATAATATGATCGTATTGCTCACGAATCTGCCGTTTCGGCCAGATATATCCTCTGGCAGCTGTCACATAAACAACCAGCTCACGACCGTTGTCCTTCACCTTCGTCACTTGCTCCCAGGGAATATCCGCCTGTTCCTCCCCTAACTTAATAACAAGATGTTCGCCATCCAATGCATAAGTCAGTTCTCCGCCAAGGGATTTATTGGAGGTAATCTGGCCTGCAGCCTTCGTCCATAACATAACCGGATTGATCACTGTAAACAGCAGAGCAATGATGATCAGAAGCATTTTCCCAGTGCTGTCCAGACTCGAAAATCTGATACATAAAATGATCAATGCAGCCAAACTCAATACAATCCCGAAGATGCCGGATATTTTCGTATAGTAATGATACATCATAAAATAATACAAATCTGTAACACTTAATTTGATTTTAAATTCAACGTTCTCCACGATACCCTCCCAAAATCTTCTGTTTCTAGTCTATAATAGTATCATCATTCCAGAATCATTGTCAACTGAATCCGCTTTTTACTTACATCCACTGACATAACCTTTACATCTACAACATCACCGACACTGACTACCTCCAGTGGATGACGGACAAATTTTTTATTAGTCAGCTGAGAAATGTGCACCAATCCATCCTGATGGACGCCTATATCCACAAACACACCGAAATCAATCACATTCCTGACGGTTCCTTTCAAAATCATACCTTCCTTCAGATCCTTCATTTCCAGGACATCCGTTCTCAGGACAGGTCTCGGCATATCCTCTCTTGGATCTCTGCCAGGCCGCTGAAGCTCCTTCACAATATCTCTAAGAGTCAGTTCACCAATGGACAATTCCTCTGCCAGTTTTTTATAGTTTTTAACATCAAGGACAACTGCGCCCTCCTGAAGCTTTTCCAGTGGAATCTGCATTTTATCCAGTAATTGCTTTACTGCATCATAGGATTCAGGATGGACCCCAGTCCTGTCCAGGGGCTGACTGCCATCATTGATTCTCAAAAATCCAGCACACTGTTCATAAGCCTTTGCTCCCAGCTTCGGTACTTTCAGAAGCTGCTTTCTATTATCAAATCGCCCATTGGCCTCTCTGTAAGTTACAATATTTTTTGCAATAGTCTTACTGATACCGGAAACATACTCCAATAACGATGCAGAGGCTGTATTCAGGTCAACTCCCACTCTGTTAACACAATCTTCAACGGTTCCATCCAGCACCTCTGATAATTTCTTTTGATTCATATCATGCTGATATTGTCCCACACCAATGG
Organism: Coprococcus sp.; assembly: GCA_051877705.1. GTDB lineage: Bacteria > Bacillota > Clostridia > Lachnospirales > Lachnospiraceae > Coprococcus_A. Next base: position 9,364 of record JBJEJD010000093.1, on the reverse strand, counting down.
CCTTTGGATCTATCTTCACCAGCTCTGCCAGAGGATCCTGCAGACGTCTGGCAATGGATGCTGCACTTCTCTGGCCCACATCAAAATTCGGGAATTCTTCCGTTGCCAACTTACTGGCAGAATAAACGCTGGCACCTGCCTCACTGACAATCACATAGGCCACATGTTCCGGTATCTCTTTCAGTAATTCGACAATGACCTGCTCAGATTCTCTGGAAGCCGTCCCATTTCCCAGAGAAATCAAGGTAATGCCATATTTTCGTATCAGTCTTTTTAATATATCTTTTGACTGGGCTATCTTTTTCTGAGGCTCCGTCGGATAAATAACAACTGTATCCAGTACTTTACCCGTTGGATCCACAACCGCCAGTTTACATCCTGTCCTGAAAGCCGGATCCCATCCCAGAACTGTCTGTCCTGCAATCGGAGGCTGCATTAGAAGCTGCTCAAGATTTTTCCCAAAGACCTTCATAGCACCTTCCTCTGCTTTCTCGGTCAGATTATTTCTGATCTCTCTTTCAACGGCCGGCGCGATAAGCCTTTTGTAACTATCCTCTGCCGCCGCTTCAATGACAGGCGTCGTATAAGGATTATGCTGATGAATCATCTGTCTCTTCAGCCATCCGACTATTTTATCCTCAGACACGTTAATTGATACAGTCAACACCTTTTCCTTTTCGCCGCGATTAACAGCAAGCACCCTGTGCCCGGCTATCTTTGCCACCGGCTCCGAGAAATGGTAATACATTTCATATACTGAATGCATTTGATCATCTTTTGCCTCTGACACCAACTGTCCTTCTGCCATAAAACATTTTCTGATCCATGCACGATATGCCGCATTATCCGCAATTCCCTCTGCAATTATATCCGATGCCCCCTCCAGAGCCTCCTGCACATCCTTAACACCTTTTTCTTCGGATATATAGGCTTCCGCCTCTTTTTCCACAGGCTTCTTCAAATTTTGCAGCAAAATTAAAGCGGCAAGATCATCCAGCCCCTTCTCCTTTGCAATCATGGCTCTTGTCCGCCGTTTAGGACGATAAGGTCGGTAAAGGTCCTCTACCGCCACCTGTGTCTGAGCCTCCAGAATCTGTTTCTTCAGTTCGTCCGTCAATTTTCCCTGTTCCTCAATAGAAGCAATAACCTGCTGTTTCTTTTCTTCAAGATTTCTCAAATAAACAAGACGCTCATAAAGATTTCTCAGTACTTCATCATTCAGTGCACCGGTTTTTTCTTTGCGGTAACGCGCTATAAAAGGAATCGTATTTCCCTCATCAATTAACGCCACCGCCGCCTGAACCTGCCACTTTTCCACTCCCAGTTCCCGACTTAATCTTTCCTCAATATCTATCATTCCATTGTCTCCTTTAAAAACTACTCGTTCTCCCAAAATCACCTGTACTATAAAATACAATGGGACTGCTGCAAAATATGTTAAATTACTATTGTTAAACAAATTTTGCGACAGCCCCATCCCACAGTAGTTGTCAGTTATTTTTCAAACAAATGATCTATGAGCGTATGACCCTCTGCAATATAATTGCCGCTGGCCTCGCCTTCACGTTCATTATACAGCCATGTTTTTTCCAGCTCATCGGTACTGTCATACAACAGATATGGCACAGGTTCACTGGCATGGGTACGGATCTCGATCGGTGTCGGGTGATCCGGCAATACAAGCATGCGAAAATCCACTCCTGCTGTCTTCAACCCTTCGTAAACCGTCCTGATAACCTTGCTGTCCAGATATTCTATGGCTTCAACTTTCTTCGATACGCTTCCCTGATGTCCCATTTCATCCGGTGCTTCCACATGAATATAGGCAAAGTCCGCACCTTCATTGCATAACGCATTGACTGCCGCCTGAGCCTTACCCACATAATTAGTATGAAGACCACCATTCGCGCCTTCAACGATAATATTACGCATACCGGCTCCAACAGCAATCCCTTTCAGCAGATCAACAGCTGATACCATAACGCCATCCTTACCTGTCTTCTCTTTAAAAGAAGTCAAAGCAGGACGGGTACCGGCACCCCAGAACCAACAGGAATTAGCCGGATTAAGTCCTTTTTTCTTTCTCTCTATATTAATCGGATGATTGACAAGAATATCGTAGCTCTTCCTCATCATTTCACGAAGAACCATATTCTCCGGCAGATACTCTTTGATAACCTGTCCGAGATGATCATGAGGCGCTGCCAGATCTACCACCTGGCCTTTATCCCAGATCGTCAGATGCCGATAACTCGTACCTACATAAAACCTATAGGTGTCATTCTCCAGTTTCTCCCGCACCGCATTCAAAAGAATAGCCGCATCTTCTGTCGATATCTCATCTGAACTATGATCAATAATTGTCCTTTCCTCATAAACATCTTCATCTTCTGTAAGCGTCACCAGATTACATCTCAATGCAATATCTGTCGCCTTCATATCAACACCGATGCTCAAAGCCTCAAGAGGAGAACGTCCGGTATAATACTGCCGCGGATTGTATCCCAGTACGGAAAGATTGGCTGTATCGCTGCCCGGACTCATACCATCAGGAATCGTATGCACCATACCGATCTCTGATCTGGCAGCCAGCATATCCATAGTCTCCGTCCCCGCATATTCCAATGGCGTCTTTCCCGACAATTCCGCTATGGGTCTGTCCGCCATGCCATCTCCAAGAACAATTACGTATTTCATTACAGTTCTTCCTTTCATATCAATATGTCATTCACAATATTTACCGCTGCTGAACATTGCTATTCATTCACAAATATGCGGGAAATAAAGCCATTCAGCTGTGCTTTTCGTACTTCAAACTCCTCTACCTTCAATGGCAAAGTTATAAAAGCAAATTCGCCAGCCACATCCTCAGCCCGACAGAAATCTACACTGCCAAACAGTTCCTCAATCTGAGCCGCAACTTCTTCCTGCTCGCCCTTTACACGGACAAAGAAGCGACTGACATACTGGTTATAATCGGCCAGATTCAGTTTTTCAGGCTTCCATTCTGTCAGAATATGGGTTCCCATATGTTTTACTTCGTCCACTATATCAGAAACAACCGCACTGGCTGTTGGAAGCTTGCCTGCACCTTTTCCGTAAAACATCACATCTCCCAGAGCATTTCCCTTGACAAGAATCGCATTGAACACATCACTTACGCTGTAGAGCGGATGACCGGCATTGATCATCATTGGCACTACCAAGGCAAAGACACCCGCCTCTTCCTTCCGGCTTGTTCCGAGAAGTTTGATACTCTTATTCATCTTTTTCGCATATTTAAAATCAATATCCGTAATCTGAGTGATGCCTTCAGTATGAATATCCTCATAATCCACCTGTTTGCCATAAGCCAGAGAAGTTAAGATAGCAATCTTACGACAGGCATCGTAGCCTTCCACATCTGCTTCCGGATTTCTTTCAGCATACCCTTTATCCTGCGCCTGCTTCAGCACATCAGCATAATTGGCAACGTCATTGTCCATTTTAGTCAGCATATAATTGGTTGTTCCGTTCAGAATGCCTGTGATTTCCGTAATCTCGTCGGCTGTCAGAGACTGATTCAACGGACGGATAATCGGAATACCTCCACCCACACTGGCCTCGAACAGGAAATTCACATTATTAGTGCGGGCAATCTCCAGCAGCTGAGCACCATGTTTGGCCACCAGCTCCTTATTGGAAGTAGCCACACTTTTACCGGCAAGCAAAGCTTTTTTTACAAAAGTAAAGGCAGGCTCAACGCCCCCCATCACCTCCACAACTATCTTAACATCCGGATCATCCAGAATCACCTGATAATCATGAACAATCTTCTCCTGAATCGGATCTTCCGGAAAGTCCCTCAAATCAAGAACATATTTCACATTAATCTCTTCGCCTGCACGTTTTGCAATAGCGTCATGATTGGTTGCCAGCACCTCCACAACACCTGAACCTACTGTACCATATCCTAAAACTGCTATATTCACCATAATCTCCTCCTGCACCAACTACCAGTGCCATTTTATTCTCTTCCAAGTATTTTTATATCGTGAACACCCTTCATCGCATTCAGCGTTTCCACAAGTGCAGAAAAATCTCCCGATGTAGGCAGAATATCTATGCTCAACGTCAGGGATGCCACCCCGTTAATCGGGATGGCCTGGTGTATGGTCAGTATATTGGCATGAAAATCCGCAATTCTCCCCAGAATTCCTGACAGAACTCCCGGTTCATCATCCAGCTGTATGCTCAACGTAATGGTCCTTCCATGGATATTCTCATGAAAAGGAATAATATCATCTTTGTATTTATAAAATGAACTCCTGCTGATACCTACAGCATCCGTTGCCTCCTGTACAGTCACGGCTTTTTCAGAATCAATCATCCTTTTAGCCTCCACGACCTTCAAAAGGACCTCCGGTAATGCTTTCTCCTTCACAATATAATATTTATTGTTGCTGCCCATAAAACCACCCTTTGTTCGCACCGGAAATACACTTGTTTTTACTAGAACGATAGTAACACAAAAAACGACCCGATGCAACTATTTTTCTCAGAAAAAAATAATCACGGCAGCAGCCTACTCCTGTGGCTGATTTTTCAGAAGATTATTCCATTTCAGATAAGCATTGATAAAAACATCTATACTTCCATCCATGACCGCATCCACATTACTGCTCTCAGCCGAAGTCCGGTGGTCCTTCACCAGCTTATATGGCTGCATGACATAGGAACGAATCTGGCTTCCCCATGCATTGTCCTTCACCTCACCGCGTATGCCGGACAGTTTTTCCTGATTCTCCTGCTGCTTCAGCAAATACAATTTTGCTTTCAGCATCTGCATTGCTTTATCCTTATTCATATGCTGAGACCGCTCGTTCTGACACTGTACAACAATATTGGTAGGCAGATGCGTAATACGAATAGCAGAGGAAGTTTTATTGATATGCTGTCCACCTGCACCACTGGACCTGTAAGTATCAATTCTCAGATCATCCTCATTAATTTCAATATCCAGATCTTCTTCAATATCCGGCATCACATCACAGGAAGCAAAGGAAGTCTGCCTCTTGCCCGCAGCATTAAAAGGTGAAATACGCACTAAGCGATGGATACCCTTTTCACTCTTCAGATAGCCATAGGCATTCTCACCGGCAATCTCCACTGTTACAGATTTAATGCCTGCTTCTTCACCATCCAGGTAATCCAGTACTGTTGTAGTGAAGCCATTTTTCTCTGCCCATCGTGTATACATACGGAACAGCATACTCACCCAGTCACAGGCTTCTGTGCCGCCCGCCCCGGCATGGAGTGTCAGAATAGCGTTATCACTATCATACTCCTCCGATAAAAGCGTTTTAATCCGAAGGTGTTCAAAACGCTTTTCAAAATCACTCATGGCTTCCTGCACTTCTGGTATCAGTGAGGCATCATCTTCTTCATATCCCATCTCCAGCAGCGTCTCCACATCTTCATAGGCAGTCTGAAGACGTCTGTATTCTTCTGCTGTATCTTTCAGATTCTTGAGTTCCTTCATGGCCTCATTGGCCTTATCGGCATTGTCCCAGAAACCCGGCTCCTCCATCATTCGTTCCAGTTCTTCAATCCTTGACTGCTTATTAGCCAGGTCAAAGTGAATCCCCCACTTCTTTTAATGGTACGGCATAGCCGTTCAATGCAAACTTGATCTGATCAAACTCGACCACCAAAATCACCTCTTTCTTTATTCAACGATGATAAAAGGCTGTGAATTATATTCCGAATTAATGCGGATTCACAGCCTGTTTATTTGATTATTTATTGCGTCCACAGCAATTCTTATATTTAATTGGTTTTCCATCCGGATAACATTTACCGCACGGACATGGATCGTTCGGCAGCACTTTTTTATTGTTCCTGCGAACAGGCTTTCTCGGTCCGGAATCATCTTTGTTCGTGCCGGTCACCTTAACCTCCTGCTTTCTCTCAGTCTCCGGTTTCTTTCGGATGTGCAGCATGATCATAACAATATCCTTGGAAATGGCTGCGATCATTTCATCAAACATCTCAATACCTGCATACCGATATTCAACAACCGGATCCTTCTGAGCATAAGCCTGCAGAGAAATGCCCTGACGCAGCTGATCCATATCATCAATATGACTCATCCATTTATTATCAATGACCTTCAAAAGAAATACGCGTTCTACTTCACGGAAAGTCTCCGCAGAACCTGTCTCCTGCTCAATTTCTTGCTCCTTCTGAGCGTAAAGTTCTTTTACCTTCTCCGTTATCTCGTCAATCAGACGTTCTCTTGTATAGCCTTTATAATCATCATGATTCATAGAGAGCGGACGAATCGGAGCAATCGGAAGAAGTGTCCTGTTCAGCATCAGAAGATTCCATTCCTCCGGACTCTGACCTTCTTCAATAATATCTGAAACCTCAGCCTTTACCACATTGCCGATCATTCGCAGAATCTCATCTCTCATGCTCTCGCCTTTAAGAACACGCCGGCGCTCCTCATAAATCAGCTCACGCTGCTCATTAATGACCTGATCATATTCCAGCAGATTCTTTCGAATTGAGAAGTTGTTGGACTCAATCTTCTTCTGAGCTTTCTCAACAGCACTGGACAGCATCTTATGCTCAATGGCCATACCATCTTCATGAGAAAGAGCATTGAACACTTTCATCATCTTGTCCGAACCAAAAAGACGCATCAGGTCATCTTCCAGTGAAATATAGAAACGGGTATCACCCGGATCCCCCTGTCGTCCTGCACGACCACGCAGCTGATTATCAATACGTCTCGCCTCATGGCGTTCTGTACCTATGATCTTCAGACCTCCCAGCTCGGCCACACCTTCTCCAAGCTTGATATCCGTACCACGGCCGGCCATATTGGTCGCAATGGTAACCGCACCTCTCTCACCTGCATCCGCAACAATCTGAGCTTCCTTCTCATGATACTTGGCATTCAGTACATTATGTGGAATGCCCTGTTTTCTAAGCATATTACTGAGTTCTTCGGACCCTTCAATGGTGATCGTACCCACCAGTACAGGCTGCCCCTTTTTATGTGTCTCTATAATATCCTCAACAATGGCATTAATCTTTTCCCTGTGAGTCCCATATACGACATCATCATGATCCACTCGGATTACCTTCTTGTTCGGCGGAATCTCGATAACATCCAGACCATAAATCTCACGGAACTCATTCTCCTCCGTCAGGGCTGTACCTGTCATACCGGCTGTCTTCGCATATTTATTGAAGAAATTCTGCAGTGTGATTGTTGCCAGTGTTCTGCTCTCACGCTTAACATCAACACCTTCCTTCGCCTCGATTGCCTGATGGAGACCGTCTGAATAACGGCGTCCCGGCATGATACGTCCGGTAAATTCATCAACGATCAGCACTTCGCCATCCTTAACCACATAGTTCTTGTCCCGGGCCATGAGATAGTTGGCCCGGAGAGCCAGAGTCATGACATGCTGAATCTCCAGATTCTCAGCATCCGCCAGGTTGTTCAGATGGAAATACTGCTCCACCTTTTTAACACCCTGCTCTGTCATAACAACATGTTTTTCCTTTTCATTGACAATAAAATCCCCTGTCTCTTCGACTTCCTCGCCCATCATCACAGTCATTTTATTGATCTCGCCCTTACGCTCACCTTTAACCATACGTTTTGCCAGATAATCGCAGGTATTGTAAAGAGCCGTTGACTTACCACTCTGACCGGAAATAATCAGAGGTGTACGTGCCTCATCGATCAATACAGAGTCCACCTCATCGATGATAGCATAGTGCAGTTCACGCTGTACCAGCTGCTTCTCATAAACAGCCATATTATCACGAAGATAGTCAAAACCAAGTTCATTGTTGGTAGCATAGGTAATATCACACTGATAAGCGGCCCGTCGCTCTTCGGAATTCATACTGTTCAATATAACGCCCACGCTCAGGCCCAGAAATCGATGAACAGCACCCATCCATTCTGCATCTCGATTGGCCAGATAGTCATTGACCGTTACAATATGCACGCCTTTACCTTCCAGAGCATTCAGGTAAGCCGGCAATGTTGCCACCAGTGTCTTACCTTCACCAGTCTTCATCTCGGCAATACGACCCTGATGCAGAATAACACCGCCAATTAACTGTACTCTGTAATGCCGCATACCCAGTACACGGGTTGCAGCCTCTCTCACAACAGCATAAGCTTCTACCAGAAGGTCATCAAGTGTCTCGCCTTCCGCCAGACGCTTCCTGAATTCATCTGTTTTGGCTCTCAGTTCTTCATCCGACAAGCGCTCCATCTCCGGAGCAAGTGCCTCGATTTTATCAACGATCGGATATACTTTCTTCAGTTCTCTCTCACTGTGAGTACCCATGATCTTACTGAATAATCCCATATAATTCTCTCCTAAATATATTCAATATTGCGTCTATATCCCATTTATTCTAACACTATATACCGCCATTTGCAAATAAAAAAAGAATAAACGTTATGTGTACAGAAAAGAAGAGGCTGCCACTCATGTGGCTGCCTCTTCCCGAGCATCAGTTATTATCTTTTATCTCTCCGGTTCAATTAATCCATAGGTATTGCCCTTTCTCTTATATACCACATTAACCTCATCTGTCTGTGCATTGCGGAATACAAAGAACGAATGTCCCAACAGTTCCATCTCCACGCAAGCCTCTTCCGGATCCATCGGCTTCACAGCAAACTTCTTGCTTCTTACAATTCTGATCTCTTCATCCTCGCCTGTCTCCATATCCAGATATGCCTGCTGGAAATTCTGTCTGCCGTGCTGCTGATTCGCAATTTTGGTTTTATACTTTCTCAGCTGGCGTACAATAATCTCTTCAACCAGATCAATAGATACATACATATCGTCGCTGGCCTGCTCAGCACGGATTGTATGCCCTTTTACAGGTACAGTCACTTCAATCTTCTGCCGCTGCTTCTCAACGCTCAGGGTAACAATAACCTCTGTGTCCGGTGTGAAATATTTCTCAAGCTTTCCAAGCTTGTCGTAAATCGCCTCTTTTAACCCTTCTGTAACAGTAATGTTGCGGCCACTGATAATATAACGCATACAACCATCTCCTTCATCATCTATATTCCACTGAACTTAATCAGGGTATTACTGTCTTACAACTTATAAAACTATATTTCTATTATAGCATATTAGCCTGTTCTTTCAAGTCAATTTATAGAATTTTCAAATAATAATTCATTATTTTCATTATTTATCGGTTTTTATTTTGAATTTTTTCTTGGTTTATTACTATTATTTGTCAATAAAAAAGTCAAGCTTTTTCGTTAAATTTTTACCTTTTTTTAACGATTTTACGTTTTGAACAAAACATATATTTGTCTTTTTCCTCA
>JBJEJD010000092.1:12595-16111 GCA_051877705.1 Coprococcus sp. | reverse complement strand
CTGCACTGTATCAGATCATCAGACATCGTGCGGAAAAGAACCTTGAATAAGGGAGGGACAGGGGACGGTTCTGTGTCCCAGAATGTGGGACACAGAACCGTCCCCTGTCCCTCGCCTACTGTTCGATAGCCTGATATTCATCACCCAGGGTGATACCCAGGTCTGCGGCGATTTCAGGGTTGTAGATTCGTGTCAGACTCTGTGGGTCTTCAACCGGCATTGTGGCTGGATCAGCACCATTGACAAGGATATCATAGGCCTGTTCACCGGCGCGGTAACCGATATCGTAGAAATCGATGGAGAGGGATGCAAGACCGCATCCTGTACACTGACTCTCCTCACCACAGATAATAGGTACGCCCGCCGGACGGGCAACGGCATCAATGATGGACTGATTGCTGGATACAACATTATCTGTTGGTACGTAGATGACATCGCATTCGGCTACACAATTATTGGTAACAGCCTGAAGATCATTGGAATCTGAAAAACTGTAATCTTTATGGTTGATATTCAGTTCATCAAGATATTGGGCGATATGCTCAGCCTGGTACACGGAGTTGATTTCTGCGGAACAATATAAGATTCCTACCTGCTGTACATCCGGGAAAAGATCGGCAATTATCTGAGCCTGATCGCCAAGTGGAGCAAGGTCGTTGGTACCGGTGACATTGATACCCGTACAGGAATTTTCATCCAGCTCAATGTCCAATGCGGCTGAAAAACTTGTAATGGAAGTGCCGACAACAGGAATGGTTGATGTTGCATTGGCACAGGCCTGTAATGAGGCTGTGGCATTGGCCATGATCAGGTCTACATCATTGGTTACGAACTGATTGGCAATGGTGGCACAGGTCTGGGAGTCTCCCTGGGCATTCTGAACATTGAATTCGACATGATCTTCACCCAGCAAATCGATCAAAGCATCCTTAAACCCCTGTGTTGCGCGGTCCAGCGCTTCATGCTGTACCAGCTGACAGATACCGATCTGATAGACCGTGTTATCAGCATTTTCACTGTTTTCTGTGGTTGTTTCTGCAGCGGCTGAAGCAGCAGTCTCAGTTTTAGATGACGTTTTTGAGCCGCATCCTGACAGACAGCCCATAGCCAGAGCTGCACAGGCAACGGCAGCAATCATTTTTTTAAGTCCCTTTTTCATTAAATTTCCTCCTCCATAACTTTTAACTTATAGCAGTTATAATTTAAAACTTTTTACACGTTGAAGCGTTACACTTCAACGCAACAAAGTAATTGTACCACTAAATACAGCAAAGTTCAACAGGAAATATATGAAATCGTGATAAAAATCCGGTTATTTCTATAATTTACTGCTGTAATAGCTGTCAGCCAGATAAATAGCTCCAAGTGGATTGTGGGCCAGTACCCGGTCTTTGACAGCCAGAACTGTGACAGGTGCTTCTGAGTATTTAAAAAAAAGCGTATCGTGTCCTACACACAACCCCAGGACAATATTAAAATCTGTATGTTGACCATTTAAGAATTCAGCCTGGGCAATGGGATTACACATGGGAACATCACAGTTTTCAATGCCGATAGTATCCCTGTTCACGCTGCCTAGTTTGCATATAACTGATTCCACATCAAAGCCATGCTTTTCAAGGATCTGAGTGAATATTCGGGCTTCTTTCAGCAAACCGACACAAAAGGCCAGACCGAGTTTTTGATAGCCCATTTCATGGCAAAAATCAATAATTTCCTGTACTCTTGTTTTGGTGCCATATTGCTCCATGACGATTCTGGCAGCTGCATTGGCAATTTTATAATTTTCCTCATCTTTATATAGTTCTGTTATTTTATCTAACCGGTCGTTTTCTCTGATAGTTGGACAATTTCCGGGTGCCTTTTCCGGTTCGTTATGGTGGCATGCTTTCTTCTGACAGTAAGCGCAGCTATATTTCATAATCTTCATCTCCAAATCATTTATTAATATGATTATAGTGGATGACAGGTTTTTTCTCAAGACCGGCATGGGAGAATAGGAGGATTACACTGTTAAGGAGTAGTTTTTTATACATTTTTTTGATAAAATGAAAAATATAGAGGGAATGAGATCGATTTATGCGGGGAGCGAAGATAGAATGGATAATGCAATGGCAGTGAATGGTAAGACATATACGATGATAAAATTGTTGGGGAAAGGCAAGGGAGGTTATTCTTATCTGGTATCGGATGGAGACAGGAAGCTTGTGTTGAAGCAGATCCATCATGAACCCTGTGATTATTATCAATTTGGCAATAAAATAGAGGCGGAGATCAATGATTACCGCCGTCTGCGTGCAATCGGTATTACTATGCCGGAGATGCTGGATGTGGATGTGAGCAATGAGCGTATACTGAAGGAATATATCGATGGAGACACTATCTATGAGCTGGTGCTTCAGGACAGGATGCAGCCGGATTATGTGGAGCAGATGCGGAAAATGTGCAGTATCTTATATCCGGCCAATACCAATATTGATTATTTCCCTACAAATTTTGTGGTGCAGAATGGCGTTATGTATTACATAGATTATGAATGTAATGATTACATGGATGAGTGGAATTTTGAAAACTGGGGGATCAGATACTGGTCAAAGACACCGGAGTTTATGGAATATGTGAAGAACCATTGATAAGGGAGGTTTGTAAGTACAGGATGTTTCTGGATTCAGATGAAGTGTTATATGCCGGACTTACAGAGATCATCAAACGTGGAACGGCAGAAATATTTGAGGAAAATGAGAAAGGCGTTTTTTTAAGAGATAAAATAGGCGGTGCATTCATGCTGGCATCAGATGATTTAGATACTGCCGTTGAATGGCTGAAAAAACATGAGAATTGCAATTATGACCTGTTGGTTGTATTTCAGCGGGAACTGATTGCGTTTATCAGAGGGCGCTATGGGTTGTCTGGCGGCCTTGACTGTTTACAGGCCGCTTATTTGTCATCGGATCCTCCGGATATTTCCCGGAAGCTTCGGATCGAGCATGCCCTAGACAGTGATCTTGGGGTGCTTACAGCCTTCTATAAAACTGTGGATGAAGCGGATCTGAAGAAGATTATTCGTCGGGGAGAGCTATTTGTCGGATATCACGGTAAGGATATGGTTGGATTCGTAGGCCAGCATCTGGAAGGCAGTATGGGAATACTGGAGATATTGCCGCAATATCAGGGTAACGGGTACGGGACAGAGATGGAGATATTTATGATCCGTCATATGCTGGAAAAGGGACTGCTCCCATTTTGTCAGGTGGTGGTCGGAAATGAAAAGTCAATGGGGCTGCAGAAGAAGCTGGGCCTGACTTTTTCAGAAGGACATATGTTCTGGCTGTTTTGAGATGGAAATTTGAACTGTTGTGAATCAGCTGCTTATGTTGAGGCTTCAAAAGGATTAAGGGAGGCATTATGGAATATACTGCTGATATTATAGATCATGTTACAAAAGAAGATGAACAGAAGATATACAGTGAATTGCTGAAGTACAATCTTGAACATCTGGAGGATAAAGAACCGAAG
>JBJEJD010000092.1:4232-12495 GCA_051877705.1 Coprococcus sp. | reverse complement strand
ATATGGGAAAGGGATGGTGTTATCATCCGTCTGGCGCAGGCCGGGGATGCAGATCCCTATTTTTATCAGAATTATAACCCCTTGGATAAGGAAACAGCCCGCCTGACGGGGTGTAAGGAAGTCTTTACAAGGGAAGAGATCAATTCTTTCTTTATAAAATCTCTCGAGGATGAGAACAGATACTTTTTCCTGATTATCGCGAAAGATGGCCATATTCTTGGAGAATGTGTGATCAATGAAATTGACTGGGAGCTTCGCAGTGCCAATTTCCGGATTGGTATTTTCCATGCCGAAGCACGGGGAAAAGGGATCGGCACCTGGGCTGTGGAGATAATGCGAGATTTTGCATTTGAAGAGCTGAATCTGCATCGACTGGAACTTGATGTGTATTCATTTAATTCAAGAGCAGAAAAAGTCTATTTGAAAGCCGGTTTCAGGCGGGAAGGCGTGCTGCGGGATGCGATTAGGAATGGAAACCAATATGCAGATGATATATTGATGGCGATTCTCGAAGATGAATGGAGAGAGATAAAGGGACGACAGTAATTATTCGGGAGATTTGTATGGACTCTACTCAGCGTAGGTTGCTGTTATATGAATGAGACGATAAAATGGACTCATGAACATATAACGAAAAGAGGTAATATGAAATGAGTTATGTAACAGGGAAAACGATCAAAGAACTCAGAGAAAAGAGAAAACTTACGCAAAGGGAGTTGGCAGAAGCACTTCAGATCAGTGACAAGGCGGTCTCCAAATGGGAGACGGGCCGCGGTCTTCCTGATATCGGGATTATAGAAGATCTGGCCGGAGCTTTGGGTGTATCCATAGCAGAATTGCTGACAGGGGACTGTAGGGAAAACGAAAATACGTCAGGAAATATGAAAAAGGTGCATTTCTATGTCTGTCCGGTCTGCGGGAATGTTATTTCTTCCGTTGGTCGGGGGTCTTTTAACTGCTGCGGTGTCTTATTGCCGGAACAGGAACCGGAAAAGATGGATGATCATTTGCTGGTTGTAGAGAACATTGAAAATGAGTATTTCGTAACAATGGATCATGCCATGACAAAGGAGCATTATATTTCATTTATTGCTTATGTGACTTCCAATGATGTGGAGATCATCAAGCTCTATCCGGAACAGGATATATCGGTAAGATTTCGTAAAAAGGGACACGGTTATCTGTATGGCTATTGTAACAGGCATGGTTTGTTCAGAATTCTGATTTAGCAGAAAAAGAATGGGGGACTGATTTTGGAATTTAATGAGAAATTGCAGGAGCTGAGAAAACAAAGGAAGTTAACGCAGGAACAACTGGCTGAGGCTTTATATGTGTCTCGTACAGCTATATCCAAATGGGAATCAGGAAGAGGGTATCCAAGCATTGATTCATTGAAGGAGATATCCCGGTTTTTTTCTGTTTCTATTGATGAACTGCTTTCAAGTGAAGAACTTCTGACCGTGGCTCAGGATGATAACAAAAATAAAATTCAGAAGTTCAGGGATCTGGTTTTTGGCTTGCTTGATTGTTCTGTCGCTTTGTATCTTTTCCTGCCTTTTTTTGGACAAAGGGCAGAGGGGGTTATTCAGGAGGTCTCTCTGCTATCTTTGACAGAGGTAGAACCTTATATCAAAATTCCCTATCTGATTGTTGTCTTCGGATTGATCCTGTGCGGAATATTGACACTGGCCCTGCAAAACTCTACGGCTTCTTTCTGGATCAATTATAAAGGAAAAATTTCGCTGGGGTTAAGTGCCATTGCTTCACTTTTCTTTATGATGAGTACCCAGCCATATGCGGCGTCGTTTACCTTTTTATTTCTGGTGATAAAGGCGTTAATGCTCATAAAATGGGCATGATACGAATCGTGTCATGGATGTGACACAGCCATTCTTTCATTTTTTTGTACATTCGTTTAGATTATTTTCAGGCAAAAGCCCAAAATAAAACTTAAAGGATGGATGAAAAATGAAGAAGACTCAAAAGAACTTTTGTGTAACAGTATGCCTGCTGTTATTATTTGTATTGTGGACGGCAGCAGTTCAGAATCTGGATGTGAAGGCAATCGGACCGGAAGGATCGGCGGTAGGATTGGCAGCCTTGAATGGATTTTTCCATAATCTTACGGGTGTGCATATGAGCATCTATACGATTACAGACTGGCTGGGACTGGTACCCTTAGGTATTGTGCTGGGATTTGCATTTCTTGGATTGATACAACTGAGTAAAAGAAGGAGCCTTTTCAAGGTTGATATGGATATTCTGGTATTGGGTGGTTTTTATATTCTGGTTATGGCAGTTTATGTACTGTTTGAATATATGGTTATCAATTACAGACCTGTACTCATTGAGGGATATCTGGAGGCTTCTTATCCGTCATCAACAACCATGCTTGTCCTCTGTGTTATGCCAACAGCCATCATGCAGCTAAACAGCCGTGTTCAGAATGAGAAATTAAGAAAAATGCTTGTCTGGATTATTGCTGCATTTATTGTATTTATGGTTGCGGGAAGATGTATATCGGGGGTTCACTGGCTGACGGATATTATAGGCGGTATATTATTAAGTGCGGGCCTGGTGATGCTGTATCGTTCCGCCATCGGTTGGCTGGAAGAAAGAAAAATATAGTCTTATGTCTATTATTTTGCTATAATAGAGTTAAGCAAATATCAGGATTTTTAGAAGTGATCATCAGCCCGTTTTCTGTCATGACATGAAATGGAGAAGGGGAAGAATGGTCAATACACCTTATGATGATGTCTTTCGGACATTATTAAATGATTGTACAGAACTGGTCATTCCTGTTGTAAATGAGATTTTTGGAGAGAATTATTCCGGAAAAGAACAGATCATAACTCTTCAAAATGAACATTTCATTAGAAGTCAGGATGGCGTTACAAAAGAGAAAATCACTGATACATGCTTTGTGATTATAAACAATACAGAAGAAAAGGATAGAAAGTACCATATTGAGTGTCAAAGTACAACGGATGGAAGTATGATTATACGTGTATTTGAGTATGATACACAAATTGCCCTGGAAGGCGGTACTGTTGATGGTAATGTGCTTACCGTCTCGTTTCCGAAATCGGCAGTGATATATCTGCGACATAATAAGAATACACCGGATAATTTGACAATTCGGATGCAGACACCGGGCGGGGATATTGACTATCCGATACCCATTATGAAGGTACAGAAGTATACAATAGATGAAATATTCGAGAATGGACTACTGTTTTTGATACCATTTTATATATTCAGTTACGAGAAATTTTTTGACCAGCTGGAGAATGATGAAAATGGACGCGTAAAACTGAAAAGAGAGTTTGCAACCATTCGAAAACGACTGGATATATTATGTGCAGATGGAGTAATTTCAGAATATACAAAGTGTACAATATTGGATATGACGAAAAAGGTAGTAGAAAATATAGCCAGAAATTATGAAGAAGTGAAGAAAGGGGTTGAACAGATCGTGGGTGGAAAGATTCTTGAATATGAAGCTAAGGATATATTGAGACGTGGTATAAGCCAGGGAAGAAAAGAAGGAAGGAAAGAAGGGATGCAAGAAGGAGAAATTAATATGTGTATCCGTCTGATACAAAAAGGCCTTTTGAAGATTGAGGATGCAGCACAACAGTTAGGAATGAAGACGGAAGAACTGGAGAAGTATCTGTAAAATTTGCAGGTGACAGTGGAGATGGCTGTTGATTTGCTTATCTGATAAAAATCCTGATTGGCCTCGGGCCTGTAAAACTGCTGACAGAGCAATTTTACAGGCTTGTATCAGTTTGAATCTCTACATTGATATTATAGAGTACGAAAGGCGGTTTATACTAATGAACCAACAGTATGAGAAAAGAAGCACATTTTCAGGAAAGCTTGGATTTGTACTTTCAGCAGCCGGCGCATCCGTAGGATTGGGTAATATCTGGAGATTTCCTTATCTGGCTGCCAAATACGGAGGGGGAATATTTTTATTAGTCTACATTATACTGGCATTGACGTTTGGCTATACAATGATAACAGCAGAGAGCGCACTGGGGCGTATGACAGGGAAAAGTCCGGTAGGTGCCTATCATTTTTTTGGTAAATCAAAGTGGCTCTCATTTGGAGGATGGATCAATGCCATTATACCAGTATTGATTGTACCGTACTATTCGGTTATCGGTGGTTGGGTCATCAAATATCTGGCAGAATACATCAGGGGAAATGGAGAGCAACTGTCTTCGGATGGTTATTTTAGCAATTTTATTTCCGATGGTCTGTCGGCTGAACTTTGTTTTGCAGCATTTACTTTATTGACAGTTACAATTATTTATGCAGGTGTTCGTAACGGCATAGAGCGTGTGTCTAAATTAATGATGCCGATTCTGGTAGTGCTGTCGATGATGATTACTGGTTACTCTGTTACCAGGCCGGGGGCATTGGAAGGCGTAAAATATTTTCTGATCCCGAATTTGTCGAACTTTTCATGGATGACGGTGGTGTCGGCGATGGGTCAGATGTTCTATTCATTGTCCATTGCAATGGGTATTCTGATTACTTTTGGTTCTTATATGAAAAAGGATGTGTCAATCGAAGCGTCTACTACAAATGTAGAGATTTTTGATACGGGCATAGCGGTGATGGCAGGTCTGATGATCATTCCTGCGGTCTTTGCATTCTCAGGCGGCGATCCGGAGACATTGCAGGCGGGCCCGTCCCTGATGTTTATCACAATTCCGAAAGTATTTGCCAGCATGGGAATGGAAACTGTTGTGGGGATTCTCTTTTTCTTTCTTGTGTTGTGTGCAGCATTGACCAGTTCCATTGCTTTGACAGAAAGTGCGGTATCTACTTTTCAGGATGAACTGGGCTGGGGCAGAAAAAAAGCGACTATAATCGTTGCGGTGATCATGTTGATTCTTGGAAGTCTGTCCTCATTGGGATATGGGCCGCTGAAATGGCTGAAAATACTGGGAATGGAGTTCCTGGATTTTTCCGATTTCCTTACGAATTCAGTGATGATGCCGATTGCGGCCATTGCTACCTGTCTGTTGGTGTCGAAGGTAATGGGAGTGGAGAAAATAGAGGAAGAAATGCTGTTGGAGAACGGAACTTTCCAAAGAAAGAGGGTATTTGACTTTATGATCCGATATTTATGTCCTGTATTTGCGGCCATCATATTGTTGAGCTCTGTGGCCAATGCTTTTGGTTGGATTTCGATGTAAGGGAGGTAGAGTATGAGAATTTCGGTGCACTATTCAACGATGATTGTGAAAAATCTTGAGGAATCAGTGGTGTTTTACAGGGATGTGCTTGGATTTGAGGAAGGATATCATGTGGATTTTCCTGTTGGAGGCATCACAATTATGAAAAGTCCTGAAGGAGCATGTGTGGAATTGATCGAGGCACCACAATTTGAGGTGGGGTTGTATTCCATTGGGACGGATGTTGATGATTTGGATGAAACAATAGAATATTTGAAAAGTATGGGATGTGAGCCTGTTGGAGAGATTGCCCCGACAACAGTTGGGCGACAGGTTTTTATAACTGATCCGAATGGAGTCAGGATTTGTCTTATTGAGCATAAGGAAGAATATAAGAAAAAATATATGCAAAAAATGTAAACTATCAGGCGACTATTGGGTATAAATTGCAATTTTGAGGTGGTGTATTTTTTCCATGCTGATCTATATAATGGAAGTACATCAGCGCTGATGAATATGGATGATGACGATGTACTTAAAAATAATAAATTGGAGGATCTTATGAGTCTGGGAAAAAACATTCAGCATCTGCGAAAACAAAAGAAATTTACACAGGAACAGCTGGCAGAAACTTTGTCAGTTTCACGTCAGACTATATCAAAATGGGAAGCAGATGAAATTGTTCCTGAACTGAATAAGTTAATCGTATTAAGCGATTTATTTTCATGTAAACTGGATGCTTTGGTCAGGGAAAATCTGAGTAATCACGATGAAATCTATTCAGAAATTACTGTAAAAAGAGTACAGGGATTTCGCATGGCAAGATATGTCATGGTGACACCGAATCCGGAAGCTGATGTCAACAGATATATGGACAACTGGGCGCGTCATTCAGGGCTGCTGGCGATTGATCCGGACGCGAAAAGGATTGGCTGGGATTTTCCTTTTGTTTCTTCTGAATTGAAGAACAGGTTTGGACTTCGGGGCTATGTGGCCGCTTATATTTTGCCCGATGGATTTGATAGCAGCTGTCCCGGTGTGGAATATGCAGTACAGGCTGAAGCCGATTATGCGGTGATCACAGTCTATGACCCATTTGTTGCAGCATTTGAAAGAATACCGAATGCTTATAAGAAAATCATGGAGTATTTACAGGCAAACGGATTTCGGGAGAAGCCGAAGGATGACATTCTCTCGTGTTTTGAATATGTCTATGAGGTAAATGGTACAACCTGTATGGATGTATATATTCATGTAGACAGTGTTTCACGGACGGAAGCGTTTACTAATTTTTCGTAATGAGGATATGCGACTTTTATTTTTGCAGGGAGTGCTATATAATGAAAGAAGTGGTACAGACTTGTGAGAGAAAGGAGCGTAATGAAAATGGGCAGATACTTGAATCCTGGAAATACGCTATTTGCAACAGCTTTAAATTCGCAGATATATGTGGATAAAAGTGGCTTGATCTCTTATACAAATAAAGTTATCAACTCAGAACAGCGGTATATATGTGTAAGCCGTCCGCGAAGATTTGGGAAATCCATGGCTGCTAATATGCTTGCTGCTTATTATGGGAGAACTGTTGATTCAAGAAATCAGTTTGAGCATTTGGAGATAGGAAAAGACGTTTCTTTTGAACAGAATTTAAACCGATACAATGTTGTTTTTTTAAATATGCAGGAATTTTTAAGCCAAACGCATAATATTGAAAAGATGATATTGCAAATAGAGAAAGGCCTGCTGAAAGATTTGAAAAAATCTTATCCTGATAGGGACTGTCTGGATGAAGATGGTTTAATAGATGTTCTGTATGATATTTATGAGAGAGGTAAAATCCCATTTGTGTTTATTATCGATGAGTGGGATTGCATATTCCGGGAGAAGAAAGAGGATAAGCAGGCCCAAAAACTATATTTGGATTTTTTGCGGAATCTGTTGAAAGATAAAGCTTATGTGTCACTGGCATATATGACAGGAATTCTTCCAATCAAAAAATACGGATCGCATTCGGCACTGAATATGTTTGATGAATTCTCCATGACTAATCCGAAGCAGTTGGCAGAATTTGTTGGCTTTACAGAAGCAGAAGTTAAAAATTTATGTGAAAAGTATTGTATGGATTTTGATGAGACCAGACGCTGGTATGATGGATATTGTTTTCAAAATACAGAACATATCTATAGTCCGAGATCTGTTGTAAGTGCCATGCTTAGTCGATGTTTTGATAATTATTGGAATCAGACGGAGACATTTGAGGCTTTGAAAGAATATATTGCTATGAATTATGATGGTCTGAAGGACACTGTTATTGAGTTGCTGGCGGGAAATCATAAAAAAGTAGATACCAGTTCATTCAGCAATGATATGACAACTTTTTCATCGGCGGATGATGTTCTTACTTTGTTAATTCATTTGGGATATCTGGGGTATGATTATTCAACGGAAGAAGTTTTTATACCGAATTCAGAAATTGCATCTGTGTATGTAACTGCAATAAAAAATGCCGGCTGGCAGGAAGTAATGAATGCAGTAAAAAAATCGGATAATTTGTTGAAAGAGACCTGGAATAAAAATTCTGAAGCAGTAGCAAGAGGAATTGGAGAAGCACATTTTGAGACTTCCATATTAAAATATAATGATGAGAATTCAATGGCATGTGTCATATCCCTTGCTTTCTACAGTGCAAGGGCCTATTACACAGAGATCAGAGAATTGCCATCAGGTGAGGGCTTTGCAGATATTGTCTATTTGCCAAGAAAAAACCATCAGGATAAACCGGTGCTGATTGTGGAATTGAAATGGAATAAATCGGCAGAAGGAGCAATTGCACAGATTAAAAAGAGAAAATATGTGAAAGCTTTGGAGGATTATGAAGGGAATATACTGATGGTGGGAGTTAATTATAATAAAGAGAGTAAAGTACATCAGTGCATCATTGAGGAATATATCTGGCATCATACTTGCTAATCCTGATCGTGTTGCCATCGCAGATCATTTCGTATCTGCGGTGGCTTTTTCGTTGTGTTATTGACAATAATGATTTATACTCTAATTAGAAAGCGGAG
>JBJEJD010000092.1:0-4132 GCA_051877705.1 Coprococcus sp. | reverse complement strand
GCTTTTTCGTTGTGTTATTGACAATAATGATTTATACTCTAATTAGAAAGCGGAGTTCCCTATTAAAGGTAATGCTGACATTTACTCGCTTGCTCTGTGGCATATAGAGGAACTGAAGAAACAGGGGAGAAAGGACATGGTATTTCCGGTTAACATACAAAAGATAATTGAAGATCAGCATTTTCAGATAGATGAAATGGGGCTGTCTGGCAGTAATGTATATCTGTTTGATTCCCAGGTACTGAAGGTTCAGGATGATGGTGAAGAAGCGCAGAATGAATATGAGATAATGCGTTGGCTTGACGGTAAGATACCGAATTGATCATGGGCTCATTGATATGGAGCATGTGGAGCCTGATACATTTGGTAAAAATGGTTTCGCTTCGCCGGAAGAATTGTATGGCTGGCTGATGGAGCATCAGCCAAAGGAAGAACTTACATTATCCCATGGTGATTTCTGTTTGCCTAATATTTTCTTTGAAGGACAACGGCTGGCAGGCTTCATTGATCTGGGGCGAATGGGCCTTGCGGATAAGTGGCAGGATATTGCGCTCTGCTATCGCAGTCTTCTGCATAATTATGATGGAATATATAACGGAAAGAAATACGAAGGCTTTGAACCCGGCATGCTTTTTGAAAAACTGGAGATCGAACCTGACTGGGAGAAGATCAGGTTTTATCTGCTTCTGGATGAATTGTTCTGATGAAGGAATATTGGAGAAATTCTATGAAAGTTACAAATAGTATGATACATAAGGATATTCGTACGATTGGTGTAGTTATTAGGAAGGTATATAGATTCAGAAAAGAAAAGCAGTTTCGTACATGTAATAAAATGCTCAATCAGTTTATGAAAAGCAGATTTCCTAAAAATATGCGTGTTGAAGAACGTTATATTCAAAGACCGGACGACACTAAAATGAGGATTTTGATATGCCACCCAAATGCGAAAGAAGTAAATGCAACCGGGGTACTTTGGATACATGGTGGTGGTTATGCTCTCGGTATTCCGGAGCAGGAAATGGGTTATGCAAGGGCAATTACTGAGAATACGAATTCTGTAGTAATTCTTCCTGAATATACACTATCCGTCGATAAGCCATATCCTGCAGCTTTAGAGGATTGTTATACTGCTCTTATATGGCTGAAAGAACACTCCTCTGAACTTGGTATTAATCAGGATCAGTTATTTGTAGCAGGAGAATCGGCGGGCGGAGGATTGACCGCAGCATTGACTTTATATGCAAGAGATAAAAATGAAGTCAAAATTGCTTTCCAAA
Source organism: Coprococcus sp. (assembly GCA_051877705.1). Lineage (GTDB taxonomy): Bacteria > Bacillota > Clostridia > Lachnospirales > Lachnospiraceae > Coprococcus_A. Next base: position 2,852 of record JBJEJD010000092.1, on the reverse strand, counting down.
TGCCTTTATATCCTATGCTCGATTGCAGAATGGAAACGGTATCTATGTATGAAAACGATGCACCAGTCTGGGATTATGAAGCCAATAAACTGGGGTGGAAATTATATCTGGGACAGCTTTATGGTAGTGAAGAAGTTCCATGTTATGCTTCTCCGGCTCTTGCCACAGATTATAGGAATCTACCCAATACTTATACTTTTGTTGGAAGTATTGAGCCTTTTTATGATGAAACAATGAAGTACATAGAAGATCTTAAAAAGGCTGGTGTTGAGGCTAAAGTAGATGTGTATGAAGGCTGTTATCATGCGCTGGATTTATTTGGCAGCAAGAAGCAGATAGGAAAAATGGCAACTGAAAAATGGATAAAAGAATTTAAGTATGCGGTTGAAAATTATTACGCAAAACAGAGAGTCATCTAATCTGCTATGTCTTGGGGTAAACGAGATTTATGATGGTTCATTTTCCGGAAAGAAAATCAAGGGACAGGGGATATTTGCGAAAATGTTGATGGATCAGGGACTCAGGGGGATTGATGTTGAGGATATAGAATAAATGGGAAGAGCATAAGGGGCATTAAAGCCCGTTGGCTTCTGCCCTGATTTACAGAGAACTGGATTTGGAGAATCAAAAATGTTTATTAGAACATATCAGTCATCTGACTGTAATGAACTGGCAAAGCTTTTTTATAACACAGTTCACACAGTAAATGCAAAAGATTATTCAAAAGAACAACTGGATGTATGGGCGCCGGGCGAGATGGATTTGGATAATTGGAATCAGTCATTTCAAGAACATGAGAGCGTGGTTGCGGTTGATGATGGAATAATTGTTGGATTTGGGGATATAGATGTCAAAGGTTATCTTGACAGGCTGTATATACATACAGATTATCAGAGGAGAGGAATTGCTTCTGCTCTTTGTGATTATCTGGAACAGACAGTCCGGGGAAATATTGTTACCCATGCGTCTATTACAGCGAGACCCTTTTTTGAAAAAAGAGGATATAAAGTTGTAAAAGAACAACAGGTAGAGCGAAAAGGGACTTTCCTTACAAATTTTGTAATGATAAAGGAGAGAGAATGATCAGGATTTTGGAATATGTTGAACTATCAGAGAAAAATCTGGATAGTGTCATTTGTAAGTATATTGATTACTACAATTCCTGCGAAGAAGGTTGTTGGACCTATGAAAAAGCACATAAAAGAATCCATCAGGTGATGACGATGGAGGATGCGATGTGTATTGTTCAGTATGATAATGGTGAAGTGATTGGCTTTTTAATGGGTTATTATAAAGAATTTGATGATTTAAAAGCGTACTTTCTGGAGGAAATCGTCATATTTTCTAATTATCATAATCAGGGATATGGTACGGCATTATTGATGGAATTGGAAAGAATAATCAGGAATAATGGAGCGGAACATATTGAGCTTATCAGTGTCAATGATGAACATCATATGCATTTTTATAAGAAACTGGGGTTTTATTCCGCCGGAAATCTGACTATGATGGGAAAACATTTTGTACTGAAATGATTGATTTCAGGAGTAAGGAAACCTTATTTAAATTGGGAGGATTAAGATGACAGCAGAAGAGATGTGGTCTGCCTATTCAGAGCAGAATCGGATAGATGCACTCTATGAGGCCTGGGCATTTTGTGACGGTGGTGAGGTGGGAGACAGACTGGCAGGACTGGTGCTGGAAGGCAAAAAAACTGCCACTGCCAGTGCATTGATCGCTTATCAGAATGAAGGTATCGAACCGCCCAAGGACGGATGTTACAGTGTAGTTTTATTTGATAATGGAGAAGCGGCATGCGTGATTCGGACCAATAAAGTCTCACTGGTGCCTTTTGATCAGGTCTCAGAAAGACATGCATGGCTGGAGGGAGAAGGAGACAGAAGTCTTGACTACTGGCGTGAGGTTCACAGGGAGGCTTTTGAACCGGATTATCAGGCAGCCGGAATGGATTTTGATGAGAGTGGCATATGCGTACTTGAAGAATTTGAGGTAGTATTTAGATAGGGGGACAATATGGTAATCAGAAAAGGGACACAGGAGGATATTGATGAAGTAGCGGCATTATATGATGCATTGACCGATTATCTGGAAAAACATGTGAACTACCCGGGGTGGAGAAAAGGCATTTATCCTGCCCGTGAGGATGCTGTTTCGGGGATTGGTGAAGATAATCTTTTTGTGGCAGTGGAGAATGGACGGATTGCCGGAACTGTGATTCTGCGGCATGCGCCTGAAGAAGCCTATGCTTTGGCAGACTGGCATAATCAGCTGGAATATAAAGATATTTTTGTCATCTATACCTTTGCGCTACATCCGGATTTTCTGCATCAGGGGCTTGGGAAACAGATGATGTCATTTATTATTGACTATGCCGCTCATATGAATATGAAAGCTCTGCGGCTGGATGTATACGAAACCAATGCACCGGCCATCCAATTATATGAAGAATTTGGATTTGAGTATATTGATACGGTTGATCTGGGTTACAGTGCATATGGGCTTAACTGGTTTAAATTGTATCAGCGGTTGCTATAATATAAAAAATCATATATGAATGGGGTATGATGATGAAGCTTAAGAATATTTTGCTGGTGGTGGATGATCTGAAGAAGTCTGTGGCCTTTTATGAAGAATTGTTTGGACTGAGAGTTATTACCGATAATGACGGCAATATCATTATGACGGAGGGGCTCTGTCTGCAGGACAGAAGGATATGGGAGTCTTTCATCAATCAGTCTGTTAATTATCGGGGGCATGACGCGGAGCTTTATTTTGTGGAGGATGATATTGAAGGATTCCAGAAGAAGCTGGAGCAGTGTTCTTTTGAGATT
>JBJEJD010000091.1:0-3801 GCA_051877705.1 Coprococcus sp. | reverse complement strand
ACAGTAAAGTGGCCGCAAAATGTGGCAGGATTTTGTATATTTTGGATGGCCGTATCAAGGGAGAATTATCCCTTGCAGGGATGACGGAAGAAAAAGAGAGAGAAGAAAAAGTTAGTCGGTGGCTTGCTGAAATGGGTTGGTGAGTGGGACAGGGGGGACGGTTCTGTGTCCCTTATTGACGGGACACAGAACCGTCCCCCTGTCCCATCCCCCTGTCCCCGTCCTACTTGCAGATGGGAGGAGAAAGGCGTATAATGCCAGAATAAGAGGATTTCTATTTATAAAAATGAGGGGTAAACGGTCATGCAGAAAATACTGATTGTTGAAGATGATACGAATATCAATAACCTGCTTCGGGAAGCACTTTCGAAAGCAGGTTATTCCTGCGAACAGGCATTTTCAGGAACAGAGGCAAAGCTGCTTTTGAATATGCAGGGACATAGCTATGCATTGGTGCTGCTGGATCTGATGCTGCCGGGCATTACAGGGGAAGAGGTTCTGGAGGAAATACGCAGGAAGGGGAAGCTTCCGGTGATTGTGCTGACCGCAAAAGACGGGCTTGATGAGAAAGTACAGGTGTTGACCAGCGGGGCCGATGATTACATTACAAAACCCTTTGAGATCAGGGAAGTTCTGGCAAGAATTCAGGTACAGCTCCGGCATGCAGAAAAGGAGACAGAGGCGAAAGAGGATCCGAATATTCTTTCGTTCAGGGATCTCATATTGAACAGAGATACATTTCAGATTACCATAGAAGGAAAGGTGCTCCCCAAAATAACAAAACAGGAATTTGCCATTCTGGAATTGCTGCTCAGGCATCCGAAGCAGGTGTTCAGTAAGGAAGATATTTTTGAATATGCATGGGATGAACCTTATGTGGGTGAGACGAAGACGCTGGATGTTCATATAAGCAATATTCGTAAAAAAATTAAAGCTGTCACAGACAAGGAATACATTGAGACAGTCTGGGGAATCGGTTATCGCCTTCACGCATAATCTTTAATCTTTTTTAACTTTTTATTTGCGTTTGATTAGGATTGTTCTTTTATAATAAATGCAGATAAGAAAAGAGGAGATGACGAATTTGAGTGAAATTTTGCTGCAGACAACAAATCTGACCAAGCAATATGGACATCATAAGGCTGTGGATCGTGTTGATATGCATATTAAGAAGGGTGCTATCTATGGTTTTATCGGCAGGAACGGAGCGGGAAAAACTACCTGCCTGAAAATGATCAGTGGTCTTTCCAGGCCAACCTGTGGGGAGATTGAAATGTTCGGATACAGGGGAAGGGAACTTATGAAGGTCCGTTCCCGGGTGGGATGCCTGATTGAGGCTCCGGGGCTTTATGGTAATATGACTGCCTATGAAAATCTCAATATCAAATGTAAGCTGTTCGGGATCAAGAAAGCGGGCTATATTGAAGAAATATTAAGAACAGTGGGGCTGGAAGATGTCGGCAGGAAAAAAACGAAGCATTTTTCCCTTGGAATGAAACAGCGTCTGGGAATCGGACTGGCGCTGGTGGGTGAACCGGATCTTCTGGTGCTTGATGAACCGATCAACGGATTGGATCCTCAGGGGATCGCCGAGGTTCGTGATACGATACAGAGACTTCAGAAGGAGCGGAATATGACGATCTGCATTTCAAGTCATATTTTAGAGGAACTGTCGAAGATTGCCACTGATTACGGTATTATTCATAATGGGAGCCTGCTTCAGGAGATTACAAGGGAAGAACTGATGCGGCGGTGCAGTGAACGGATGGAATTAACACTGGATGATCCGAAACAGGCTATTCCTGTGCTGGATGCCATGGGATTTTGCAGCTATCAGGTGACGGACAAAGAACATATCCATATTTTTGAACGTCTGAATGAGAGTGCAGCTTTGAATATGGCACTTGCGAAGGCGGGAGTTCCGGTGAAAGGAATTTCCATTACCAGTGAGGAGCTTGAAACCTATTTTCTGAATCTGACAGGAGGCGCGCACCATGCTTAATATGATAAAAATGGATTTATACCGTATGTTTAGGACAAAAAGTATGTATGTGATCTGGATCGTGTTGGCGGCAGTACTGGTGTTCACAACATTTTTGTGTAAGACAGATTCTGATCTTATGAATGAAGTGGATGCCACGCAGCAGGTGGAGATTGCTGAGCCAACGACAGATAATATCAATCTGGGAATGATGGTAACGCTGCCCACAGAACCGGGAGAAAAGATTACTGTATTTGATGTCTTTTTTGGAAATTCCCAGGGAAAATTCTATGCCCTGTTTCTTGTGATCTTTGCAGTCATGTTTTCGACTGCAGATATCAGCAGCGGATATATCAAAAATATCGGCGGCCAGGTTCAAAACAGAGGGACGCTGATCATTTCCAGAGCAATAGCCATGGCTGTTTTTACAATACTGACAATGGCCGGAGCTTTTTTATTTCAGGCAGCGGCGAATCGAATCGTTCTCGGGTACCTGGAATGGGGAGCGCCAAAGGCAATCCTGTCTTATTTTATGACGGAGGCAGCGCTTCACTATGCACTTGTCATGATCTGCATGGCAATTGCGGTTATTTTGAAAAATAACGTGATCAGCATGGTCATGGCTGTCTGCCTTACCATGAATATGATGACTATTATTTATGGAGTGGTGGATAATTTAATTCTAAATATGGGTATTCAGAATTTCCAGATCTATAATTATACGATAACAGGAAAATTATCACTGTTGCCTATGTATCCGGACGGAAATCAGTGCATGACGGCGTTGGGCGTGTCTGCGGTTTTTATTATAGTGATGGCAGCAGTAAGCAGTGTCGTTTTTCAAAAGAGGGATATCTGACAGATGTATATCGTGATTGGAATATTAACAGGAATCATTATTATACAATTTATTGTTTTATGGAAATATCAGCGGCAGGTGAAGGACATCTGCCGCCAGTTGTCGTTTTTGATAGAGCATGACAGTAATATGCTGATCAGCCGTGAATTTGATCAGGGCGGAATCGGCAGTCTCTCAGACAGACTGAATGAACTGCTTGCGCTAAGGAGAAAGGAGAAGCAGTATTATCAGGAGAAGGAAGCACTGATTGCGGACACCTACACCAATCTGTCCCATGATATCCGGACACCTCTGACCTCTCTGGACGGGTATTTTCAATTAATGGAAGATTGTGATAATGTGGAGGATCAGAAGCGTTATCTGAGCATTATTCATGAAAGAATCCAAAGTCTGAATGAAATGCTGGAGGAGCTTTTTACCTTTACGAAATTAAAAAATGAATCTTATCATCTGGAGCTGATGCCCTGCTGTATCAACCGGATTTTGAAAGAAACCGTTTTTTCATACTATGACGAATGGGTAAGACTGGAAATTCGGCCTGTCATTCGGATTACGGAAGAGCAGATTTATATTCAGGGAAACCAGCCGGGACTTCATCGTATCATTCAGAATGTAATCAAAAATGGACTGGATCATGGAGAAAAAGAGATTAATATCGTTTTAGAACGTGATGAGAATCGGGCGGTGCTAAAGATCAGCAATCAGGTCACACATCCTGAAGAAATTAATACAAATCAGGTGTTTGAGCGATTTTACAAAGGGGATTCAGCCCGAAGCAGGACCTCTACCGGGCTGGGACTCTCTATTGCAAAGGAGCTGGTAAAACGAATGAATGGGGAGATTGAAGCAAAGATAGAAAAAAGTGAGTTTTTGATAATTATCAGTTTTCCGGTGCTACATCTCCAGGGATAGCTTTTCAACTGTTTTTACGAATGTCAGCACATCTTCCGGCGCATCCTTG
>JBJEJD010000090.1:0-3804 GCA_051877705.1 Coprococcus sp. | reverse complement strand
AGATCCACCGGCATCCGCATGGGATTGCCCCGTTCAACGAGACTGTAAAGCTTAAATGCGAAGAAAGGTGCAGGAATACAGAGCTTCTGCGCAACGCTGAAGAAATCCGCGCCGCATGAATGGATCTCATCCAGAGCTTCCTTATCGTCAATGAGCAGATCGGCAGCGAAGAAATTGGCCTCGCGTTCCAGCTTGCCGGTTGCGGCATACACATCAAAGTCCTGCATCGGCTGGATCCGGAGTCGGACTTCATGACGGATGATATGTCCGATTTCATGGGCGGCAACAATGCGCTGTTCCTCCCTTTGGAGAAAACTGTTGACCACCACATATCTGGTTTTATTCTGAATGGTGGCAAAGCCCTTCAGACCGTCGGCCGGATAGGCTTCTGACATCCAGAGCTTCATATTGGGCGCAGCGTCGATGATCTCGAACGGGCTGCGTGTACCGTATTTCCTGTATAGCTTCTGAGCATCCTCAAAAGTAGTTATGTAAGTCATAAAAGTCACCGGCTTTCTTCTGTGGATCCATCAGTCTTCACCATTGTCATGAGCATTCGCTTTGTACTTTTTAGGCGTATACTTATCCTTCGCGATCCTCTTGGAGTCCAGAAATATCTGCTGCATCTCTGTCAGGAATGCAATCTGGTCTGTTTCGGAGAGAGAACCGCCGGCAAAGAGCTCCCTGGTCTGGGAAAGGATGGATTCCGCCTGCAGCTGACCGCGGCGGCCAAACTGATTGCCAACCTCCGTCATAAATTCTTCATTCTCTGTCAGAAGATAATTGACATCCACATCGAAAAGTCCTGCCAGCTGGGAATATACTTCCCGTTTCCTTGGGTAGGATGCACCCGTCTCATAACCAACGATGGTGCGTTGTGTTTTACCGATCCTTCTTCCGAGCTCTGCCTGTGACCAGCCCTTTTCGGTCCGGAGTTTTTTAACCTTCTCTCCAAAATTCATAATGCATGCTCCTTCTTGATATATGAAATTCAACTTCACTTTTATTATATGGGTAGGAAAGTCAGATGTCAAGGAATTCGGATAAAAAAGTGAAATATAAGGAATTTTAAGAATATGGACAATAAAAACAATCATCAATTACTATATAGAATGATAACGGCAGTTTTTCTTCTGGCATGGATACTTTTTATTTTTCATAATTCCATGGAGAACTCTGAATTGTCTTCCTCCAGAAGCCTGGGGCTGCTGGCAGTGCTCGAACGTTATCTGGGAGAGAGCAGTTTTCTGACGGAGCACCTGCTGCGCAAACTGGCCCATTTCACAGAATTTGCGGCGGAGGGTGTTTTGTTGCTGCTGATGCTGCGGGGATATACGGATAGAGTAACCCGATATATGGGATGGCCTTTGCTGGGAGGACTGCTGACGGCACTTACGGATGAAACCCTGCAGTTGTTTTCTGATGGCAGATCATCACAGGTGACAGATGTATGGATCGACTTTTCAGGGGTGTTGGCGGGAGTATTGACAGCGGCAGTGATTGTGTGGTGGAAGAAAAAAAGAAATACTTAGTGCCGAAGTTTAAGCACTTGCAAGGGGATATTTCCAAAAACCATTGGAAATATCCCCTTTTTATGTTAAACTTAATTGATTATATGACGTTAGAAGGAGTTTTGCATGAATGTAACGATCTATACGGACGGCGCAGCCCGCGGTAACCCGGGACCCGGCGGCTACGGCGCTGTTCTTGAATATATTGATACAAAGGGACAACTCCATGTGAAGGAGCTGTCGGCGGGATACAGGAAGACCACCAATAACCGGATGGAACTTATGGGGGTGATTGCAGCGCTGGAGGCGCTGAACCGGCCCTGTGATGTGACACTTTATTCCGATTCCAAATATGTGGTGGATGCTTTCAATCAGCACTGGGTGGACAGCTGGATCCGCAAGGGCTGGAAGCGGGGCAGGAATGAACCGGTGAAGAATGTGGATTTGTGGCAGCGGCTTTTGAAGGCAAAAGCGCCGCATCAGGTGCGGTTTGTATGGGTGAAGGGCCATGACGGCCATCCACAGAATGAGCGCTGCGACCAGCTGGCAACAACAGCGGCAGACGGCAGCAATCTGCTGGAAGATAAGATTGAAGGCTGAACTGTTACAAATGGAGGTTTGACATGATACAGTTTCCGGAACGATTTGAGAAGAGAATGCAGCGTATGCTTGGGGAAGAGTATGATGCATTTGTAAAAAGCTATGACCAGCCTTTTCACAATGGGCTGAGAATCAATACATTAAAGACGGATCCACAGGCACTGCTGGACAGGATGGGTATTTCTCTGAAGCAGGTGCCGTGGAATGAGACGGGATTTTATCTTGAGAATAAGAAGCAGTTTTCCAAGCATCCTTTTTATCATGGAGGACTTTACTATATTCAGGAGGCCAGTGCCATGCTGCCGGCGAAGCTTGTGAATGCACAGCCTGGTGAGAGGATCCTTGATATGTGTGCAGCTCCCGGCGGCAAGAGTACGGCCATCGGGGCAGCCCTGCAGGGAGAGGGGCTGCTGGTGTCCAATGATATCAGCCGTTCCAGAGCCAAGGCATTGCTTCGCAATCTGGAAGGCTTTGGCATTACCAACAGTATCGTGGTCAGTGAATATCCGGAGAAGCTGTCCAGATATTTTCCGGAGTTTTTCGATAAAGTACTTATCGACGCACCCTGCTCCGGTGAGGGCATGTTTCACAAGGAGCCGTCCATGACGGAGAGTTGGATGCGTATGGGACCGGAAGAGTACCATAAGCTTCAGAAGGAGATCCTGACCTACGGTGCGAAGATGGTACGGCCGGGCGGAAGGCTGATCTACTCCACCTGTACCTTTTCTCCAGAAGAGGATGAGGGCAGTATCGCATGGTTTTTGGAGGAGCATCCGGATTTTCATCTCATGGCCATTGATGATGACAGAGATCTGTGCGGCTGTCACTGCATTGACAGGGGACATCCGGAATGGACTGACGGCAATCCGGAGCTTGCCCATACACTGCGTCTTTGGCCCCATCATCTGGAAGGGGAGGGGCATTTTGCAGCCATGCTCTGCCGTGATGGAGGAGAGACTGATGGTCACACAGCCTATGCGCCATCTTCAGCCATGGGCGGACGCCCGTCAGCTGATCTTGATATTTTTTATCAGTTTCTGGAGGCAGAAGGGATTCATTTCCCTTTTAAAAAGGAACGTCTCCTTCTTCAGAACGGTTATGTTCAGTATGTGCCGGAGATCATGCCGGAGCTGAAAGGGCTGCATATCATGCGCAGCGGATGGTTCCTGGGCGAGATCAAGAAGAAACGTTTCGAGCCGAGCGGTGCCTTTGCCAGAGGATTGACGGCAGATGTCTGTGACAGGGTCATTTCCTATGGCGCAGACAGTGCGGAGGCCATCAAATATCTGAAATGTGAGACATTATCGGTGGATGCGTCTCTGAAGAACGGCTGGTATCTGGTCTGTGTGGATGGGTTCCCTCTTGGATGGGGCAAGATCTCCAATGGTACCATGAAGAATAAATATCCGTCAGGCTGGCGTCTTGTATAGCGTCCGGCAGCCGGGAAGAACGGGCTGTCAGGCAGATGCCTGTGAACGGTCATCAGGAGGAGTAGGATGAAGACAAGCTTTAGACTGGATAAATATCTGGCCGATATGGCAGTGGGTACCAGGACCGAGGTTAAAAATATGATCAGGAAGGGACTGGTGACTGTCAATGGTGAGGTCATCCGGCGCCCTGAGTATAAAGTGGATATTGAGAAGGACCGGCTGCAGTGCGGCGGCCGGGATGTGGTCTATCAGACCCATGTTTA
>JBJEJD010000089.1:0-3836 GCA_051877705.1 Coprococcus sp. | reverse complement strand
GTAAAACCGGAAATATCTTCAATCTTCTTGGAATGAACCCATTTTCCCTCTTCCGGGATTGGAGCAGGTTCATGCTTTGCGCCTTTTGCAACCGGGCACATTAATTCTACCTCACGTGAATAAATCATTTTGTGACTCCTTTCAAAATATGTATCATGTCTGCCTATATTTTCGCATTATTCAGGTTCGAAGTCCAGCGTTTTTTATGCGATTTTTTAAATTTGTCATCTTTGATAATTTTATGACAAAATTGTGATTCTCTTTCATCAATCCTTCTAAGGATTATTTTCTGAAGTGCAATTTGCCGTAAAATTATAGAAATTTTGTATTTAAATATGTCAAAATCAAAGCGAAGCCGATAAAAAACAGAATCCAGACATCTATAACGGAAGTTCTTTCATCCTTCAATTCTGTATTAATAATATCCTGGGATTTTAAACTTCTGCCATTATTTTTAAACGTCTTCCATATCATAATGCCCGTCATTCCAATAAAAAAAATCAAAAGAACAACCATCATCAGGAAACTTTTCCAAAAAACTTCCGGAGATGCTGTCATTTCACTAATCATCTGCTGAGATGCCTCCAGGCTTGCCTCTGCATCAGCCGGGTTACTGCTGTAAGTTATAAAATTCAGGACAACATTCAATCCATTTAATACAAAATGCATCAGCATGGATGTATAAATAGAACCCGTACCTTCAACCATCAGGGCAAAAACGATACCAATATAGAAAGCATATGGCATCTGGTTAAAATTCAGATGCAGCAGTCCGAAAACAAATGCACTGAGAACTGCACCACCCACTTTTGATGCGGGAGAATAAGCCTGATATAAAATTCCTCTGCAAAGAAATTCCTCATTAAAAGCCGGCATCAGAGCCATAATAAAAAGCATCGGAAATAAACCAAGCGGCACCATCGATGATATAACAGAGGTCATGGCATTCTTTACAAACATCATGGACAGGATATTGAGCAGCACGGCAGCCGGATAAGTACACAACAGCACAGCAAGGGCCATCTTTACATTCTCTCCGGACAAGGTATGCATTTTAAATCGCTCTTTAAAATCAACCTTTTTATATTTCATCCAGCAGGCTCCCGGAAGTACCAGGATCAGCTGCCCTGCCACCACCTGAAAAACCGTACTTTCAAAAGGAAGCCACTGACGGCACCACTGAAATCCAATGTACAAACCAAATGTCACCACCAGCAGCAGATGTGCCTCCGTGATCCGCTTCTGCATTCTAAGCCTCTTTTTCTACGATTTTTTCTGCTGATTTATAGATATGGCTGGCCGGAACATAACCACGAACAGAAGATGTCGGATATACATTTACATCCGGTCCCAACACTGTTCCCGGATTCAGTACACTATTGCAGCCTACTTCCACACGGTCCCCCAGCATGGCACCGAATTTTTTCAGACCTGTTTCAATATTGCCATCTTCCGTATGAACAACTACCAGTTTTTTATCAGATTTAACGTTGGATGTGATAGAACCCGCACCCATATGAGCCCTAAATCCAAGAATGGAATCGCCCACATAATTATAATGCGGTACCTGGACTTTATTAAATAAAATAACATTTTTTAATTCTGTTGAATTACCTACTACTGCACCTTCTCCCACGATAGCATTTCCCCGGATAAAAGCACAGTGACGAATTTCAGCACCTTTACCAATGATGGCAGGTCCGTGAATATAAGCAGAAGGAAACACTACAGCATCTTTAGCAATCCACACATCATTGCCCCTGTAATCATATTCTTCTGTTGGTAATAACGGACCCAATTTCCTGATAAACTCTCCGATTTTTGGCAGAGCTTCCCATGGATATGTCACCGATTCCAACAGTTCTGCTGCCATTGTTTCCGACAGGGTATACATATTCGCTATCTTCAATCCCTCGTACATAATGTCCTCCACTTCTATTCATCCTTCATCTTTTTATTTTTTACGGGTTTCCTGTAAATATCCGCAAAGCTGTCATATCTTTCCCGAAGCTGATACTGATTATACATCTGCATGACTCTCCCTGTTCTGTCAGAAATAAAACGTTCCAGTTTTTCCATATACACATCCGGCGTTATACTTCCCTCAGCCACATAGGTCAGCCCCTTTTCCCAGCTGGCCGTCAATTCCGGATTCAACAGAGAACGAATGGAGTTATCCACAACTTCATAGACCATTTCCCCCAGCTGTGTCGGCGTTACAATCTGTGTCTTTTTGTTCAGTGCCAGATAACGAATCGTCACCAGCTTCTTCAGAATCTCTGCGCGGGTAGCACTGGTGCCTATGCCCGAGCCCTTAATCTGGGCACGAAGCTCCTCATCTTCTATGAACTGTCCGGCATTTTCCATGGCAAGAATCAATGAACCGGAATTATATCGCTTCGGCGGAGACGTCTCTCCTTCTCTGATTGTCAATCCATTCACCGGAAGCCGTATTCCTTTTTTCAGTCCCTTCAATATCTCAAGAAATGCGGCATCACATTTCATATCCTCCGTCTGTTCTTCCTCCGCAGACTTTGCTGTGTTCTGTGTTTTTCTGGGTATTCCGGCCACCTTCAGATAACCTTCTTCTATCAATACCTTAAAACTGGCAAAAAAGCTTTCTGTTCGTATCTTTAATTCCATAGATACCTTCCGATACTGTGCCGGAGGATAAAATATGCTCAGGAAACGGCGAACAATTGCTTCATAAACCTTTGACGACTGTGAGTGCAGCCCCTTCAAAGCACCCATTCCCTGTCCGGTGGGAATAATAGCATAATGGTCTGTAATCTGCTTGTCGTTGGTATATTTTGTAGATGCAATCTTTTTGTAGGTTCCCATAGCCAAAACTTCATCTGCTATTTCAGCAAAGGCTGGCACCTGCTTCAAACCACTGATATTCCTATAAATTTCCTTAGCAACGGCTGTAGATAAGACTCTGGCATCTGTTCTTGGATATGTAACCAGCTTCTTCTCATACAGTTCCTGGACGATTTTCAGAGTCTCATCAGGACTTAGCTTGAACATTCTGGAACAGTCATTCTGAAGCTCGGCCAGATTATACAGCAAAGGCGGATTCTTCTTTTCCGTCTTACGATCAATAGCAATCAGTTCCGCCTCCATAGGCTGCTCTCTTTCAATATATCGAATGAGTTTTTTTGCATCCTCTTCGGTTTTAAAACCATTTTCTTTATAAAGTACAGTTTTTTGCCAGGCAACAGAACCTTCTGTCACGCGCCATTCCGCATCTGCTTCCCGTCCCTTTATGTCCAACAGTGCTATCACACGATAAAAAGGTGTCTTCACAAAAGACCGGATCTCCCGCTCCCGTCTAACCACCATCCCCAGAACACAGGTCATAACCCTGCCAACAGATATAACAGTATATTTTGTACCCAGATAATTAGACATCGACTGCCCATATTTTAATGTGAGCAAACGTGAAAAATTAATTCCCATCAGATAGTCTTCCTTCGCACGCAGGTAAGCAGAATCTGCCAGATGATCATACTCTGACAATGGCCTGGCCTCTTTTATTCCACGGAGGATTTCTTCTTCTGTCTGAGAATCGATCCAGACCCGGCGTTTCTCCTTTTGTCCAACATTTGCCATCTGATCTACCAGTCTGTATATATACTCTCCTTCACGCCCGGAGTCAGTACAGACATATATACAGGTAACATCTTCTCTGTTCAGCAGCCGCTCTACAATATTAAATTGTTTTTTTACATCTTCTATTATTTCATATTTGAATTCTTCAGGCAAAAAAGGCAGTGTGTCCAGAGACCATTTTTTCAGCTTCGGATCATAGGCTTCCGGATAACTCATGGTCACCA
>JBJEJD010000088.1:0-3867 GCA_051877705.1 Coprococcus sp. | reverse complement strand
CTCCGCGTTATAATAAAAGAAATGTTAAAAAAATAACGAAGGAGGAGCTATGATGGGAAGATTAGAAGGAAAAGTTGCAATTATTACAGGAGGTAACTCCGGTGTTGGTGCAACGACAGCTAAGTTATTTGCAAAAGAAGGAGCAAAGGTTGTGATTACTGCACGCAGAGTGGCCCCACTTGAAGAGATTGCAGCAGCTATCCGTGAAGCTGGCGGAGAAGTTCTGCCGGTTGCGTCAGATATTTCCAAAAAGGGAGATGCTGACATGTTAGTGGCAAAGACAGTGGAAGCATATGGCAAGCTGGATATACTGATTAACTGTGCAGGCGTTCTGGAAGAAGGATTAAAGCCGATCGACCGTTTTACAGATGAGGATCTGGATCGTATTATAGAGATCAATCAGAAGGGAACCATGTACTGCCTGCGTGCTGCAACCGGAGAAATGAAAAAAAATAACTATGGCTCCATTGTAAATGTAGCTTCTATCGCAGGTGTTATGGGATGTGGCGGAGCAGCCTATGTATCCTCAAAGGCAGCAGTTATCGGTATTACCCGTCATACAGGACTTCGTTTTGCCGGAACAGGTATTCGTTGTAATGCTGTGTGTCCGGGAACAATCGTGACACCAATGGTAGCAGGAACCAATCCTGCCAGCCTGGATCCTGATATGATGGGTCAGATGGCAAAACACAGCGATCTGAAGGTACCGCCATGTATGCCTGAAGATGTTGCCAATATCCTGTTATTCCTTGCCAGTGATGAGTCACGTGCAATTACAGGTCAGGCACTCTGCACAGATTTTGGCGGCACGTTATAATCTGATGGATTCCAAAGGACAGTCCGGGATGAAATATTTTCAGGGCTGTCTTTTTATTATATAAATGAATGCGAAGAACCGGAGGCAGGAAGGAGGAATTTTATGGCATCCAGGGAAAGTTATACCAGTATTATAAATAGAAAAACAGCGGCGAAGCAGCGTGTAATGCGTGTGGCATCAGGAAGGGAAAAAGCAGAGCTTGTTCTGAAAAATGCAACATATGTCAATGTATTTACCAATGAACTGGACACGGCAGATATTGCCTGTACAGATGGAGTGATTGCCGGTATCGGCAGCTACGAGGGTGAATTGGAACTGGATATGACAGGCAAGGTGGTTGCGCCGGGTCTGATTGATGCACATATACATCTGGAGAGCAGTCTGGTAGCGCCTGCCGAATTTGTGAAAGCTGTTCTGCCTCACGGAACGACAGCTGTTATCACGGATCCCCATGAAATTGCCAATGTTCTTGGTACAGATGGTATTGACTATATGATACAGGCTACAGAGGGACTTCCGGTAGAAGTGCGGTTCATGCTGCCTTCCTGTGTACCGGCCACTCCGCTGGATGAAGCTGGTGCAAGAATGGATTACCAGGCCATTGATGCCTTCTATGATTATGACAGAGTGCAGGGACTGGCGGAAATGATGAATTATACGGGTGTCATTCATGGTGATGCCGAAGTGCTTCAAAAGATTGCGGCGGCTCATAAATATCACTGCAGAATTGATGGCCATGCACCGGGTTTGTCGGGCAATGATCTGAATGCTTATATTGCGGCAGGTGTATATTCTGATCATGAATGCTCTTCCATGGAGGAGGCGATGGAGAAACTGAGACGGGGCCAGTATATTATGATTCGGGAGGGAACAGCTGCCAGAAATCTGAAGGCTCTGTCAGGTCTTCTTGTTCCACAGTATTATGAACACTGCATGTTCTGTTCTGACGACAAGCATCCGAGCGATTTGCTGGAAAAAGGACATATAGATGCCATTATCAGGCAGGCGGTACAGGAATACGGTGTGGATCCGATTATTGCCATCAAAGCAGCTACTCACCATGCCGCAAGATATTTTGGATTGAAGAGCAGGGGGGCTATTGCTCCGGGATATCTGGCTGACTTTGTAATATTTGATGATCTGAAGGATTTTCATGTGAACAGAGTCCTTGTACATGGTGAGACCTGGTATGAAAATGGAAAGATGCGTTCCTTTGAAGTGCCGGATATTGATGAGTGGCTGGTTGAAAAAGTACATCATACCTTTAATGTGGATCCTTTAAAAGCAGAGAATTTTGAAGATCACCGGCCAAGGGGCGTCATCGGGATGATACCGGGTGAAATTGTGACAACGGATGCCGGTTATGCGACAGGAATTGATACGGATCAGGATATATTGAAGATTGCAGTTGTGGAGCGCCATCGTCATACGGGACATATCGGTATCGGATATCTGAAAGGATACGGTTTAAAAGAAGGTGCTGTAGCAACTTCCATATCCCATGACTCTCACAATATTATTGTGGTAGGGACCAGCGATGAAGAAATGGCGGCGGCAGCTAACCGGATCATAGAAAATGGCGGCGGTATCACTGTTGTACATCAGGGTAAGATCCTTGGTGAAGTAATTCTGAACATTGCGGGACTGATGAGCGAAGAAAGCCTGCCGGAAGTCAATAAAGCTCTGGAATATACCAAAGATCAGGCATTCTGTTTGGGAGTTTCCCGCGGCATCGATCCATTTATGACATTATCATTCATGTCCTTGCCTGTTATACCGGAACTGCGTCTCACAACAAGAGGCATAATTGATGTATCCAAGCAGCAATATATCTGAGTAGGTATTATCTGAGGTTACAGTTCAGCCTTATCGATATGCTATTGATTTAGACTACTCCTGATGAACTACCCCCTGAAAACGATTTGCGATGAGCATGTTTTCAGGGGGTAGTTCATCAGGAGAGTCTTTCAAAACTCTTATAGGCTGAGTAGATACGGCTGAACTGTAACTGTCTGAGATGTTTTTTTGCTTTAAAGTGATATACAGTCTTGCTTTTTTTACTTTAAAGTACTATAATGAGTCCATGTAAATCCATAGAAGGGGAAAGTTTGCTTTCAGACTTTCTGTTTCATGATATATGATGGATATGCAGTTATAGAGGAGGTTTTTTATAATGAAAAAAATGAAAAAAGTGATGGCGCTTGCACTGGCATTAGTGATGGCAGGAAGCCTTGCTGCATGCGGCGGTTCATCATCTGAGACGAAGGCACCTGAGACAACAGCTCCTGCAGAATCCACAACGGAAGCGGCTGCAGAGACAGAAGCATCTGCAGAGGCAGCAGATGGTCAGACATACACCATTGGTATCTGCCAGCTGGTACAGCATGAGGCGCTGGACGCAGCAACACAGGGCTTTAAAGATGCTCTCATAGAGGAATTTGGAGATGCTGTTACATTTGAAGATCAGAATGCTCAGGGTGATTCCAACACATGTTCTACTATTATCAACAGCTTTGTTTCCAGCGATGTAGATATGATTCTTGCCAATGCAACACCTGCCCTTCAGGCAGCAGCTGCAGGTACCAATGAGATTCCTATTCTTGGAACATCCGTTACAGAATATGGTGTAGCGCTTGAAATTTCTGATTTTGATGGTACCGTTGGCGGCAATATCTCCGGTACATCTGACCTTGCACCTCTGGATGGCCAGGCAGATATGCTTCATGAATTATTCCCGGATGCTCAGAATGTTGGCCTGCTTTACTGCTCAGCAGAAGCAAATTCCCAGTATCAGGTAGATACAATCAAGACATATCTTGAAGAAATGGGTTATACATGTAAGTATTATGCATTCTCAGATTCCAATGATCTTGCAACAATCTGTACAACAGCAGCAGGTGAGTCTGATGTTATCTATGTTCCTACAGATAATACAGTAGCAGCTAATACAGAGATCATTAACAATATTTGTGAACCTGCAGGTGTTCCGATCGTAGCAGGTGAAGAAGGTATCTGTGCAGGCTGTGGTGTTGCTACACTTTCTATCAGCT
>JBJEJD010000087.1:0-16513 GCA_051877705.1 Coprococcus sp. | reverse complement strand
TCGGAAATGCCATGAAAATACAAAAACCGATGAACGGCGGAGCTACAAATGCAAGTCCCCAGCAGTGCTCTCTGAAGGCTGATTTGCTCATTTTCTTCTTAACAGGTTTTTCCAGCTGAGTTTCACCCATTAAGCACACCTCCCTCTTAAGGAATGATGCAGGGCAAAGCCTGCATCATTGATCAACAGATTATTCAACGCTTTCCCATGCATTGTCAAGGGCATCCTGCATCTGAGGCTGAACCTGAGCAACATACTCATCAACAGTCATAGAACCATTCTTGACATTGTCCAGACCTTCAAAGAAGATATCAGCCCATTCTGCATTTGGTGTATATGTAGATTCCATCATTCTGCCTTCATAATCGCCTGTACCATTCAGGTAGTTGAAGAATACATCTACATTGGATGGGAATGGCAGGGAACCATCGTTGATGGCATCTCTGAATTCGCCGTCAGCAAGGGATACAAGGTTCGGAAGCTGGATGGACTGGCCTGTAGTAATACCGGACAGCTGCTTGTTGCCTTCAGTATCCGCACTCATCCAGTAAGCAAGCTCTGTAGCCAGCTTCTGATTGTCAGACAGAGCAGATACAGCATAACCTACTGTACCACACCATGTTGCAGTCTTACCTGTGGAAAGTGTAGGATATGCGCACAGATCCCACTCAAATGGGAATGTCTCATCATCCATGAATGCAGCTACGTCCCATGTACCGCAAGCATAGAAAGCTTCCTGGCCGGCAAGCCATCTCTGGTATACACCAAGGGATGCATCCTGCTCTACTGTAGGTGTAACCTTATGGGTAAGTGTCAGGTCAATATACTTCTGAAGACCTTCCTTGAACTCAGGAGTGTCAATTGTAACTGTCTTGTAATCGTCAGATAAGAAGCTTGCGCCATTGGACCAGATATACTGATATAACATGAATGCATTGGCAGCACCGCAGCCCCACTGATCAATTTCTCCGTCGCCGTCAGTATCCTTTGTAAACTGCTTGCACACTTCTACAAATTCATCATATGTATATGGATTCTCCGGATCCGGATATGGAATACCTTCTTTATCAAAGAGATCCTTGTTGTATGCATAAGCGAATACGGATGCATCATGCGGCAGACCGTACAGATCGCCCTGTCCTGTTGTTGTACCGTCATAACGATAGAAATTCAGGATATCCTGCATCAGGTCACTTGTGTCAAGACCAAGTTCTTCAAGATAAGGTGTCAGACTTGCTGCATAGCCATTGTCAACATACTGAGAAACAGTTTCAGGTCCGATGTAGTAAACATCCGGAAGATCCTTGGCTGTCATCATACCTGTCAGAGTTGTACCATAGTCATCCTTGGTAGAATACTGAACTTCGATATCTGCCACCTCGTCTGCATGAGCTTCCTTGAACTGGTTAATCATGTCTGTGTAAATAGCCTGCTCCTGCTCATTACCATATACGAAGATAGATAATGTAGCTTTTCCGTCAGAGCTGCCGCCCGAACTGCCGGAACCACTGCCGCCGCAGCCCGTAAGAACTGCTGATACAGTCATGACTGTTAACATCCCAAGTGCTAACATTTTTTTGAGTTTCATAATTCATATCCTCCTTTTTGGTGCCCAGCGGTTTCATTACCGCAAACAGCACATTTTTTATGAACTCATCTTAGCACATTAATTTAGTTTTCACAATATTTTTTTATATTTTTCTAAACATTAATAGCAATTTCATTATTGTATATAATTTTATTCGCTATTTTTTGTACTATTTGCCCATTGTTTTTTATTTATTTTAGATTTATCTAAACTATTTCCATCTGTGTATGTATTTTGTACAAAAAAACTGCCGTGCAATTTCACTCACACAGCAGTTCTCCCTATGTATTTTTCTTTTTGTTTGTCTTATTGCCGGCTCAAATCAAATATCGGGATTCCTTTTTCGTCATATCTTACGGCTATCATCATCGCATGACGATTGGCATCGTATAACGGATTACCTTTAATTTTCTCGTATTGACGGGCATGGAAAATGCAATAATCTGTGACGCCGTCCTCACCTTTCACAAAGGAATTGTGTCCCGGACCATAAATACCCTTCTCAGCATCTGTGGTCATTACCGGATAACGCTCTTTCTTCCATGCTCTTGGATCCAGAAGATCACTGTCCTCATCAATACTGAGCATACCCATACAATAGCATGCCCCTGTCTCACTGGCAGAATAAGTCATAAATATCTTCCCGTCATGTTTCAGAAACGCCGGGCCTTCATTTACCCAGAATCCGACACGTTCCCAATCATAATCCGGTCCCGTCAGCAGAACCTGCGCCGTGGCCAGCTTCCACGGAGATTCCATTCGAGCTATATAAAGATTGGAAACCTTCTTCCCATGGCCAACCTTTTCTGCCCACACAAAGTATTTCTCCCCCTTATGACATAAAACTGTCGCATCCAGAGAAAAATCCTTAAATGAAAATTTATCACCGTCAGCCGGCTGCATCATGCCAAGTTCGATCCACGGATCTGTCATTGGATCCTGACCGGTACATTTCAGCACATATGGCCTGATTCTCCATTTATGCGCCTTATCCCCTGCAGCATAATAAATGTACCATTCTCCTTCAAGATAATGTATCTCCGGAGCCCATACATGAAGACTCTGAGGACCTTCCTCATGCTTGACCCAGACGGTTACCTCCTCTGCATCCTTTAATCCACGTATTGTAGTTGAATGTCGTAATATTATGCGGTCATAATCAGGCACCGAAGCCGTAAAATAATAAGTCCCATCTGCATAACGATAGACATACGGATCCGCCCTCTGCTCAATCAGCGGTTTATTATATTCAGTTTCACGAATTTTTCTGCTTCCCATAACCTGTATCCTTCCTGATATAATTGATATACAAATACAGTCTACACTATTGAATGACTTTGGGCAATATTTGTTTTAGTTTTTATTAAAATATTACATATAAATCTAAATAATTTTGTGAAAGATAACAGACTGATTTTAGTCGACTTTTTATTTTTGACGGCTTATAATAATACTTAAACCAAATAATTCAGCACATTTTAATAGTAACCTGTAAATCGACGCTTATGAAAGGGGTATGAAATATGAATATTTTTTCGTATGACAGTATGCTGTCCCGTTTTCTTTATCTTGTAGCTGATATTGTAGTCCTTCATGTTCTGTGGCTCATATGCAGCCTCCCTATAGTGACGATCGGGGCCTCCACAACAGCACTTTATTATAGTGCCATGCGCAGGATACGCACCAACGAAGGCTATGTTACGGGCAATTTTTTCAAAGCCTTCAAGTCCAATTTCCGTCAATCGACCATCATGTGGATCATTATGGTGCTCGTGGGCCTGGTCTTATTTACCGATCTGCGTATCGGTATGGCCGTCAGTGGGCCAATGGGCAAACTGATGCTCATCAGCTGCTCCGTCCTTTTGATCCCCTTCATCCTGATACTTCTTTATATCTTCCCTGTACAGGCCAAATTCGATAATACTATCAGGGATAATTTCAAGAATGCTTTCCTGATGTCTATTCAGAATTTCCATCTTTCTCTGCTGCTGATCGTCATCATCGGAAGCTTCGTGTTTCTCGGTCTGTTCTACCAGCCTTTTATGGGATTGATGCTGGTCTGCGGCGCCGGACTGCTGGGATATCTGGCATCCAATATATTTGTTCATATTTTCCGTAAATATCTGCCGGACGAATTGAAACATGATGCCGAGATCTCCGGCATGGACCGCATCTGAGCCGCTGCGGCAGAACGCAGATCCATCTGAAAGGAATTGATATTTTTGAAGCTATATGAATTATGCAAAACCATTACAGTCTCTCAGAACAGGGAGCTGTCTCCGGAACATCGGATGGGCAGCCGCCTCGTCTGCCCTGAATATTCCAAATCCGCCCAGGAAGTCAAGACCTATCCGCTCATAGATCGTGAACGTATTTTTGCAGTCTGCTGGTATATTGCAGCCGGAGAAACGGTTCACGCAACCATGTATCCCTCTCCTGAGCCCTTCGCCTATCGGCTGCATTATACGACAGATCTCAAGACACAGCTCCATACCCATGATTATATTGAGCTGGCTTATGTGGTCGACGGAGAATTCCGTCAGAGGATTCTCGGAAAAGATATCGTTTTCTCAAAGGGAGATCTGTGTCTCATCGACAAGAACTGTCTCCATCAGGACTATCTGCTGAACCAGTCTGCCGTCATCTTATTTCTGGGAATTGCCAATGATATGTTTTCAGAGATTATGGACGAGAACATTACAACACAGAAAATCAGTTCATTTCTGCAATCAGCTCTTCTTAAGCAAAAAGATTTGCAGCAATATATCCATTTTAAACCTTCAAATGATGCTGATCAGCTGCTGGAAAACTATCTGTGCCAGCTGCTGCAGGAGCTCATAGAGGCTCAGGCAGGTACACACTACATACGAAAAGGCCTTCTTCTTCGCATTTTCCACACACTCAGTACCCGCTATGAATTCGCCCTGTCCAAGGAGCAGCGAAAAACCATGCAGTGGATTGTTTTTGAAGAAATATCAGATTATATAGAAAAACATTATAAAACCATTACCACTCAGGAATTATCAGCGGTCTTTCACTTTCAGGAAGATTATTTCAACCGTCTGATCAAAAGCAAAACAGGCCTGACCTATTCTGCCTATGTTCAGCAGATCCGCCTCAGTAAGGCCGAACACCTGCTTCAGACTACAGACAAGACAGTGGAAGAAATTGCAGAGATCGTTGGATACCATAACCGCGGTTTTTTCTACAAGCTCTTCCGTCAAAAATATGGTGTAGCTCCTGCCGAATTCAGAAAAGTTTCGACCTGACATCACAAGACCGCCGTATCAGAAATAAACAGCTCTCTGACACGGCGGTCTAATATTTTAATTATATTCTAATACATAACCATCAAACGACTGATCAGGAACTGATACTCATCAATGCTCTTCTTCATAGCCAGTGCTTCGTCAATATCGAAATCAGTGAATTGTCCGGCCTTGTAAGCAATAACTCTGTTGGTAGCCCCGCCATAAAGAAGGTCTACGGCATAAGCACCCATGGTAGCCGCATAAACTCTGTCCTTGGCAGACGGTGAACCGCCGCGCTGAATATGTCCGAGAATGGTTGCTCTCGTCTCAATACCCGTAGCCGTTTCAATGCGCTTGGCCAGACGGTTGGAATCACCGATACCTTCCGCATTGATGACCACATGATGTTTCTTGCCCTTCAGACGGTTGGACAGAATCGTCTCGATCAGATCCTGCTCATCGAACTGTTCCTTCTCAGGAATCAGGATACCATCCGCACCGTTGGCAATCTCACACCAGAGCGCGATATATCCGGCATTCCTTCCCATAACCTCAATGATACTGCATCTCTCATGGGACATGGATGTATCCTTAATCTTATCTATAGCTGCCACCGCTGTATTGACAGCCGTATCAAAACCGATCGTATAATCTGTACAGGCAATATCCAGATCGATGGTGCCTGGTATACCAATGGTATTAATGCCAAGAGCCGACAGCTTCTGGGCACCCCGGAAAGAACCGTCACCACCGATGACGATCAGTCCGTCAATCTCATGCCTTCTCAGAATCTCTGCAGCCTTCTCCTGGCCTTCCTTCGTCATAAACTCCTTGCATCTTGCTGTATATAAAATCGTACCGCCGCGGCGCATGATCTCTGAAACACTGTGGGTATCCATATCCACAATCTCTTCATTCAGAAGACCCGCATATCCTCTCATGATACCCTTTACCTTCAGGCCACTGGCAATAGCTGTACGTACAATCGCACGAATAGCCGCATTCATACCAGGAGCATCGCCGCCACTTGTCAAAACGCCAATTGTTTTAATCTCGCCCATCTTATGTCCTCCATATTCTCACTCATCAATGATATGACGCTCCGTCAATCATATATCATGGACTGTTAAAAAGCCAATTATTTCTTAAGTATTGTAACATCACGAAATAAGAATTACAAGTAGACAGACATAGAATTTTTCTGATACACTGTAATAAAAGGAGGCAGCCTATGAATATACCAAACGATCCTGTGATGCTGTTGTCTGTGATCAACACACAGCTGCGCGATCACTATCCGTCTCTGGATGAGTTCTGTTTATCCTGTGATATCGACAGGGAAAAAATATGCGAAAAACTGGCATCTATTGATTATGTCTATGATCCTGCCATTAACCAGTTTATCTGATTTTATTCGAGAAACAGGAGAGAACGGGATATAGTTCTTCAGGAGAACGATTTGCGATGAGCATGTTCTCCGAAGAATTATATCCCGTTCTCTCCTGTTAATATGCCTTTACCAGTTAATCGATATAACTGTAGAATACATTGCCGTTTTCTTCAAACAGACTTTCTGCAGCCGACATGCTCAGCCAGTAAGTATCGCCTTCCTCCGGATCCGCCAGCTGGATATAATTATTGTCGTAAGCGATGATCAATGCATACATATTATCCGAAATTCTGGCCGCCACCAGTCTGTCACGATAAATAAAATGCAGTACATCATCCAGTTCAATACCTGTCAAGTCGATGGTCTCCACCGGAAGCGCCTCCGTCATCGCGGCAAACAATGGCTGACTGGCATCTACAGTCGACGGCATCTGCCAGTCTTCAAACTCAGTAATCGTCTCAAGAATCACTTTGTTCAGGCTGGTGGCTTCGTCTGCCTGACCTATGGCGTCTATATCCAGATCCCATATATAAGCCCTTCCGGCCCTCTGCCATAATATCTGTTTATGACTGCTCATTACAGTTCCCGCATAGGTCCTGCCGTAGTCAATGGCCTCCCTGACGGTACTGAATGTCCCATCCAGACGACCCTTTGTATATACATAATAGCACAGTTCCACTGAATCAGAAGATTCATACTCTTTTGTAATATCATAGCCCGGATCAAGATAGCGGGCAGTCTGGGTAATCGGCACAAAACTGTTTGATGTGTCCAGTTTCAGCCAGTTCTGAACGCCGCGTATACTATCCTTTCTGGTTTCCAGATAAACCGCACCGGTATCCGCTTCACTGTTGCGGATAATATAGTCTTCACCGGCGTCCTCATAATCTGTATAACTGCCATTTTTCACAGCTTTTCCAAGTTTCAGTGCGATATTGCCCTCACTGATCGTCAGACGCATAATATAACTGCTGTCTTTCTGATAACTTTTAATTTCATTCAGATCACTGTCTATAATATGCACCTCGCTGATCGGGGCCTGAACGATACCTGCTGAATCTTCAGCCACAAGCTGCGGATCGAGCAGTCCATAAATAAGATCATCTCCGGCAAATCCCAATGGTGTAATGAGCCACTGACCGCCTTCAATTTTCTTTTCTTTATCCGTATTCAGATCGATGATTCTCAGCCGTTCTCCGCCATACTCATTGCCGCCGTCGCTCAGTACCAGTATGCCTGTGTCCGAGGCCGAACAATTGCTGCTGTTCAGTCCGGTCCATGCTGTTTCCATTCTTCCGAGAGTCGCATCAATACAGTAGACCGTCTCTTCCAGCAACAGATAAATCTCACCTCTGTCATTCATATACGCCAGCCGTTCCAGGCCGGATTCAAGCTGTTGAAATCCCTTATCAAACGGTATAAAAGCCAGCTCCTCCAGCATGACATCCTCATGACTGAAGCGGTAAAGCATCACACCCTCCCTGCCTTCATAATTTCCATCATGCATATAGCCATAAACAATAAAATGAAGATCCCCTGTTGCAGGATCCGCATGGACAACCTTAATTCCCAGTTCATCCTCTCTGCTGCAATTATGACGTTCATCTGATTCCGCATAAACTTTTGTCAGAATACGGTTCGTACTGTCAAACAGCCACAGCTGGCTGTTCCCTGCCAGATAAGTATATTGTTGTTCTTCTGTTCCATAATTCTCAACTGAAACATCCGACGTATCACCAATGCCAATACGAAGTGCCCCATTCTCCACACTGATATCTGTGAGACTGATATCTTCCTTCATCCGCCTTTCAAAATCCAGAAGATATATCTTCGTACTGGTCCATCTGATCCTGTAATATTCTTCCACTCTATAAAATGTATTGATATCCCCCGATGATGACTCAATCGTATATGTCAGCGTAAAAGCCGCCGTCTCCGTATTGATCTCTTTCAATCTGATGGCTACTTCACTGGTTCTGTATGGTGCCATATTGCCCCAGGTAACAGCATCACTGGAAGAATACAGTGTCACAAGGCTGAAATTGGAATTGCTCGCAGATGAAGACGTTTCGAGATAGGACTCCAATTGGGATGCACTGTCTTTATCAAAGGTCGCTTCATTAAAGTCAAGAACAAATTTCATTTTTTCAGCGGCTTTCAAATCAGAACCATAACGTACACGGGTATAATAATTAAAAACCTGTCCATCCTCATCTGTCATCATGAGACGAAGACAATATTCCCGATTTGAAAATAATTTGCTTTTGAAGACCACCTGCATCTGCAGCATGGCATTGACCTTTTCTATTCCTGTACATTCACCGGATTCAATCAACGTATCGTACCTGTCATTATACAATTCATAGCTTCCGGATACGATAGGATAATCATACTCATTCATGCAAAGATTAATGGTCTGACTGTCCCCCACAGGTGTCAGTGTATCTCGGTAATATCCCGCATCTACAGCATCCCTGTATCCATGCATCTCATTCATCAGACGTCCGCCGGTCTTAACATACAGAACCGGAAGACTGGCGCCCGTA
The DNA here is from genome assembly GCA_051877705.1 of Coprococcus sp. Taxonomy (GTDB): domain Bacteria; phylum Bacillota; class Clostridia; order Lachnospirales; family Lachnospiraceae; genus Coprococcus_A. The sequence goes on along the minus strand of JBJEJD010000087.1, from coordinate 7,738 downwards.
TTCTGAATGACACCGCTGACCTTACCCTGATTTAAAATAAAACCGCTGACACAGACAGAAACAATAAAAGCGATGATATAAGACAGTACAATCAAAGAGGCTTTTTTTACTTTACTCATAACTCCGCCTCCGTTCCATTCAGGAGCCTTTCCAGAGTCAGAGCAGTACCAAAGAACTCTCTGCATGTCTCATACTGCTGTATGCGCTGCTTTCTGACCGCAGGCAGCATCATTTTCTGTGACCGCACGGCACGTATAAGAATATTCTTCGGCGTATGTTCCATATCAATAAATTCAAGAAGCTGAGTCCTGTAACCCTTTATCTCAAGAAGCTGTCCTCTCATGGCATCCGTCATCAGTGCCGCCGTCCGCTCCTGTATAAGACCATATTGAAAAGCTCCCGCCAGAGTATCACACTTCATCTTCCGGTTCAGTTCATGCTGGCAGCAGGGTACAGACAATATGACACCCGCCTTCCAGCGCACGGCTTTATAAAGAGCATAATCTGTTGCCGTATCACAGGCATGGAGTGTCACCACCATATCAACGCTGTCTTCTCCTTCAAAATCAGCGATATCGCCACACAAAAAATGCAGACCATCATATCCATACCGATCTGCCAGTGCCTGACACTCTGCAATGACCGTCTCCTTCAGATCCAGTCCCGTCACATTCAGATCATATCCCTTTAATTCCTTCAGATAATAATACATGGCAAACGTCAGATAAGACTTACCGCAGCCAAAATCAATAATACGAAGTGTTCTGCCCTTCGGCAGTTCCGGGAGAATATCTTCAATGAATTCCAGGAAACGATTGATCTGTCTGTATTTATCATATTTTGTCCGCACTATCTTACCCGAATCCGTCATCACTCCCAGATCCACCAAAAACGGCACGGCAATTCCTTCTTCCAGGATATAGCGCTTTGTCCTGTTATGCTCAAGATTTTGTGAGCGGCTGTTCGGTAATGATTTTGTTTTTACAGTCACTTTGCCCTTCTTGCTGACAAGGACCGAAATATTCCTGTCCTGCATCCTGATCTGTGCCTGCCTGAAATCCGATACGAGCCATCTGCCAATCAGATCCAATGCCTCATCTGCTGTGAGATTCTCATGAAAAACCTGCTTGTCAGTATATTTTGCCGCCTGAAAATATATGATTCCCTTTATCTTCACAGGGCGTACTTTTATCTTTGTAAACCCACTGCTCCCCCGGGCTCCGCTGATAATTATATCCACCAGCATGGAGGTCAGTACACTCCTCAGTAATTCTTCTATCTGATTCATTTAAACACCTTACTTCAAACTACTTAATAGCAGTTCAGCCATCTTATTGCCTGAACTGACATCATTGCAAATTTCTTTATATTTAATCAGTTTATCATAACACAGGAATTCTGTAAATTCTACTCCATATGTTTTTTCCGTATGGAAACTTTTGATATAACGTGGCTGCTCAGCCTGCATAAATCCGGCAGCACAGATACGGCATTATGCCACCTGAAAACCGTTTTTCATCGGACGGGAACATGTTTGAAGGCGGAAAATGTCCGTATTGTGCAGAAAAAAGCCAGGAGGCTGAGCAGTTACTGTGTAACAGGTCAGTCCTCCATATTGTATCAGTAATTCCTGCGCCTCATCTGGAAGTAACGCCATCTGCGATGATGCATTTCGGCCAGTACCATGACCTGTATCAGAACCTCCACACATTGACTCCATGTCTGGTTCGGCAGCGGCTGCGTCCCCATCCCTGCCGGAGGCTGTTCAGGCATCTCATCCATAAAGAGAGTCTCATTCAGAAGATTCGGTTCATTTTCCTGAATGGCTGCGATTATCTCATGCACCAGCTGTTCAATCGCCACCCTGTCCGGATATTCATCAAACATCATACTGTTTTCATATTCCAACCGGTCAGCGGCATCATCTACATAACGCTGCAGCTTGCGGGCAGCATTTGGATAAAGCTGTTTCATATACAGCCAATCCTGCTCCATCTGTTCTTTTTCCGGTTCATCAGTCATATACAGATCATCTTCTGCCGCCTGTTCCGTTTCAGCAATCTGAGATGCATTCATAGACTCAGCCGAAGCTCCCCGCCATCCATCACAAAATGGCCCCCATCCTGGCGGACACGGTCTTTCCGGCGGTCTTCCCGGTCTCTGGGGCGGCCTGTGCGGCGGTCTTCCTCCACACGGCGGACACGGAGGGCATGGCGGGCAGCGCCATGGTCCCCTCATTCCCGACTGTCCATAAAAACGCTCATCATCCCATTGTCTTCCATCTGGCATTTTGATAACCTCCTACAAAATTTTCCCGTCTGATTATAGACTATGCATTTATTGTTTTATCGTGTATAATATAATCATTGTTCTGAATAGTTATTTTATTATTTGGAGGTATTATATCAATGAATATTCAGGAAAAGAAATTAGCTGTACGTCCACGTTATTCCGGGATACTGGTACATCCCACATCTTTCCCGAGCCGATTTGGCATCGGAGATCTCGGTCAGAGCGCTTATGATTTTATTGATTTTCTTTATGAGGCCGGCCAGACTCTCTGGCAGTGTCTTCCTCTGGGGCCGACAGGTTTCGGCGATTCCCCTTATCAGTCCTTCTCCGCTTTTGCAGGCCAGCCTCTGATCATCAGCCCTGATCTGCTTCAGAAAGATGGACTTCTTACAGAATCGGATCTGGCAGAAGTTCCCGCTTTCAATGTCTACTCTGTTGATTATGGCCCGGTCATCTCCTTTAAGACCAGCCTTTTACACAAAGCCTTTGATAATTTCCTTACATCAGAAGACAAAACAATGACCAGGGCTTTCCACCGCTTCTGTCGCGAGGAAAAAAGCTGGCTGGAAGACTATGCGCTTTTCATGGCACTGAAAGACTTACATAAAGGCAAGTCATGGCATGAATGGGATGAAAAATATCAATTCATGGACACTAAAGGCCGCAAGGCAGCTTTGATTCAATTGAACGATTCCATCATCTACTATGAGTTTATTCAGTTTATCTTTTTCAAGCAATGGCATGCGCTGAAATCCTACGCCAATCAGAAGGGCATTTCTATCATTGGAGATATCCCTATTTTTGTTTCACCGGACAGTGCGGACGTATGGGCCAATCAGTCTCTGTTCAAGCTGGACAGCAAAGGGTTCCCGACAGCCGTTGCCGGTGTACCGCCTGATTATTTCTCAGCTACTGGACAGCTCTGGGGCAACCCGCTCTACAATTGGGCCGAGCATAAGAAGACCGGCTATGCCTGGTGGATCGCCCGTATTCGCCAGCAGCTCCAGCTGTGCGATTATCTCCGCATCGACCATTTCCGCGGATTTGAAGCTTACTGGTCCGTACCTTATGGTGAAGAAACTGCCATTAATGGCAAATGGATCAAAGGTCCGGGTGCCTCCCTCTTCCGCGCCATTGAGAAGGAACTTGGCAAAGGGCTGCCGATTTTTGCTGAAGATCTGGGTATTATCACACCACAGGTGGAAAAGCTCAGAGATACATTCAATTTCCCTGGTATGAAGGTTCTGCAGTTTGCATTTAATGATACATCAGAAAGTGCTTTTCTCCCGTATCTATACCCTGAAAACTGCATCTGCTATACCGGAACCCACGACAATGATACCACCGTTGGATGGTATCAGACCGCCAGCGAAGAATGCCGCGACAAAGTTCGCCGCTATATGAACTGTAACGGCAGCAATATCCACTGGGATTTCATCCGTACGGCGCTGGGATCCACTGCCCGCTACGCTGTTTTCCCGCTTCAGGACCTGCTCGGCTATGGCAGCGACTGCCGCATGAATACACCGGGCGTTGCCGCCGGCAACTGGGCATGGCGTTATGAAGCATCCAAACTGACACCTGAACTGGCAGCGGCCCTGAAGAAGACCTGTGAAATCTACGGTCGTGACCGGGCACGTATGGAGGATGACGAATGATCCGTACAATATTGATCGTCCTCTTTCTGCTCTGCTTCTTCATCATCAGCATTCCTTTGTATCTGATTGAAGAAATCATCGGGCATTTTGATATCAAAAAGAAGGAACGCAGCTCCTTTCGGATCGTGACCTGCGCCTTTCGCTGTATCAGCTGGCTGGCCGGTACCCGCCTGATCGTTAAAGGACGGGAGAAAGTCCCAACAGACCTTCCTGTTCTTTATGTATCCAACCACCGCAGCTACTTTGATATCGTGACACTCTATCCGCTGACCAACAACACAACAGGATTTGTTGCCAAAAAGGAAATGGAAAAATTTCCTTTTGTCCATCGCTGGATGATGTATATGAACTGCCAGTTTCTTGACCGTGATAATATTAAGGCAGGACTTAAAACCATTCTGGACTGTATAGCCACTGTTAAAAACGGCTGTTCCATCTGCATTTTCCCTGAAGGAACACGTACTCCTGGTGATGAGATGCTGGAATTCAAGGAAGGCAGTTTTAAGATAGCTGAAAAATCCGGATGTCCAATCATACCGGTAGCCATCACCAACACAGAATCCATCTTTGAGAACCATATGCCTTTTGTCAAAGCATCAACAGTTGTCATCGAATTCGGAGACCCCATAGACATCAAAGGACTTCCAAAAGAAGACCGACGTCATATAGGTGTCCGTGTTCAGGGCATCATCGCTGATATGCTCGCCAGGAACAGCCATTATATATAAAGTTTTCACAAAAAGGTATTTCCTTTTTACAGGAAAAATGCTAAACTAAACTTTGATTGAATTGAAATGAACTAAAGGAGGAAGTAACGTGACAATAGCACCAATCGTAGCCATCAGCACTGCATGGATTGTCATTCTGGTTATTCTTGTTGTACTGGCTGCTGCGTTGATTATCCTTACTGTATGGGGGAATAAGCAGCAGAAGAAATCAGAAGATGCTCAGCGCCAGCTGCAGGAAGCAGCACAGCCAATGACATTACTTGTTATTGATAAAAAGCGTATGAAGATCAGTGAAGCCAACCTTCCGAAGGTTGTCGTTGACAACGTGCCAAAGATGATGCGCCGTTCCAAGGTCCCGATCGTTAAAGCCAAGGTCGGTCCACGTATCATGACATTCATGTGTGATGAAAAAATATTTGACATGGTTCCTGTAAAGCAGGAAGTCAAAGCAATGGTAGGCGGTATTTACATTCTCAGCGTCAAGAGCTTAAGAGGTCCTGCACTGACACCACCGCCAAAGAAAACTTTCTGGCAGAAGATCAAAGGCAGATTCAGCAAAGCTGAATAGCCATGGAAAAGGGCATTTGCAATATAAAAGTTCCCTTCAGCATCCCTTGTCACGCTGGTTTCTCCTGACAGATGTATGTCTGTGTCGGTACATCTTAAATAGATGTCCGCCAACAGCCATACATCTGTCTCGAAAATGCGGACAATGGGATTGCTGAATGGAACATAAATATATTGCAAATGCCCTTTTTTATTAAATATTCGCTTCTTCATGTAAAAAGAGTTCTAAAATCTTTTTACATGAAGAATTCTTCTTTTGGCCGGAATATGTCCGGATCATCTTTTAGCTCCATGGCAAGTGCCAGGAGCTTTTCTTTTTCATTCAGTGACTGGTCGTCGATGACCGCTTCTGTCAGCTTTTCAAGAACCGCCCCCAGTAATGGTCCCGGCTGAATGCCGGCTCCGATCAGATCACGGCCTCCAATGGTCAGCTGTTTGACTGTGAAACACTGTCCCTGCTCCATAATATGATGATAAGTCCTTTCTTTCTCCTGCAGCAGAGCCAGCTTGTCCGGAATAACCGCCGGATTTTTGGCCTGGATATCTGCACGCTGAACCTTAATGAAATCCTCAAAAATATCTTCTCCCACCCGGTTCAATGCTCTCCTCACACTTCTCTCAGAAGCATCAAATTTCAAGCCATGCCATTTCACCAGACGCACAACTCTCGTCCTTGTATCATTGTCAAATTTCAGCCTCCTGAGAATTCTCTCAGCGTAGTCTGCGCTGATTTCAGGATGACGGTAAAAAATCTCACGTCCATTATCAAGAACACGCTTTACATCCGGCTTGCCAAAATCATGAATGAGCATGGCCAGGCGAAGTGCCGTATCCGGCTCTATATGTGCCATAGCCTTCAGCGTATGCACCTCTACATCGTAGATATGATTCGGCGTATTCTGGCTGACACCACGGATTCTGTCATATTCCGGGAGAATAACTGCTGTGATCCCCAGGTCACAGGCAAGTTTCATATGACTCGGATTAGGCGAAGTCAATATCTTCACCAGTTCCATCTGTATCCGCTCAGCACTGATAAACGCCAGCTGGGCCGCCTTATCCCGGATGGCCCGGCAGGTTGCTTCATCAATCTCAAAACCCAGCTGGGCAGAAAAACGTATGGCACGAAGAATACGCAGAGCATCCTCATCAAAACGCTCTGACGGCTCACCAACGCAGCGTATGACCCCGCGCTCCAGGTCACCGACACCGTCAAATTCATCCACCACCCCCGTTTCCGGATTATACGCCATGGCATTAATGGTAAAATCCCGGCGCTTCAAATCCTCCACCAGCTTATTGGTAAACTGTACCTCCTTCGGATGCCGGCAATCCTCATACTCACCGTCAATACGATAGGTCGTCACTTCATAGCCTTCACGATCGATCATCACCGTCACCGTACCATGGGCGATACCCGTATCAATCGTTCTTTCAAAAAGTGCTTTGACTTCATACGGTCTGGCAGACGTGGTGATATCCCAATCCTTCGGGTCACGCCCGAGAAGACTGTCCCTGACACATCCTCCCACAATATAAGCCTCATATCCCGCTGATGTCAGCCTATGCAGTATCTCAGCTGCCCTCTCAGGAATATCAATGTGCAATCTTTCCATAAAAACTCCTTCTCCCTTATCTGCCGAAGCAGCAACAACTACAGGGTCGCCTGAAGGATCTTCTGTTTCAGATCCGGATCAAAAACACCGCTGCGGATCATCTCGATCTCATATTTATAAGGTGCAAAACTTATCTTTTTGTCTTCCGCAGATGGCACATAAGGTGACTCCAGTATTTTCGGTACATCCTCAAAATCCGGGCACTTCACAACATTCATCAATGCATCAAAGCCGATCTCACCAAAGCCGAAATTCTCATGGCGGTCCTTGCCCGCTCCACGGACATTCTTACTGTCATTCACATGGAACACTGCGATCTGATCCTGACCGATCAGCTTATCAAATTCTGTCATTACACCGGAAAAATCATTGATAATATCATATCCTGCATCATGAACATGACAGGTATCAAAGCATACCCTCAATTTATCATTATAATGAACGCCTTCATAAATAGCCGCCAGTTCCTCAAAACTCCTGCCGATCTCGCTGCCCTTGCCTGCCATGGTCTCCAACGCAATATTCACCGGAGTATCTGCCGTCAGCACTGCATTCAGTCCTTCCACAATACGGCGAATACCAGCTTCAGCACCTGCTCCCACATGTGCCCCCGGATGCAGTATCATGACCCTGCTGCCCATGGCCGCCGTTCTCGCAATCTCTTTCTCCAGGAATTCCACCGCCAGTTCATATGTCTCCGGTTTCACAGTATTCCCCAGATTAATAATATACGGTGCATGGATAACAATCTCATTCATACCATGCTGGCGCATCAATTCCCATCCCTCTTCAATCCGAAGATTCTCTATCTCTTTTCTTCTCGTATTCTGAGGCGCTCCTGTATAAACCATCAGCGTATCCGCCCCATAGGATAAGG
>JBJEJD010000086.1:56155-60959 GCA_051877705.1 Coprococcus sp. | reverse complement strand
AATCTAAATTTGTCGTTCCTACCGTTGCCGTATGATCATCAGAAACAAAGGTCTTTGAATGCATAAATCCTTTTGAGTATTCATATATCTTTACCCCTCCATGTATCAATTCTCTATAAAAAGAACGGGTTGTCATATGAATGAGTGTTTTATCCCAGATATGAGGTGTAATAATGCGTACATCCACACCACTCTTTGCCGCAAGACATAATGCTGATATCATGCTGTCATCCACAATCAAATACGGTGTACATATATAAACATACTCTTTTGCATGATTTAAAATTTGCAGATATACATGCTCCCCTACATTTTCATCATCCATGGGACTATCCGCATATGGCTGTACAAAACCTTTCGATGTGATCTCCGTCCAATCCTCATTTTCCGAAAAAAAACGTTCTTCATTTTGTGGCTTTCCGGAACATAATTCCCACATTTCCAGAAACATCAACGTAAGACTCCATACCGCTTTTCCCTCTACCTTCACAACTGAATCCTTCCAATATCCATGTTTAGCATAGGTATTAATATATTCATCTGCTAAATTCACTCCTCCGGTGAATCCCACTTTTCCATCAATAACCGTAATTTTTCTATGATCACGATTATTCTGAACTGCAGAAAGTATTGGACGGAACGGATTAAAGACGCAGCACTGGATTCCATACTCTGCAAGCTGGACAGTATAGTTTTTAGGCAGTGTCAAAAAACAACCGATATCATCGTACAAAAGCCGAACCTCTACCCCCTGACACACTTTTTCCTTCAGCACTTCCAAAACAGAATCCCACATAATACCTTCCTGTATGGTAAAGTATTCCATAAAAATATAATGTTCTGCCTTCTTTAATTCCGAAAGCAATATGGAGAAAAAATCTTCTCCCGGAGAAATATATTCCGTATTGGTCCTGTCATAAACAGGAAAACCGGCATATCTCAAATACCGGATCTGCGGAATATACTCCGGGATTTCTCTACAAGCTGCTTCAAACGCTTCGCCTGGTAATTCATAAAAAATCCTGTTCCTGTCTTCAATCTGAAGTATATGTTTCTCAAATCTCCTTGTTGATGACTGGAAGTGATAAAGGAGATACAATAATCCTCCAAATAGAGGGAACAGAAGGATAAGAATAATCCATGCCGTTTTATTTGCTCCCTTATCCTTTCTGGAAATAATATACAGCACAAGAAAGCCACTGATAATTCGAAATACAGTTCGCAGTAGTTCAGATACAAAGCTTTCATTGTTAAAAATAAAAACCAGTGCCAGAATCTGCAAAATTAACAGAACTATTACTGCCAGTCTTCTGCGTAACAATGCATGAAACCATGAATGTCTCATTTCATTTTCCTGTTCTCTCTCCACAATTCATCGGCAAACGGTTTCCAGTTCTCTGCATATCTGTCACACTTCGCGCATAGATGCTCTGCTGTCTCAGGAGACTGAAGATCTGTAGAATGAGCTTCCGTTCCTGCAACCATACTTCTTAATTTTTCAGGATTTTCAAGCATCGGACACGGACGCAGCATATTCTCATTGAAAGGCTGGTTATCATGGTATGCCATCATCATTGGTGACTGTAAAGCCTCCAGAATGGTCTTCTCCCGTATATTGGAATCTGAATAATGGATAAATACACATGGATCAATATCTCCATTGGCGTTGATATGGAAATACCTGCGTCCTCCGGCGATACATCCTCCCACGTATTCCGCATCATTCTGAAAATCCATGGCAAACAATGGCTTCGTGGCCCGATAATAACGAATACGGTAATAGGTTTCTGTTCTCTGTTCAGGCGTCGGCATCAATTCAGGAGATGCATCGTTTCCAACCGGCATATAGTGGAAATACCATATAAAATACGCTCCCAGATCAATAAGACTGTCAAAAAATTCCTCTGACGTAATAGAGGCAAAATTTGCACTGGTATAGCAAGCAGAGATTCCATAGAATAGCTTTTTCTCACGCAAGAGCTTCATAGCATTCGTTGCCTTTTTAAATACTCCATCTCCTCGCCTGAGGTCAGTGGCTTCCTCAAATCCCTCCAAGGAAATTGCAGGAACAAAATTTCCAACCCGGAGCATTTCATTCGCAAAGGCTTCGTCAATCAGAGTTCCATTAGTAAAACAGAGAAATACGCAATCAGAATGCTTTTCACAAAGTTTTATCAGATCCCTCTTGCGCACAAGAGGTTCTCCGCCGGTATATATGTACATATAAACACCCAGTTCTTTGCCCTGACAAATGATATTGTCAATCTCATCGTAAGTGAGATTCAATTTATTGCCATATTCAGCTGCCCAACATCCAGTACAATGCAGGTTGCATGCACTGGTCGGATCCAGAAGAATCGTCCACGGAATATTGCATCCATATTTCTCACGACATTCATTCTGTTTTGGCCATCCAATCAGGGCAGCGTTAATAAAGAAGTTTACCGCCGTTGTCTTCATGACATGAGGATCAATATCATTAAGAATATGACGAATATATCCATAATACGGATGCTCCGGATTTGTCATAGCTTCACGGACTACTCTCCGTTGTGTAATAAATTCATTCCCTGCGAATTTATCTGCCCAATCCATCATCTTCAGGAGATTTTTTTCCGGATCCTTATACAGATACTTAAATGCCTGTTCCAATCCAAATTTTTTAATTGTTGTTGATACATCCATGCTAATTTCCTCCTACTACAATGTGTTTAATTACTCATCTTTATCATTCTCATTTTTATATGGCAATGAGTTTTCTTTTGTTATGATTACTGTTTCCTTAACGGTCAGATGATTCATGAGGCCCTCTGCCAGTAGCCCGCAACCATTTATAATATGTGTGGTCCTTATTCCCCGAAACGGCTTTATAATAATAAGAACGCCAAATATACCTGCTATGATAGAAAATATCAGAATCTCATTCCATGTTTTCAATCCAAATATTTTTGCGTCTCTGGATGTCTGGAGTTTCAAAACTGCATCAAATAAAATCAGCAGCCCAAGGGCCGGCGTCAGGTAAAATCGGATATGCATATTGCATCCAAGAACAATAATTCCTATTACAATTAAAAACACCCCACAAGCCAGATCATGCTGAAAGGCCAGATTGTACCTATCTTCTGAACAATACCCTATGATTTTGACAACTCCGTAAACAATCAGAATGATCCCACTGCATATACAAACCGTCATAGGAGATGCAGAAGGTAAAATCATATAAAGAATCCCGCTTATGTAAAAGACAAAAGATATTAAAATATATCCATCTCTGGCCAAACGAAGTTTTTTCAATACATTCACCTCACCTTCTTTTTAAGCAATTCTGTATTAATTTATTTTGATTTTCCTGCTAATCCCCATTCCAAAAGCATTCGGACCTACATGGCAGCCGATACTGCAGGTTAAAGGATCATATCCTATATCTTCTCCTTTAAAAATCTCCTGAGCCATCCCCATCCATTCCCTGGCATCCTCTTCCCTGATAAAACTTCCTGCAACCCCGACATATATCTCATCACCATTTTTACGAAATTCATCCGCAGTCTTTTTTATTTCAGTAAGTAACCGTTTTTTGCAATTTCTTGTCCCTCGTATTTTAGCAAATGCATCCAGACGTTCCCCTACAATAGTAAGCAGTGGTTTTATATTTAAAATTGTTCCCATCGCAGCACCAGCCGGAGTTACTCGTCCGCCCTTTTTCAAATAGTCCAATGTCTCTACGCCAACATAGATGACTGACTCATAGGCTGTCCTCTCCAGAGCCTCTTTTATTTCTTTTGCTGTGTATCCTTCCTGTTTCAGCATAAGCGCATTCTGTACAGAATGCCTTTGTGTCACAGAAATACGATGATCATCTATCACCTGCACTTTACCATCATAATCTTCTGCCAGCGCACATGCTGTCTGGCAGGAACCACTTAATCCACTGGACATCGGAATATATACAATTTCATCATATCCAATAGATAATAACCAATTCCACATTTCTGTAACAGCTTCTGGCGACGGCTGTGAACTGAATACATTCTTCTGTTCCAAAAGGCAGCGATAGAATATGTCAGGAGACAAATTTTGTCCCTCAAGATACGTTTCGCCTTCAATAATTACCGGCATTGGAATGACATAAACTCCAAGTTTACAGCCTTCTTCCTCAAAAATACCACTGTTACTATCTGTCACAATTGCAGTTTTCATTCAATACCTCCCTCGTACTTTTCGGTACTGCCAACCATATTCTTTATCATCATAATATGCAGAATACTTTTACTCCTCAATAGACAAATCTCCCATATATGTTTAAAAATCAGACATTTCGCTACTATTTGTCTAAATTCCCTCATAAAAAAAACAGGAATGCTGTGGCATTCCTGTTTTTTTAATATTATAATTATATATTTTCAATCTGCCAGTCAATCGGCTCGATACCATGTTCCATCAGAAACTGATTGGTCTGGCTGAACGGTTTGCTGCCGAAAAATCCTCTGTAGGCAGACAGTGGACTAGGATGCGGCGCCTCCAGTATCAGATGCTTCGGATTATTGAGCATTACCTTTTTCTGCTGTGCCGGACGACCCCAGAGAATGAAGACAATCGGCCGGTCCTGCTCATTAAGAATCCTGATGGCGGCATCCGTAAACTGCTCCCATCCGATACCTCTGTGGGAGTTGGCCTGATGAGCCCGAACAGTCAACACCGTATTCAAAAGCATCACGCCCTGTCTGGCCCATTTCTCCAGATATCCGTTATTCGGTATGTAGCAGCCCAGATCATCCTGCAGCTCCGTATATATATTCACCAGAGA
>JBJEJD010000086.1:0-56055 GCA_051877705.1 Coprococcus sp. | reverse complement strand
TCCAGCCAGTCATTGGCAATTGCTCCCATATTTATCCCCCATTCAATTTGTATTATCTCAGCCTTACACTGACTGATCTGGAATTGAGATATTCCTTCAGATCACGTATCTCCAGCTCTTTATAATGAAACAATGACGCAGCCAGTGCGGCATCCGCTTTCCCCTCTGTCAATGCATCATAAAAGTGTAACATCTCCCCCGCACCACCGGAGGCAATGACCGGAACTTCCACATTCTCAGCCACTGTCCGGGTCAGCTCTATATCGTAACCTGCTTTTGTACCATCGCAATCCATACTGGTCAGAAGTATCTCCCCTGCACCAAGATCACATACTTTGCGTGCCCACTCAATGGCATCGATACCAGTATCGATTCTTCCTCCATGTTTGTAGATCGTCCAGCCGTCACCGCTGGCACGTCTTTTAGCATCAATTGCCACCACTACACATTGACTGCCAAATTTTTCAGCAGCCTCTGCAATCAGTTCAGGCCGATCAATGGCGGCTGAGTTGACAGATACCTTATCCGCCCCTTCACGCAGGACTGCCCTGAAGTCATCGACGGTACGGATACCGCCGCCGACGGTAAACGGAATGAATACTTTCTCAGCCACTCTTCTTACAAGCTCCACTACCGTATTTCTTCCGTCGCTGGAAGCCGTAATATCCAGGAAAACCAGCTCATCCGCACCCGCCTGATCGTAGGCTGCCGCAATGGCCACCGGATCACCGGCATCCTGCAGATTCACAAAATTCACACCTTTGACAACTCTTCCGTTATTGACATCCAGACATGGAATAATTCTTTTCGTAAACATATATATCTCCTCTCCCTTACAGACGCAGGTCAGCAAAATTCTTTAATATTCTCAGACCAATCTCACTGCTCTTTTCAGGATGGAACTGGCATGCAAATATATTGTCATGTTCAACAGCCGCATGAATCAATGTGCTGTACCAGGTAGTGGCTGCCACATCTTCCGGATCCTCTGCCTTCAGATAATAGGAATGTACAAAATACATATAAGCCTGGCGGCTGATACCTTTAAACAGACGGCTGCCCTCTTTGATATCAATGGAATTCCAGCCCATATGTGGTATCTTCAGACCTTCTGCCGGAGGTATACGCACAATCTCTCCCTTCAGCAGGCCAAGCCCTTCCACACCCGGGCTTTCTTCGCTTCGTTCAAATAAAAGCTGTAATCCGAGACAGATTCCCAGGAAAGGTTTCCCGTCATCTACAATATCTTTAATGGTATCCACAAGACCATAGGCCTGGAGCCTCCCCATGGCATCTCCAAAGGCACCCACACCCGGCAGCACCACTTTGTCAGCTCCAAAGAGTTCTTCTCTTTTCCTTGTAATCACAACATTCTCTCCCAGGTACTGGAAAGCCTTCTCAACACTCTTCATATTCCCGGCATCATAATCAATGATCGCTATCATAGAAACCTCCATCTATTATCCAACGACTTTCTCACTTTATCATATAACAGTTACACTTATTACGATTCTATCACATCACTGCCGGGCATACCAGATATTTTGTAAAATTAACACGATTTTAGTTAATTTGTTTCAACTTTTCCAATAATTCCTATATAATGGCGTTTTTTCTCCTATTTTATAAAATTATCAAATTTTTAACAGTCGAAAACGTACATATTCACCAAGTTTTTCTTATCATATCATAAAAAGCTTTGACCTTCTTACTTTTTTCCAATTTTATTTTTTCAAAAAGTTGTTTATTTTACCATACATTTTTGCATAAATTTAAAATATTAAATATTTCTGATTGCAATTCATCTCATTTTATACTATTATAACAGAGTATGTTTCGTAGATTTCATAAGGTATTGTAAGGAGGCTATTTATGAAAACAGCATTTTACGTAGAATCTTATGGCAGACAGGTTGAAGAAAAGACCCTCATTGCGAAGATTAAAGAGCTCTGGGTTGCAGACGGCAACAAGATCAAAGACATCAAAGAATTAAACCTTTATGTAAAGCCTGAAGAAGATGCATGCTACTACACAATCAACGAAGATGTTTCAGGCAAAATCAAACTTTTCGACTAATAATTAAATATTACATAACAACATATGCATATATGAATTCTACATGCAAAACATAGAACAGGGAGTGCTATTTCTCGCACTCCCTTTTTTATGCAATGAAGTATTCTATTCCTGAATAACATCCACTCCATTCTGGCAATCCAGTTCAAACCAGAACATAACACCATCTTCACAGTTCTGAACGCCGTACGCCTGTCCCAGCTGTTCCATGGATGCTTTTACAATGGAAAGCCCCACTCCGCTGCCCCCATATTCTCTGGTTCTGGCTTTATCAACTTTGTAAAACTTATCCCATATACTGCCAATATCAGCCTCCGGAATCTGTTCTCCTGTATTAAAAACAGTAATCCTCACTGTATCTGCTTTCTTATCAATTCTTATTTCTATCTTTCGCTCTCCGTCCACATGATTGATGGCATTGGTCAGATAATTTGTAAAGACTTCCTCGGCCATGTAAGCATCACTCCACACATAAACCGGTTCATTCCAGTCAAAAATCAGGCGGATTTCCTTCTGTTTCAACAGAATATCAGACTTTGCTATAACAGCATGGATCAAAGCTATAATATCGAAGTGCTCCATGGAAATGGTATTATATCCGAATTCCAGCTGGTTCAGAGCCATAAGCTTCTTCACCATCTGATTCATTTTCTGTGCCTCATCCACAATGACTTCACAATAGAACTGTCTGCTCTCCTCATCGTCATTGATATTATCAAGTAATCCCTCTGCATAGCCCTGAATCAGAGCAATCGGCGTTTTCAGCTCATGAGAAACATTGGAGAGAAAATCCTTTCGCATGGCATCGATCTGTTCCTTTTTTTCAAGATCCTTTTTCAATTCGGTGTTTGCCGCCTTCAGTTCTGCCAGTGCCTGCTCCAGTGTCTCAGACAGCACATTCATACTGTTTCCAAGAATGCCCACCTCATCCTCCGTCTTCACTTCATATTTCGCTGTGAAATCAAGCTGCGACATACGTTTTGCAATATTGGTCAGTACCGTAATCGGTCCAAAGAAATTGTTACTCACAAAGTACATGACTATAAATCCAATAACAGCTGCAATTAAAGAAATATACAGGAAAAAGCGATTGGATATATTAACACTTTCGGTAATGCCGGCGACAGAGGCTCTTATAAGAATATGATCTCCGTTTTTAAAAATGCCCTCCAGATAGATATAAGATGCTCCAAGTCTCTTTACATCTACCTTTCTGATCTTATATTCATCAGTCGTGATACTGACTTCACTTTCATTTTTTTCAGAATTAATATAGTCGCTGTAAATATTACTGCTCTCTACCTTACTATCCTGATTCATTCCCAATGAAGAATACAAAAGCAGTTTTGTACTGCTGCTCCTCAGCAGGTAATCAAAGATCAGATTGCCCATATCTCTGTAAATAATAATAGACAGATTACGATTCTGACTGAACTGATCCAGTTTCAGACATAAGGCATCGGAAATGCTGCTGCTGGGAATTTTGTATATCTGACTGTCATTGCCATCAGCAGCTTTTTCATTTTCCAGTTCCGCCGCATACATCTCGCTGATACTTTCAAATGCGGAAATCAGAGTCTGATTCTTATCATATAAATAATAACGGGTAAGAAATATGTTACTGAGGCCCACTGATGATGCCGATATGAGCAGCACCATGCAAATTAAAATCAATGATAATTTAACCTTTAGAGATTTTTTGCGAAACATGATAAAACCTGCCGATTATTTGCCATTGACATCGAATTTATATCCCATGCCCCAGATGGTAACAATATAATCGCCCTTCTCTTTCAATTTGCTGCGCAGCTTCTTTACATGAGTATCAATGGTCCGCGCATCTCCAAAATAGTCATAATTCCATACATTATTCAGAATACGCTCCCTTGAGAGAGCCACACCCTGATTGGAAAGGAAATAGGATAACAACTCAAATTCTTTATAACTGAGTTCCACCGGTTTACCATCAATGGTCACTTCATGGGCCGCCTTATTCAGAACAATCCCCCCTGCCTCCAGTACATCTTCCGATGCCAGAACATTGCTCCTGCGAAGAATGGCTTCCACCCGGGCCACCAGAATCTTCGGACTGAAAGGCTTCGTAATGTACTCATCAACCCCCAAATCAAATCCCTGGAGTTCGTCTTTTTCATCACTCTTGGCTGTCAGCATGATAATCGGAACCCTGGAATATTGACGTATTTCACGGCATACCTGCCATCCATCCATTTTCGGCATCATCACGTCCAGAATAATAAGGGCAATATCCTTTGTCTCAAAAAATCTATCTACCGCCTCTTCACCGTCGGCAGCCTCTATAACAGAATATCCTTTTTTAGTCAGGAAATCTTTTACCAGTTTCCGCATTCTGCTCTCATCATCTACAACCAGTATTTTTAAACTTTCCATAGTTAATACCTCTTTATATAATATCATAAGGTCAGATCGACCTTTTTATTTATTTTCAGTATAGCAGATATTTATGATATATATGTGAACGAATTCCAGAGAAATAAATTTTTTTTAGTAACAAATTGTCTTTATCTAACCGACAATATGTGCTATAATGTCAAAAAGATTGAGAAAGAAGATTTGCGAGGTAGGTAAAATGAAACGATTGGAAGATAAGATACGTACCGATGGACAAGCTCTCAGCGAAACAGTTCTGAAAGTAGATAGTTTCATTAATCATCAGGTGGACCCTGTATTAATGAGTGAGATCGGCAAAACATTTGCTGCCTATTATAAAGATAAAGGCATTACGAAGGTATTTACGATTGAGAGTTCCGGTATTGCACCTGCCGTCTACACAGCCATGGAGCTTGGTGTTCCTATGGTCATCCTGAAGAAGCAGACATCGAAGGTTCTGACAGGTGCTGTATTCCAGACGAATATCACATCTTTTACGAAGGGTACCAGCTATGAACTTACATTATCCAGGAATTATATCCAGCCTGATGATGTGATTCTTGTCATCGATGATTTTCTTGCCAACGGCGAAGCTGCCAACGGTGCTACACGCCTTGTTGAGATGGGTGGAGCCCGGATCGGCGGTATTGCTATTCTGATCGAAAAGGCATTCCAGCGTGGACGCAAGCGCCTTGAGGACAGCGGTTACGAAGTACGTTCTCTTGCAAGGATCTCCAGACTTGGACGTGGGCTCATTGAATTTACAGAAGCAGATTTATAAATAAAATGACCGGCATATATGCCGGTCATTTTATACTTTGCCGAAATGGCAGTTTGGATAGGTGCAGTTCTGACAGCTTGTACATAAACCGCCATGGCCATAAGCAGCGATATCTCTCATTGTAATCTTTTCTCCTGCCAGTATTCTTGGAAATACCAGATCAAAGACAGTCACACCTGCATGCATGACACATCCCGGAAGACCAAGCACCGGCCGCCCTTTCGGATCATAGGATACAAGGAACATGGCCCCTGGAAGCACCGGCGTGCCGTAAGTCACGATCTCACATCCAGAATCTCTGATAGCTGCCGGTGTCAGATCATCAGGATCCACAGACATGCCGCCCGTACAGAATACCATATCCACACCCTGTTCGAGCCATTCTCTTATGGCATTTTGAATCTTCTCTTTATCATCCGGCACAAAAGTCTGTCCTGCCACCTGACAGTGATAATGCGCCATCTTCCTCCGAAGGATCGGACCGAATTTATCTTCTATTCTATGATAGTAGACCTCATTGCCCGTTGTAACGATACCGATCGTCATACTGCGCATTGGCTTTACCTCAATAATTTTATGTCCGTCCAGCACCTCTTTTGCCTGATCCAGCTTCTTCTGGTCAATAACCAGCGGTATCACGCGGGTACCGGCTACAGCCTGTCCCTTTGTCACAGGCAGATTATTGTGGAGACTGGCAAAGGAAATCTCTCCAAGCATATTCAGTTCCAGCAGTCTGTCCGCATCCACCTTCAGCAGGCCGTCATATGCAGCGCTAAAAGTGATTTTACCTTCTTTAATCTCTCCATAGGTCAGCCCTTCTCCCATGGTAATATCTTTCAGGAACATGGCTGCATCATTTTCATGAACCATGCCTTCCACATTCTCCCACACGTAGATTCTGTCTTTTCCAAGAGACAGAAGAACAGGGATATCCTCTTCTTTAATGATATCTCCTTTTTTAAATCTTCTCCCCTTGAATTCTCCGGGAAGTATCTGGGTAATGTCATGGCATAAGATAGTCCCCACTGCTTCTTCTACAGGAATACATTTCATTTTAAACCTCTCCTTTTCCCTGCTCGTATTCATACATACATATTGCCTGCAGCACGCCGCCGGCAATGGCTCTTGCCTTATCCGATATGGTAAAACAATTCTCCCTTTCCGACAATCTCGGATCTATATCCGCAATCTTAAAATGCTCCGGTACTTCCAGTCCGTCACGTAAAATTCCCCTCAGAACACCATCAAGAGACGCATATACCGGTGTATTGCCTACATGTGCAATGATATCTCCTTTGCTGACAATATCACCGATCCGGGCTGATGCCGTAAATACCCCCGCTGCCGGCGAGTGAATCACTCTTTCTTTTCCATAACCTCCAATAATACCGGGAATACCTGTATTGGCAATGGCTGACCCGTCACGGATAATACGTCCCAGCCGATGTCCTCTCTTCGTCTCAATAACCAGATCCACATCTATACCTGCCGTAAAACCAGGCCCCAGGCCGATGACCAGCGGAGCCATATCGATAACTGTACCGAGATTCTTTTTGGCAATTGCCGCATCTATAAATGCAAAAGGTTCTATTATTCCGACACTGACAGCTTTCTCATCTTTAAGTATCGGAATCACACCCTCCTGCCAGCACCGCTCAGCTTCTTTCGCATTTTCTATTCTTCTGGCCTGAACACCCTCCACAACAGTCTCTCCATCATACATGGCCTCAGAAAATGCAACACTGCGCCGGATGGCTGTCGGTTTTTCTATTTCGAGCACCAGCACCTGATAACCGCACTGATGCAGACAATAAATAGTCCCTGTAGCCAGATCTCCGCCGCCACGGACTACAATTCTTTTGTTCATTAGTTTTTCTCCTTTTAACGTCCCGACCATCGTCTCAATGGACTGATTCGCATTAGATCTTCAGGTGTATCAATATCCATTCCCTGCTCTGCCTCTTCTATATCCACATAGTAAACATCTGAATAGTGTCGGCGTATCACCTGACGACCGCCCTGATCTCCCGTAAGCGCAGTCAGCTCTCCATAAAAAGCTGAAGGAAAATAAACCGGTTGTCCCGGGGATCCCCCGTATCTTGGGACAACAATTTTTTCTCTGCTTTCTGATTTATTTTCTTCTGCTGTATCAAGAATCTTTCTGACAGTACCAGCCTTCAACTGGGGCATATCCCCATTGAAAAAAAGCCAGCCTTCTGAATCAGGACTCGCCGTCACACCAAGAACAACAGAATGGCTCTGACCGATTTCCGGATGATCATTCAAAACTGACCGATAGTCAAACATCCGCGCAATCTGCTCTATCTCGGAATATCCTGTCACCACCAGTACTTCCCTGAAGTCAAAATCTTTCAGAAGCTTCAGTACATGGGATATCATCGGAATTCCATTGAAATTCAGAAGCAGCTTATTGCAGCCCATTCTTCGGGACATTCCCGATGCAAGCACTATGGCTGTTATATCATTCATCCTCCAGACACCCCGCAATCCACTGATCGATACATTTTTCAGATCGGGCAGCAATGCTCTCGGCTGCCTTCCTCAGATCATCACTATTCACACGATTCAGCAGCAGTATTTTTCTGCCTTTCCCGTGTCCAAACAGTCCCTTGGGATGGATGATCAGCTGTACATAAGCTTCAACAGTCATACTGTCACCACTGCCAAGGCCCGTTATATCCGTAAAGGCTTCTATACGATGCACCATAGCTTCATCGATTCTCTGACCGAGACAGTGCAGCGGAAGAACGCCGATCGTCACATCCGTTTCCGGCACTATGACCGGCTCGTCCGCTCTCCAGCCCTTCAATGGCTTTCGGTTGGATCCGTCAGCCTCCACCATAAGTATATCGCTTCTCTCGAGAGCCATCGTCATCATATTACCGCTAATATCCCATATTTTGCCCTCAGTTAAAATGTGATCCGTATAAAAACAGACAGGAGGCACCGCTCCTTGTGCTGCTTCCAGACAATCCGGCGATACAACCGACGGTATCATCCCTCTGTATTGCCATTGACTGTCAGGAAGACACATTTTTGTAGAAGCGGCTACCCCCACGTGCAAGATTTTGGCATAATGCAGGGCAGCCTTGCGGATCAGCGTCGTTTTACCGCCTGAGCCCGCCACGGAAAACACCCTGCAGCCCTGCACCAGCAACGGATCCATCATCTTCTCAATGGGAATCCGATAATTTTTCATATTATTTTTCCTGCTCCATTTTATTCTTCAGCATTCCCATCATGACCTTCTCAGGTGTAATCGGAAGGGATGTACAGC
The DNA here is from genome assembly GCA_051877705.1 of Coprococcus sp. Taxonomy (GTDB): domain Bacteria; phylum Bacillota; class Clostridia; order Lachnospirales; family Lachnospiraceae; genus Coprococcus_A. Next base: position 47,491 of record JBJEJD010000086.1, on the reverse strand, counting down.
GAACGCCGCAGGCATTATAAACAGCATCTGCAATGGCCGGTGCCGGTGTATTAACAACGATCTCTCCGATAGATTTTGCACCGTAAGGTCCCGTTGGCTCATAGCTGGATTCAAATTCAACACGGATTTTCTTCACATCCACACGATTCGGTATCTTATACTGCATGAAAGAATCTGTCATCATGCGGCCCTTCTTGTCGTACTGCACATCTTCATACATGGCAAGGCCTATTCCCTGGCAGATACCACCCTCTGTCTGTCCCCGGGTAATATTGCTGTTGATGATAGTTCCGCAGTCAACAACACCCACATAATCTACCACGTCAAACTGTCCTGTCTCCTTGTCCAGTTCGATCTCCACAAAACCGGCCATTAATGGCGGCGGTGAAACCGGGCTGGAATAGAAGCCGCTGCCGTTCAGATAATTACCATCGCTGGAACCGGCACAATGAATGGCAATATCATGTATGGATATGAACTTGCCCGTGGCCACTTCCATGACACGGGTACCGTCGAAATAGAATTTCTTCGGATTCACTTTGTCCGAATCATCCAAAAAGCGATCCGGATAAAGCATCTTTGCCCCGGCTGTAATGATCTTATTCTTCAGATCACAGGCCGCATTGTAAACGGCCATGCCTGTTACATAGGTGGTACTGGATGCATAGGAGCCCGGGTCAAACGGCGATATATCCGTATCGACACCTGCCACAATGAACTGATCCATATCCGCCAGAAGCGTTTCAGCCGCAATCTGAGTCATGGATGTATCACAGCCCGTACCCATATCTGTTGCACCTATTTTCAATGTATAATAACCATCATCATTCAGCTTGATCTCCGCACCGGCCGTATCCACATGGGAAATACCAGACCCCTGCATAGAGATGGCCATGCCGACAGACCGTACCTTTGTCGGACTGATCTCACGGCAAGGATATTTCTCATCCCAGCCGATCATCTCCCGTCCCCTCTGGATACAGCGGTCCAACGCACTGCTGTTGAGTGGTTCATTGTAATAAGCCGGCATGATCTCGCCCATCTGCAGCATATTTTTCTCACGGATGTCTATTGGATCCATGTTCAGCATATGGGCCAGCTTGTTCACCGTAGATTCGAGGGCAAACTGTCCCTGTGTAGCGCCATAGCCTCTGAAAGCTGCAGCAGGCATGGTATTGGTATAAACACCGCGATATTTAAAACGATGGGCATTTGCCTGGTTATAAAGCGGTATAGCCTTATGACCGGCTAAACCAATGGTGGTCGTTCCATGTTCACCATAAGCTCCCTGATTGGACAATGTATCCAGCTCAATAGCCTTAATATGACCTTCCTTATCTGCACCGACACGTACTTTAATGGTCATCTGATGACGGCTGTTGGAACAGGTGAAAGCTTCTTTCCTGGTGTAGAGCATCTTGGCGGCCTTGCCCGTCTTGAGCGTTACAATAGCAGGATAATATTCCGACACAATGGTCTGCTTGGCACCAAATCCACCGCCAATACGCGGCTTGACTACACGGATCCTCGACTGCGGTATCTGCAGTGCTCTGGCCAGAGATCTTCTGACATGGAACGGTACCTGCGTGGAAGACACCACAACCAGACGGTTCATGTGATCCAGATAAGTGTATGTTCTGAAAGTCTCCATCATACACTGCTCCTGAGCCTGTATCTCGTACTCGCCTTCAGCAATGACATCACTCTCAGCCATCTCTTTGTCCACATCTCCATGCTCTTCCACACCATCTACAACGATATTACGTTTATTATCTGAATTAAAACTCGGATAATGTGTAAAATAATCATCATAATTATGAACGATGACCGGATTATCTGCTGCCTTCTTATAGTCAAGCAACGGTTCCAGGACTTCATATTCTACCTTGATCATCTTCAGCGCCTGCAGAGCTGCTTTCTCATTGGAAGCAGCCACAAGTGCAACCTCATCACCGATATATCTGACATACTCATCCAGAATCAAACGGTCATAGGCCGAACATTCCGGATAGGTCTGGCCCGCATTGGTAAAACGTACATGAGGAACATCCTTGTAAGTCAGGACACATTCTACTCCCTTTACCAGCATGGCTTTGGATGTATCAATGGATTTAATACGCGCATAGGCATAAGGACTGCGCAGCGCCAGCACGATCAGACAGTCGTTCGGCGCAAGGTCATTGGTATACAGCGGTTTGCCTTTGACGATCGGCATACCGTCCAGCTTTTTCACCGGTTGGCTGACATATCTCATGCTTCCACCTCCATATAATTCCTGATAGCGCGCATCTGTCCCATATATCCCGTACATCTGCACAAATTGCCTTCAAGATAATGACGAATCTCATCATCCGTCGGATGATCCAGTTCTTTTTTCATGGCAATCACATTCATGATCAGTCCCGGACTACAGAAACCGCACTGCTCTGCGCCCTCAGCCACCAGAAATGAGCCAAACTTCTCCGCTTCATCCTGAATGCCCTCAAGAGTGGTCACATGACGCTCATTCACTCTTGCTGCCGGAACAGAACAGGACAGAACCGGTTTGCCGTCAAGCCAAACTGTACATAATCCACAGTTGGTCGTGTCGCATCCACATTTTACACTCTTGCAGCCGGCATCTCTCAAAACGTCCAGAAGCATGGCATCAGGCTGACAATGGATCTTTGTCTTTTGTCCATTAATATAGATATGAATCAGCATGCTTCCACCTCCCTGACTGCCTTTCCAAGAAGAACACCACTTAAAATTTTCCTGTATTCTGCACTGGCACGCATATTATCTGTAAATTTCACTTCATTCACAAGAATACGACCGGCTTCTTTAATCATTTCATCCATATTGCCGTTTTCCGATGCCAATTGCTCCGTCAAATAGGCAGCTGTTCTCTCTGCTCTGACGGCCTTCGGTCCCCTGGCCCCGACTGTCACCCGGAAGCTTCCGTCAGCAGCCTTGCTGACTGCAAGATTCAGAACCGGGAAATCAGCTCTTGAGTTCCTGAACATCTGATAGGAAGCTTTTCTTCCATCCTTTGCAATGACAATTTTCTCAATGATATCCTTTTCGTAAGGCATATTCATAAAATCTTCCAGTGGAACGCTGCCCTTCTTGTATAAAACAACTGTTGTATCCAGTGCAAGAAGAGGTGTAAGAAAATCAGAAAATCCAAATCTTCCATACACAGAACCACCCACAGTCACCGTATTCCTGAACTGTGTCCCGATAATCGATGATACCGAATCGGCGATGACGCCATTAAAGTATCCATGAAGGATGTCACTGGTCTCAACGCTGCGATAAGAAGTCATTGCACCAATCTCAATCCTTTCTTCATCTTCTCTGATATAATCAAGACCGCATCTGGACAGGTCCACTGCAATATTAATCCTCTTTTTTCCCAATCGTAACCATGCACATCCTCCGAGTATCTGATTACCCTTTCGTGATTTCAGAATAGTATAAGCTTCCTCCAGTGATTCAGGCATGGCATATTCTCTAATTGTAAACATGTCTCCTCCGTATGGATCTGAATATTATAAAGCTGCAAGATATTTGACCATGGCATCAAGATAAGGATGGTCAAATTCTTCAATACGGCCTGCATCACATAATGAAGCAATAGCCGGATCGATCGGCAGGCTTGCGTAGGATGGAATCGACAGCTCCTTCGCCATCTCTTCACCCTTGCCCTCACCGTAAATATAAAGCAGTCTGCCGCAGTCCGGGCAGATCAGATAACTCATATTCTGAACAAGACCAAGGACAGGGATATTCATCATCTTGGCCATATTATAGGCCTTCTTGACGATCATTTCCACCAGTTCCTGCGGAGAGGTAACAATAATAACGCCATCCACAGGCAGTGACTGGAAGACTGTCAGTGGGACATCTCCTGTACCCGGAGGCATATCAACCAGAAGATAATCCAGCTCACCCCAGATAACTTCATTCCAGAACTGCTTAACAACACCGGCAATGACCGGACCTCTCCAGATAACCGGATCATCCTCATTCTCGAGCATCAGATTAACAGAAATAATCTTGATACCTTCCGGTGTCTGAGCCGGGAACACGCCATTGTCATTGCCTACAGCCTGCTCATGAATACCGAAAACCTTCGGAATGGAAGGTCCTGTAATATCAGCATCCAGTACACCCACTTTGTATCCCTGACGGTGCAGCTTAACGGCCAGTTCAGAAGTCACAAGAGACTTGCCGACACCACCTTTACCGCTGACAACACCAATAACATGTTTAATATGACTGAATTTATTAGCAGGCTCTTTCAAATCTGCCTTTCGTGAAGAACATCCCTCCACAGAACATGAACTACAGCTTGATTCATTGCATGCTTCACTCATTTTATTTATCATCCTTTCAAATTATTATTATTGTTTTTATTTATTGTACCATAAAATATTCACTTACTGAACTGTATTTTACAGATACAAAAAACTTCTTAACAGCATCAGCTGATTATTCTTTATCTGAACATTGCCTTCATAGACATCTGCATTTCCTTCATCAGTATGATGAACCGCGGCGCATTCTTTAAAAACCATATCTTCTTTTAACATCTGTGTCCGGTAAAAGACCGTAACTGCCATATCATCTATATAGATACCGGAAAAATCGCCGTATTTTGAGTCATATTCAAATGAATTCTCCGGCTTCAGCAGATCCGTAACACGAATATTCCCTCCCGCTGTTTCCATAACATGATAAATGCCTTTCCCTTCAGGCGCATAGACAATATCTCCACCCTCCGGCCATGAAACCGATGTTCGTATATTCTTCCTGACTATTCCATCCTCTGCCTGAAGTTCACAGATATCTGTCTTCCCGGCCCTATGATCCATCAATCGATAACCATATTCTCCGCCCTGCAGCTGAATACGCGCCATGGTAATATCCGGACCCAGATCCTCTATTTTCTTAAAGGAAGGCTTCACACCTTCCACCAGAGATGCCAGAAAATAATAAACAGACACAGACCACAGCTTATTCTCCTGCTCACCCGACGAATTCAGGCACTGAAGCATAAAATAAAGCTGACTGCCTCCATTCTTATCCGGAACAGCCTGAACATCAATCAGTTCCATATGATAAAAAACATCATGCAGATACCATTTTTGCCCTGTTTTCAGATTGTACAGGTAAGTCAGCGTATAATATTTGCCTGCATAATCCTCGTCATCAAACTTCATGAGAATCTCATCTGTTGCTGCCACTTCATCCGTGACAATAAGATAATCCGGATGTATTGGATAAATATTCAGCACCTCACCTTCCGGTATAAGCCAGCAGGTCTGACGGATCTGCCAGGTATGACTGTCTATTTCCTGAAGGCGCAGTCTGTAATCCGATTCGACTGTTACTGCATAAAAATAATCATTCATGGCTCCATATGTACGAAAGCTTTCGTAGAGTCTTGTTCCTTCCAATGATGTCAATGTCTTTATTTCACCACTGTTAAAATCATACTGTCCGATGCCGCACAGATTCCCCCTGTCGCTTTTCTGATCCAGCACATAGATCATTTTTTCTTCATCTACATCCAGTATCTCCAGTTCTCTATCAAATATATCAACCAAATTATGCATCCTAACCATTTTATTCCCCCTGTAAACAGTTTTTCCAAACAGAGAAAAAAAGAGGCAGAAAAACCGATAACCGATCTGTTCTACCTCTAAATTGTCCTCCGTCAAAGTTTATAAACAAACAGTATCTACAGCTATATATGCGGATAATGCTTACTATTTAGCATATTCCATAACTCTCGACTCTCTGATTACATTTACTTTAATCTGACCCGGATATTCAAGCTCTGCTTCAATCTGCTTCGCTATATCTCTTGCAAGTAAGATCATGTCAGAATCACTTACCTGCTCTGGAACTACCATAACACGAATCTCTCTACCTGCCTGAATTGCAAAAGATTTGTCAACGCCTTTAAAGCCGTTGGAAATGTCCTCTAACTGTTTTAATCTGTTAGTATAAGTTTCTAATGTTTCACGTCTTGCACCTGGCCTTGCCGCAGAAATAGTATCTGCCGCCTGTACAATACATGCAATCAGTGATGTCGGTTCTACATCACCGTGATGAGATTCGACAGCATTAATGACAATCGGTGATTCCTTATATTTTTTACATAATTCAACACCAATCTGAATGTGTGAACCTTCCATCTCATGATCCACAGATTTACCGATATCATGTAATAAACCGGCTCGCTTTGCCAGACGGATATCTACACCAATCTCAGCAGCCAGCAATCCTGATAACTGGGCAACCTCGATAGAATGCTTCAACGCATTCTGACCATAGCTTGTTCTGAACTTCATCTTGCCTAAAAGACGAACGAGCTCCGGATGAATACCATGCACACCTACTTCCAGTGTAGCAGCTTCACCTTCCTCGCGAATCATTGTCTCGACCTCTTTCTGAGCCTTCTCCACCATCTCTTCAATTCTTGCCGGATGGATTCTTCCATCAACAATCAATTTTTCAAGAGCAATACGGGCAACTTCACGTCGAATTGGGTCAAAACTGGAGAGAATAACTGCTTCCGGTGTATCATCAATAATCAGATCCACACCTGTCATCGTCTCCAACGTACGTATATTACGGCCTTCACGCCCAATAATACGTCCCTTCATCTCGTCATTCGGAAGCGGTACAACAGAGATCGTTGTCTCTGCCACATGGTCAGCTGCACATTTCTGAATAGCTGTCACCACGTACTCTTTGGCTTTCTTGCCAGCTTCTTCCTTCGCACGGACTTCAAGTTCCTTAACTAACATTGCTGTTTCATGTTTCACTTCATCTTCCACAGTCTTCAGAAGATAATCTTTTGCCTGTTCGGAGGTTAAACCTGAGATTCGTTCAAGTTCCTGCACCCGTTTCTCACTCAGAGCATCGACCTCAGCCTGACGCTTGTTCAGTCTGTCTTCTCTTGAAGCAAGCTGACTTTCCTTCTTCTCAAGAGAATCAGCCTTACGGTCCAGTGCTTCTTCCTTTGCGAGAACGCGCTTCTCAAACTTCTGTAACTCTGTACGTCGTTCCTTGCTCTCTCTCTCCAGTTCGTTTTTATTCTTTAAAGTTTCTTCTTTAAGTTCCAACAAACCTTCGCGCTTCTTTGTCTCCGCAGTCTTCAAAGCTTCGTCTATAATCGTGCGTGCTTTTTCTTCTGCGGTGCCAATCTTAGCCTCTACAACTTTCTTTCTATAAGAAATTGCCACATTCCAGACAATAACTGCAGTTACGATAACAGCAATAACGACTGCGATAATCGTACCAGGTTGCACAGGAGCACCTCCCTATTTAATTTTCATTGTATAGGAATACAACACTTAAATTTTATACTTTTTTTCAATTTATGTCAAGTATTCTATTCCTAAATCCACCCGAATTGTCAAAATTTTGTGACGATTTTATCGGGTTAATTATACATTTTTTCTTTTAAGATGCTCTCCCGTTTATTTTAAATTCTCTCTCATATGTCAACATCCACAAAATTTCTCATTATACGGCTAATATCAGAATAATTATATCCCTTTCTCATCAATGATTGAAACATCTTTTGTCTGTCTTTTTCTGAAAGTTCGAACAATTCTTCAGAAGAATGAAATTTCTTCCTTATCTCAAAACGAATACCATCCTCATCGTTCCACTCTGCACATGCCATAGTCTTTTGTATGACAGTATCATCCACGCCCTTCTGCTGCAGCTGACAGATCATCATCTTACGACTGACTGTTCCTCTTTTACCAGCTACAAGCTGACTGGCATACCGCTCATCATCCAGATAATGATAAGAATGTACATAAGCTATTCCCTGTGCCGCAATCCTGTCATTAAACCCCTTCTGTCGCAGTTTGCTGTACAGCTCCGCCTCCGAATAGTCTCTTCGGATCAACAGATCCATCGCTGCACGTGCAGCCTCCCGTCCAACAAAGGTCATCAGTGCTTCAGAACGCTCATCATCCAGATCGTCTCCCACATGCAGCTGCCATTCTTCTAATTTTTTATCCGTCAAGACAAAAGCAGGTTCCCCGTCAAGGGAAACCCGCATCTTATGCCGTGACACATATTCAATCGCCGTAATTCTCATTATATATTCTCTTCATCAATTGCCGCAGTATCTGCAGATACAGATGATACATCCCCAACGGCTGCATCATCCTTCTCCAGTCCGAAATGTACACGCACCTTATGTTCTATCTCATCCATAATTGCCGGATTCTCACGAAAATATGCCTTGGTATTCTCACGTCCCTGACCAATCTTTGCATCATTATAGGAATACCATGCACCGCTCTTATTGACGATACCTGTGTTGGCAGCAAGATCCAGAATATCTCCTTCTCTTGAAATACCCTTACCAAACATAATATCAAACTCAGCTTCCTTAAACGGAGGCGCCACCTTGTTCTTCACAACCTTTACACGGGTACGGTTACCTACGATCTCACCACCCTGTTTGATGGATTCGATACGCCGGATATCCAGACGGATAGACGAATAAAACTTCAATGCACGACCGCCTGTAGTCGTCTCAGGATTGCCGAACATAACCCCCACCTTCTCACGGAGCTGATTAATAAAAATTACAATACAGTTAGACTTGCTGATCACTGCCGTCAGCTTCCTGAGAGCCTGAGACATCAGTCTGGCCTGAAGACCCACATGAGAATCACCCATATCACCGTCGATCTCCGCCTTCGGTACAAGTGCTGCTACCGAATCCACAACAATAATATCAATGGCACCCGAACGTACCATCGTCTCCGTAATCTCCAGAGCCTGCTCACCATTGTCCGGCTGTGAAATATACAGATTGTCAATATCTACACCAATATTTCTGGCATATGCAGGATCCAGTGCATGCTCTGCATCTATAAAGCCTGCGATACCGCCACGCTTCTGCACCTCTGCCACCATATGTAAAGTTACTGTCGTCTTACCTGAAGATTCAGGACCATATATCTCAATAACACGTCCCTTCGGCAGGCCGCCCAGGCCAAGAGCCAGATCAAGACTAAGAGAACCTGTAGGAATCGTCTCCACATCCATGGCCGTTCCCTTGTCTCCCAGCTTCATGATCGATCCCTTGCCATAATCCTTCTCAATCCTTGAAATCGCCGCATCCAAAGCCTTTAACTTCTCACTCTTATCCATCCCTATGTCTCCTCCACTGATTTATAAACATCACCGGCTGTTCAGCTCTGTCATTCTGCCGGAATTCCTATCCATATATTCGTGAACATCCGTTCTCCGAACTTATGTTTATATTACACTATCCATCCAAAAAAGTCAATGCTTGTTTCCTGCAAATTGACATTCCAAGTATAGCATATCTAAAAACATTCGGCAATCATCATCCATCGACAGTAAAATCACCAGTTATCTGTCAAAAAACCTTTTTGTTCATAACGGCGTTACTTTTTTCTTCCTTTTCAGCAGCAGTCCGAAAAGGCTATAAAAAACTCCTGAAAAACAATCTGCGATGAGCATGTTTTTCAGGAGTTCTTTCACTGACTGTAATGTACTGCGTCATTGACCCGCATCAACTTGTAAAATAAATTCGCTCTGCGGATACATTCCTGTCGATAACAAATACGACTGCAAGGCACAGCAGGACTGATACGATTCCAGCTCCCATCAGAACACTCCTGCTGTCAAAGGAAGGAGCCACCACCGTCAATGCCAGTGACAGAATATTGGCAGAAATATGCAGTATGACCGGTGCTTTCAGTGAACCATATTTCTCATAGGCATAAGCAAACAGAATTCCAATCATAAATGCGTAAATACCCTGAACAATATTGCCATGGACAATACCGAAAATCAGCGCCGATGCAACAATAGCCAGATTGACATTCAGATACTGACGCATTCTCATATAAATCAGTCCACGATAAATCAACTCCTCGCAGACCGGGATAATCAGACCAATACCAACGATCTGGATAATAAAAGGTCCGGAGAACAGCAGCTGCTCAGATTCCTGGAAGCTTTCTGACATCTCTGCCAGATCTGATACATTCATCAGCATATTGCCTGCCAGGGAAGCAAATACCCCCGCCGGTATCAGCAGTATCCAGTAAGGTGTTTTCACGCTCCTTTTATCAAAAACAAAACGGCGTTTTTTGTAATCATTTAAATACATGCGTGCCAGAAAGAATATGGCCACCAGAGCCGCAATGGACTGCAGCAGCATGGCATATTCCATCAGCATCTCCATCATCGTCGCCGTAAAACCTTCCACATCCACCGTCAGGTCATCTGCTATATAGTCTCCCATTATAGAATATCCCCAGTACATTCCGACAACTATATCCACCAGATAACATATCCCAAAATATACCAGTTCCGGCGTCATAAGACGCCATATTCTTTCAAACCAGCTTTCCTGTGCCAACTTTATCCAATCTCCTTTGTATGTAATTAGGATCTGTCTTTTTAAGACATCTCCTTTATTATCCATGATTCAGGCCGGCATTGCAACTGATTTTATTGCCTTTTATGTTTTTTTAATATTTTTCTGCCGGCCTGGAAACGTTCATTCTGAGGATCAAGGTATTGAATGGATAAAATAAACAGAACTATCATAAGTATTATCTGAGCCAGAATACTCAGTAAAATCCAGTGATTCGTCACCTCCTGTGCCGCTCCGAGAGACAAAAGAAAATTCTCAATATTCCGGATATTTCCCAATTGTCCAAACAAAACCATAAAATATGTAACTGCGGGATTAAAAAGCCATATGTAAACCAACCCCCGGACAGCATTCCCACCATATCCAGCTGCATAGACATAATAGTCTACAACCGAACCACCTGTTCTCAACTGATAAGCTGCATTCAGTAATATAACAAGCAGCACTGTACCTAATGTCAAAAATATAAGAATGCCATAAGAAGCCACCGACGCAAAGGTTGTCTTTTTAAAACAACAGGAGCAGAAAACACCCACACAGCCTATCAGCAGTACAAGAAATCCCGCATATATTATTGACTGATAGATATCCGCAAGACCGATCCCGCCATACATAAGTGTGATAGCCAGTACAGGCAGACTGGAAATTCCCAGAAGAAGCGCCAGACTGATGCAGGACATCAGCTTCCCCAATATAATACCTGGGACAGTCATTTTAGATGCCAGTAATATATCCAGTGTCTGCCTCTCCCTTTCGCCCGCAACGCTTCCACCCGCTGCTGAAGGAACAAAAAGAAAAAACATAAAAACTTCAATGGACAGTATAGCCATATACAACGGCATCATATTATTATAAGGAGATGTACCGCTGTTAACTGCGATCTGTCTGATGCAGTAAAGAACAATTATCGCAACTGCAGACAGAATAACATTAAATACGACTGCCAGCGCAGGAAGCTGCATAGAACGCGCCATCATTTTCAGTTCTTTTTTATATACCGGATTTATAAGCATCTTTTTTCACCTCCGGATCTGTGATCTGCATAAATAAAGTTTCCAGGTTACCATTATCTCTTTTAAAAGTATAGACCGGAATGTCCGATGCCATCAGCCGCCTCAGCAGCATAACCTCATCTTCTCTGCCGCCGTTGAAAACAGCACGTATCTCACTTTCACTATATGAAAGTGTCTCCACCAGCGGATTCTCCCTGATCAATTCGATTGCTTCCTGCATTTTTTCCATTGTTTTCACTACCAGCGGAGCAGCCGTCAGCATATGATGCTCAATTTCTTCCACACTGCCATCCATTATACATTTTCCATGATCAATAATGCATATATCTGTACACATCTCTGACAATTCCGGAAGGATATGAGAACTGATCAAAATCGTATGGCCCTGCTGCCATAGATGCCGGATAATTTCCTTGAATTCAAATCTTGCCCTTGGATCAAGCCCCGATGCCGGTTCGTCCAGAATCAGCAGTTTCGGATCGTGAATCAGACACCTTGCCAGGCAAAGCCGCTGTTTCATACCACGGGACAGTGTATCCACATAGCTTTCTTTTCTATCCTGCAAATGAACAAGTTCCAGCAGTTCATTGGTCCGTTTTTCTGTTTCTTCATGATCCAATCCATAAATGGACGAAAAAAAACTCATGTATTCTTTAACTTTCAGTCTGTCATAAACGCCGAAAAAATCCGGCATATATCCAATGACATCCTTCCTCCTGTTTCCGATATCAACCCCATCAAAAAGTATCTGTCCGCTGTCAGCCTTCAGGAGCCCTGCAATAATACGCATGGTAGTCGTTTTTCCAGCACCATTTGGTCCCACAAATCCATAGATGGCACCATCTTCAATCTTCATATTCAGATCACGCAAAACCATATGCCTGTCAAAAGCTTTATACAGATGTCTGATCTCAATCATCTGCTCCACCTCCCGTCACAGTAAAGACCGGAATATACCTGCTGTATTCATCATCAGCCCACACCTTTGCCTTTATCAGATAATGATCATCCAGGTATGGCACCAGCTTCTCACCGGAAATAGCATGAGAAGCCCCAAATACGCTATCATAGTCTCCTGTCTCATAATTATAAAACTCAATATGTACATACGGATCATAATTCACCCATCTGACATAATCCGGCCGAAACGTACCATCCAGCTGATAATCAAAGTTGATTGGGTCTGTGCTGTAAATCATGTAATTATAACTGTCATAATTCTCCTTATCTTCATCACTCGCACCCGTCCCCCAGACAACAGCCTGAGATGACCATCCTTCACCGGATGATATGATTGGAATATCCTGTATGATCAGAGCCATTCCATTGACAGACTCTATCTGGCTGCCCTCCTCGATGCCAATATCATAGTCCTCTGTAAACCCTGCTATAAGCGCACTGTCTTTATCAAGAAGCAGATTGCTGTTATCAATCAGATTTCTCATAATCCATCCCGCTGCCGTCTGATTCTCTTCTTCTCCGTACACAGAGAGATCCAGATTCAGGCTATCCGAATACAAGAGCAGCGTATCCGCTTCCGCATGATCCAGAGAAACAGACTGTCCAGCCGGCACTGTACCTATCATCAGGCCTACTCCCTGAAAATCAATAAATACATTTTCCAGATTCCAGGATGTTGAGTTGGTAATGGTTCCACTGAAGCATCCACGGAAAAACTGCAGTTCTGCATCCAGCCGGCCCTCATTCTCAAAGACACGGGAAACAGAAAAATAGGATTTGTCAAACACACTTTTACTGTCGATCAATAATTCTGTTCGCTCCTCAGAAGCTGTGACAGCCAGATCATATTCCTCTGTCAACAGTTTTTCCTTACAATTTTCAAAATTCTGATCGCCGTTCCAGTAATAATCCTCCAACACCGGCTGAAGATCGCATCCTTCTTCCAGTGTAACCATTGTATGTCCCTTATCAGGGCTTGTTACCATCATACGGGTATTCTCAACACTCCCTTCTTCCGTCAGATGAACTGTACTGCCATATCTTATAAAAGTATCCGCATAGCGCGTTGAGCCGCCCAGCCAATATATTAAAAGAGAAAAGACTATGGCCAGACATGGAATGACTCCCCACAGATATTCCCTGCGATCCTTTTTTCCGGACAAAAGGATATAAGCTGCCGGTCCCATCAGCAGAATATAAGCAAGGAGAACTATCAGATATCCTCCAATTCCCGGCATCCTGCTCCACATATCATAGCTGAGTTGATTACTGATGATCCAATAGCTGTCATTGCTGCCATTGAGTATTTCGTTCATCCCTGACGTTCCAAAAAGTGTTTTAACGTATCGTATCACTTCTGTCCCGGTCCATTGATCATTTTCATCATATACAAGAATACGACCGTTTCCCCATGTAGCTGTATTGTCATTATCCAGTATTTTTTGTATACGGACATCATAGAGCTTCCTGTTTATTATCAGATGCTCACCTGTCATAAGCCAGTCCAATATCTTCTCCCATGCTTCATCCGAAACATCCATATCCAGCACCAGTATGTCCAGCCTTGAAAGATCCATGGAAAGGATATCATCCGAAGTAAGTTCTATCCCCTGCATCGTCACTCTTCCATAGGAATACTCCGCTTCATAATCAAAAGCAGAGGCACTTATCAATTGACAGATCTGATCATTCCGGCTGACCACTCCCCCCAGAAGCATCTCTCCTCCATCCGATGAAACCTGAAAATCCAATATCTGACAGCAGAGCTGATTGCCATTTTCATCCAGAAGTTCGATCCGAACAGGTATTGCATAAGGTGTCTGATCAAAATAAATATTCTGCACATTAAATTTGAAGATTTCTGTCTCGCCCGACGGAATGACCGCTGCCTGTACATAGGCAAGAACTTCTTCCATACTGCTGCCTGTATACATCATCAGCTTGATCACACCGTTAAAATCTCCTCCATTATTACTGACTGACACCTGGACAGGATAATGATGCACACTATCAGCAATATAAAAGCCATCTCCTGCATCGCATGTAATTGTAAATCGTTCCGCTTTTTCATCAGCCATAGCGGACTGAGTCACCATTACACTCCAGAGGACAGACAAAACAAAAAACACCATGATTCGCAAAAAAAGCTCTTTTACTCTTTTTCTCATTTTATCCCCTCTCTGTCTATTCTGTGACAGTTTCAGCTGTCTCTCCGGCAACCGGCAGCGTAACCTCAAAAACAGTTCCATCAAAAGAGCTGCTGACATTAATCCAGCCGCCATGACTCTCCACAATACTTTTGGCAATAGCCAGACCCAGTCCTGTTCCTTCAATTGAAGACTGGCGGGCCGTATCTACTTTATAAAACTTCTCAAAAAGATAAGGAATACTTTCCTGAGGAATAACACTTCCGTAATTGATAGTCTGCACCTTAATGATCCCGTTACCGGTTTTGGTCTTTACCTTTATAATCTTGCCGTCTTTGCCATATCGTATGGCATTGCCCAGAAGATTATCAAAAACCCGGACCAGTCTCTCTCCATCCGCCATAATCATACATCTGTCCACATCCGGTTCAAAAATACAGGTCAGCGAATTCTCCTCAAAAGAAGGATACAACTCGTCTACCTCCTGTTCCAGCAGCTTGATCAGGTCAATGGAGGACTTTTTCATAGGCATCCCACCATAACTGATCTTGGTAAAACTGAACAGTTCATTGATCAGGCCATCCAGTTTTCGTGCCTTCTCCCATGCAATCTTCAGATATTCTTCCTTCTGTTCATCTGTCAGGTCCTCTCTTGTATTGACAATATCGATATAACCAATGATAGAAGTCAGCGGTGTACGCAAATCATGAGCCACATTGGTAATGAGCTCATTTTTCGTCTGCTCCGCCTCCTGCTCTCTTCTCTGCATGCTCTGAACTGTATCCGCCATCCTGTTGATGCCATCAGCAATACAGGAGAATTCATCCTGATAAAGGACATCGATCCGATACTCAAAATCTCCGTCAGCCATCTGTTGTACACCACTTAAAATATTCCCGATATATCCCGTCATCTGACGCGTCAGCATAAAAAACACAAGCAAAAAAACAACAACTGCAACAATGATCATCAAAACGATCAGCTGAACTTTGATACCTACACCAAAGATCCGATAAAAAATATCTGACTCTCCAAGCATGCTCTGTCCCGGCGTCATATACTGATAACTGTTGTTGTTCATATACATATGATTCATCCAGTTCCCCGTATCATAATCACTGACCAGCAGCCGTGAACGGATACAGAATAAAAGCAGTGCCAGATCGCATAGAATCGCCGTTCCAAGACTGATACAGGTATAGACCATTATACGTATTCTAAAACTTTCACTGAATTTAACCTTCAATTTTATATCCAACTCCCCAGACCGTCTTGATCAGCTGCGGAGATCTCGGATTTTTTTCAACTTTTTCACGCAGTCTCCGCATATGTACCATTACTGTATTATTCGCTTCGTAAAGCTTTTCATTCCAGACAGTTTCATATATTTCGTCCGTACTGTATACCCTGCCCGGATGACTGGCAAGCAGCTGCAGAATATTAAACTCGATGGGTGTCAATACGACATTCCTGCCATCAACCGTCACCTGATGTTTCTTCGTATCAATAACCACATCCTGTACTTCTATCCTGTCCTGATCTACCTGTGTTCCCGGATTCAGTTCCAGATAACGCCGGAGCTGAGACTTGACCCTTGCCAGCAGCTCCATGGGATTAAAAGGCTTGATCATATAATCATCGGCCCCGACACTCAATCCCAGAATCTTGTCCACATCCGCTGATTTAGCGCTCAATATGATAATTGGTATATTTCTGCCTGCACGAATTCTTTTGCACATCTCTATACCATCAATTTTAGGCATCATCACATCAACAATGGCCAGTTTAATATCATATTGCTGCAGCATGGCAAGTCCATCCAAAGCGTTATAGGCTTTATGAATGACGTACCCGGTGCTGGACAAATAGATTTCCACAAGATTTGCAATTTCCTTATCGTCATCTACAACCAATATCTCAATCTGTTCCCCCATTATCTATCTCTCCTGTTCTTTATTTAAAAATATGCATCTCTGATGCTATCATTCTAACACAGCGTTTCCGCAAAAGTCCTTACGATTTCCTTAACATCCCATGGCAAAAAAATAAATGGTTCTTTCAGATGTTGGATATTTTACAACATCCAGACATCAGAAAGAACCCTTAACTAATCAATATACTGAATGGCAGCACCGAGAACGCCTGAACCAATATAAACGCTCAGTGTGGCGCCTATTTCCACCCTGATAAAATGATGGTAATCCGGGAACATGGCTTTGATCTCCTTCTCAAGCTCATCTCCCTCTTCCGGCACACCGCCATCTGCTATCATCAGATTATACGGTCTTCCGCTCTCATAGACATCTTTGACAAGCATCTGGAGTTTTCTGGCAACTGCTTTATGTCCGCGAACTTTAGCCGCCGTATAGATTTCCCCATCATTTTTATCCACAGACAGGATCGGCTTAATGTTCAGAAGACTGCCTGCCATGGCTGTTACCTTACCGATCCGTCCCCCTTTCTGCAAATGTTCCAAAGTATCAACCGAGAAAAATATATTTGTCTGTCCGATCAGTTTCTTCACTCGTTCCTGTACATCCTCAAAACTCATACCGTTCTCAATGTATTCAGCAGCCATAATGGCCGTTGCACCAATGCCGATACTGCCTGAATGGGAATCAAAAACTGCTATTTCCAGATCATCTGCTTCTTCAGCAGCCAGTCTCAGATGATTGACCGTTCCTGAAAGACCGCCTGAAAGCATGACTGCAATAGCCTTTGTATAGCCCTGCTTTTTAATCTCCTCCAGAAGATTCTCAATATCTTCACCAGAAGGTGTACTGGTCTTCGGTAATTCGTTTTCAAGCCTTCTGTAAATATCCCGGGACGTGATATCCACACCATCGTGATGTTCTCCGTCCTCACACCGAATGATCAGCGGCAACACAAAAATATGATAACGGCTGACCCATTCTTTCGGAATATCCGCACACGAATCTGTAATTACCGCTATCTTTTGATTTTCCAACATATTCTTCATCCATCCTTTACTTCATTTATCAGATACATAAAAGGAACCGGATAAACAGCCAACCATCTCAAACTCCTGCATCTGATATGATCCCTGATATACGGTTCCTGGTCATTTTATTCAGTAAGCCTGTCTATAAGCCGAGTTATGTGAATCCGGAATTCCGGATACGATAATCATCTATCTAGCCCTGCTGTCGCCAGCAGGATCGAGCGACCTACCCTAAAACACGCCGGGCCGACGTATCGTTTTATATGCGGTCTTGCTTCCGAGTGGGGTTTACAGAGCCTTCTCTGTTACCAGAGAAGCGGTGAGCTCTTACCTCGCCTTTCCACCCTTACCTGTCAAAACAGGCGGTTTATTTCTGTTGCACTGGCCTTGGAGTCGCCTCCACCGGACGTTATCCGGCACTCTGCCCTGAGAAGCTCGGACTTTCCTCACCTGCGGTCTTTCGACACTTGCAGCCGCGATTATCCAACAGACTTACAATGCGTATCATACCATGTTCCGAACAAAAAGTAAACCTTAAATTTTATCCGACATTGAAACAGCTGCCGCCGATGAATTCCCGTATGATGGAGTTATTCGGGATGTTTTCGCTGCTGACGCCCAGGAAATAGTTCAGGAATTTCAACAGATGTCTTGCCTCCTCATACTCCGGCTGATCCGGTTTTACAGAAAACAGCAATGGTTCTGCATATTGTTTCAGTACAGCCAGTTCATATATCAGGGCAGAATTGAACATAACATCACATTCTTCCTGATATGGGAATATATTTTCTTCCTCTCCCTTACGCACAGACTGCCACATTGAAATAGTCCGGGCTGCATTGGTTCCTCTCCTGGCAGCATCACGCACCAGACGGCGAATCAGTCTGGCCTCTGTTGTAGGAATCCTGTTATGCTCATCGATATTCAACTGGGTCAGAGCGCTGATATAAATCTTGAATTTATTTTCCTTTGCTATCGAAAAAGTCATGGCATCATTTAAAGCATGAATACCTTCAATCACAAGGACATCCCTGCTGCCAATCTGCAGCATCTGTCCACTGGCTTCCCTCTTCCCTGTCACAAAATTGAATACCGGCAGCTCCACTTCTTTTCCTTCCAGCAATTCCTGGATATCCCGATTCAGTTCTTCCGTATCCAATGCTCCAAGACTCTCAAAATTCGGCTTGCCATCCTCATCTAACGGCGTTTTATCCCTGTCCACAAAATAATTATCTACCGGAATTGGATGAGGCCGCAGCCCGTGAGCTTTTAACTGAATAGACAAACGATGTGAAAATGTTGTTTTTCCGGAAGATGATGGTCCCGCAATCAGCACGATACGTTTTCCCGTATCCACAATCGCCTCTGCAATTTCGGCAATCTTCTTTTCCTGTAAAGCCTCCTGCACAAGCATCAGCTGGAAAAATCCTCCATCCGCAATCGTCTGATTGATATCTGCCACTGTACGCACATCCAGCAGTTCTCCCCAGCGGGTAGACTGCTTCAACACCTGGAATAATTTTGCCGGCGGCTCAAAATCATCTACGATCTCCGGAGCTTCATGTTCCGGCAGCTGCAGCACAAATCCCTCATCATACAAATACAGATCAAAATATCGGATATAAGAAGTATTCGGTGCCATAAACCCATAGAAATAATCAACCGTGTCATCCAGCATATAGATATTAACTGTAGAACTCCGTCTGAAACGGAAAAGATTGACCTTATCATACATACCGCATTCTCTGAAGATATCCAGTGCCTCCCTTTTAGGGATTTCTTTTTTTATAATGTCTATCTTCTCATCCACGATAGCCTTCATCTGACTCTTGATCTGTTCCAGAAGCTCCTGCGTCAGAGATATATTGGCATCCAATTCGCAATAGTATCCCTTATCCAGCGAATACTGAACCGTCAGCTTTCTGATATTACCTTTACCCAGCACATCCTCAAATGCCTTCAACATAACCAAAGTGGCTGTCCTTCTGTATGCTTCGTTACCTGTAATATCTCCTGTAGTCACAAATTCAACAGACGCATCCCGCTCCATAGACTGTGACAGTTCTGCCAGCTTACCGTTAACACGTGCCAGTATGATATCATAAGGATAATTCTTCCGGAAATCACGGCTCACATTGTAGAGACTAACTCCCGGGTAATATTCATAACATTGTCCTCCTATCGTCAAATGTACCTTCTGCGCCATTATATACCCCTTTCCTCATTATACTCAAAACCACCGGTTCCACTGAGGGATATAGCATATCCCTGTTCCAGCAGACTGCCGTAAATTATCAGACTACACGAAACGGAGAATCATTTCTATCAGTAATAATCTCCAGTTCAGGAAATCTTTCTGACAGCCATTGTTTCATAAACGCTACAAAAATATGCTCCAGACCATGATGTCCCGCATCAATGACCCATAATCCCTTCTCCACACAATCCAGACCATAATGATGATCCACATCACCTGTAATCAATACCTGCGCTCCTGAAGCCAGTGCATCCTGATCCATCCCTTTTCCTGAGCCCGGACACATGGCTATTTTCTCAATAACCCCATGAGGATCACCATAATAACGTACCTGTGGAAGATCAAATACATTTTTGACACAGGCTGCCAGGTCAGACAGCGTTATATGGTTCTCAAACTCACCCACACATCCGATCCCCTTTGGCCCTCCGGCAGTTTCACGCAACATGGCCAGCGGCGCAACATGTTTCAATTTCAGATAATCAGCCGCAAGATCAGCCATGACCGCCACATCAAAGTTCGTATGCATAGCAAAATAATTGATTCGATTCTCTATCATCATAAGGAGACGCCGGCCGATAAAATCATCTTCACGGATAGATTTTATAGCTGAAAAAAGCAGCGGGTGATGCGTCACTATCATATCGCACCCTTCTCTGACAGCATTCTGTACAGCTGTACCATCAGCATCCAGAGCAATATAAACTTTATGAACCTCTCTGTCCAAACTGCCCTCCAGCAGTCCCACATTATCCCAGCTTTCCGCATACTCCGGCGGTGCCAGCTCATCCAGTACCTTTATGAATTCATGTGTTTTCATTTTATTCTCCAATCTTTAAAACCGTCTCTTTATGTATTTATATGAAGTGTCATTCTCTCAAGTGCTTCCATGACAAGCTTTCTCGAACATTCCAGTTCTTCCAGACGGCGCCTGCTTTTATCAGTGGCATTTTCCGCAAGTCTCTCCATGATTTTCTCCATGAAAGCATCCTCCTTTTCAAGATAGGCCTTAAGCACCGGGTGGGCATTGTCAATCAGTATCTTTCCATACAGATTATCAGCAGCATCATATTCCTGATCCGTACCATGTACAACTTTCATCATCACATAATATTTGCCGTCATCAATGACCATATTTTCCTGTACAATACAAAAACCATGTTCATGCAGAAAAAGCCTGACACTGTCCACATCGGACTGAGGCTGCAGAATACATTCCCTGACTGTCTGAAGTATCTCCAGCCCTTCTTCCAGTATACGTACCATTAAAAGCCCGCCCATGCCGGCAATCACCACTGTGTCTGCCTCGTCAGCTTCCAGACTGTGAAGGCCGTCGGAAATCCTTGTAACAATATGTTCTCCAAGGCCATATTTTTCAATATTGGCCCTTGCATGGGACAAAGGTCCCGGACGCACATCCATGGCAATTGCTCCCGTGGCAATTCCGTGCTGAACCAGATAAATCGGCACATAGCCATGATCCGTACCGATATCCGCCACAACTCCTCCAGGAGTTACCATCTCTGCCACTGCCTGCATTCTACCTGATAACTGCATCTTTTTCACCCCACTCACTGATTCAGATAGCCTTCCAGACCTGCCATTTTTCCTGATTGACGCAGCTTGCGCAATGCTTTTGCCTCAATCTGACGAATCCGTTCCCGGGTTACATTCAGTTCCTTTCCTACTTCCTCCAGGGTCCGCTCGTGGCCGTCATCCAGACCGAAACGCATGCGCAAAACCTTCTGCTCCCGTTCATTCAATTTGCCCAGAATCGTCCCGATATCATCCTTCAGCTGAGTAAAAGCCGCCTCATCAGATGGCTCCGGCGCATTGGAATCTTCGATAAAATCACCCAGATGGCTTTCATCCTCATCTCCCACCGGTTTTTCCAGAGAAACCGTCTCCTGTGCCAGTCTCATGACATCCCTTACTCTGTCCACAGTCATATTGACATCCTTTGCCAGTTCTTCAATGGACGGATCCCGTCCAAGCTCCTGGGTCAGCGTTTTCTGAGCTTTCGTGATCTTATTCATAGTCTCAACCATATGCACAGGTATACGGATCGTCCTTGCCTGATCCGCAATGGCACGGGTGATTGCCTGACGAATCCACCATGTAGCATAGGTACTGAATTTATATCCTTTGGTATAATCATATTTTTCAACAGCTTTGATAAGGCCGACATTCCCCTCCTGTATCAGATCAAGGAACTGCATGCCTCTGCCCATGTACCGTTTGGCAATACTGACCACCAACCGCAGATTTGACTCCGCCAATTTATGGCCGGCTTCCCTGCTGCCTTCCTCCAGCTCTTTTGACAATTGAATCTCCTCTTCTGCCGTCAAAAGAGGAATATTACCGATTTCTTTCAGATACATACGTACCGGATCGTCCATGCTGACACCTTCCGGCACAGAAATATCGTTGGGATCTATGTCATCGTCCTCTGTTTCTTCCAGCATCCGTCTATCCGGCTCACTGCCGCGATGCTCCACAAATATTCCATTCGATTCCAGATAATCATAAACCTTCTCAATCTGATCTTCTGTCAGTTCGATACCGGTGAAAAAATCATTGATCATCTCCGCTGTCAGCTCATTTTCCTTTTCTTTTGCAAAAGGAAGCAGCTGTTTTAATTTATCCATAAAAAGAATCAAATTCTCGTCCATTTATTTTCCTCCGGGTCGTTTTTAGTAGTTTTCCGTTTTTAAAGAGAAATATGCAGTTTCTGAAGCTTCGCCTTTTCACGAATGATCCGCTGCAGATCATCAGGATTTTTCACACTGCGGCTTGCCATATCCAGACTGTTCCTGCGAATACGCAGCACCGTTTCGTTGAGGGCCTTTTCTCTGATGGCCGGATCATCATCTGTCTTTAATTTTGTATTAAACAGAGATGCTACTGTCTTCTGTTCTTCTATATCTTCAAACTGATTCAATATTCTGGCCGGCGTTACATTCCCTGTCTGTCGGTATTCATCAAAAACAAGCTCAGCTGCCCTATGATACACAGGTTCCACAAAATCTTCTTCACTTATAATACCGTCGATCTTCTCAAAAAGGGACGGATCAGAGGTAAGCCATGTCAACAGAAGCTTTTGAGCTGTCAGCACACTATCTTCCTTTTCCTGCCGCTTTCTGACCGGTGCTGTTTCCCTCTCCTGCTGCTGATAAATCGCTGATTCCACCTGTTCACGGCTCATGGACGCACCAAAGCTGTTGACCATTTTACGCAATGCCTCTGAAGCAATACCATACTTGCCGGCAATGGCATCAATATAAATATTGCGTTCCAGCTCCTGGGGAAATTCAAGCAGCTTTCTGGCTGCCGCTTTCATAAATGACGCACGCCCCTCGGGATCCGACTGTTTATAATTCTTCTCCAATACGGAGATTTCAAACATGAAACTGCTTTCAGCCGCATCAATTCTCTCCTGAAATGCATCCACACCCAGATTTTTGATAAATTCATCAGGGTCTTTGTAAGGATCCATATGAATGATCCTCACATTGATTCCTGCGGACTTCAAAATCGGAATGGCTCTTAAAGCTGCCTTCTGACCCGCACCGTCACTATCATAAGCCAGACGTACTTCCTGAGTATACCTCTTCAGCAGGACACTGTGCTGTGTCGTAAATGCCGTTCCCAGCGAAGCTACTGCATTGGTAAATCCGGCCTGATGCATGGCAATTACATCCATGTACCCCTCACAGATGATCATATAGGATTTTCTTGAAGTTCTGGCATAATTCAGTCCATAAAGATTCCTGCTCTTATCAAAAAGTATGGTCTCCGGCGAATTCAGATATTTTGGTGTTCCGTCTCCCATAACCCGACCACCAAAACCAATCACTTTATTATTGACATCCATAATCGGAAACATGACACGATTCCAGAATTTATCATGGGCTCCCCTTTTTTCATCAAAGGTGATCAATCCTGATTCTCTCAGCAACTGATCTGAATAGCCCTTTTTTTTCAGAAAAAGATACAGATCATTACTGTATTTGCTGGCATAACCAAGTCCAAAACGAACCTGAGTCTCTTTGGAAAGGGCACGTCCATCCAGATAATCCCTCGCCTGCTGTCCCTGCTCACTGCTCAGCTGATAATAAAAATATCGGGCAGCCAACTTGTTGATTTCAAGCAATATCTGACGTTTATTCTTCTCAGCCTTTTGTTCCTCTGTCAGTTCCATCTCCGGCAATGTCATACCGGCCCTCTCCGCCAGTGTCTTCATGGCCTCCGGAAAAGTCTCATTCTCATATTCCATAATAAAAGTAAACACATTGCCCCCTGCCCCGCATCCGAAGCAGTAATACATCTGTTTATTGGGGCTTACAGAAAATGAAGGCGATTTTTCATTATGAAACGGGCAAAGTCCGAAATAGGAATTTCCCTTTTTCTGCAAACGGACATAACCTCCGATCACATCAACTATATTATTGCGGCTTCGTACTTCCTCAACCACATCATCCGGATAATACATCTTTTGTCACGTCCTTCTAGTAAATCTTCCATGCCTTTGGAATATAAAGTTCCTCATAAATCTCAATTGTATACTGGTCAGTCATCCCCGCTATATAATCGCAGACAACTCTCTCTTTTGTATAATTTCCTTCCCTCATCAGCCGCAGATATTCTGACGGCATCTGATCAGGATATTTCATATAATGTTCATAAAGCTGTCGGAGCAGGTCCTGAGCCTTTGTTTCCTGATTCTTTGCCTTTGGATTCGTATAGACATGTTTGAACATATAACTTCTCATGCCCAGCATTGCTTCCTCCACATTGGCAGACATCATAATATCCGGCTGACCCATGCTGTTCATAATGACATCATGAATCAATGTATTCAGCCTTGTTTTTGAATCATTACCCAACACATCTGTATAATGCTCCGGCAGTTCTGATTCCGTAATGATCTTTCCCCTGATGGCATCATCAATATCATGGTTAATATAGGCGATCTTATCCGCCAAACGAACTACTTTGCCCTCCAGTGTCATGGGCATCCGTGACGTGGAATGATTCATCATACCATCACGTACTTCTTTTGTCAGATTCAGTCCCCGCCCATCCTTCTCAAGGACTTCCACCACACGAACACTCTGTATGTAATGTTTGAACCCCTCCGGGCAGATCTCATTCAGAACCGCTTCACCCGCATGACCGAAAGGCGCATGACCAAGATCATGACCAAGGGCAATGGCCTCTGTCAGATCCTCATTCAGCCGCAGTGCCCGCGCAATAGTCCTGGCAATCTGTGATACCTCCAGAGTATGTGTAAGTCTGGTTCTGTAATGATCTCCCCTCGGTGCAAGAAAAACCTGGGTCTTATGTTTCATTCTCCGAAAGGATTTGGAATGCAGTATCCGATCCCGGTCTCTCTGATATACAGGCCTTATATCACAGGGAGCTTCTTCACGGTCCCTCCCCAGGGATTCACTGCTCAAAGACGCATAAGGACTTAGATAAGTCTTTTCCCAGGCTTCCTGTTCTTCTCTGATACTCATTCACAAAACCTCCTTCTCTGACCGTCATTTACTGCTTTCAGGTAGGCTTTTAATACCTTTAAATGGGCTGTGGATACGGGAAGCTGTTCGATTTCTTCAGGACAATAGAATCTTCCCTTCGCAGATCGTGAAGCATCCGGTACATTCACATGCTCCGATACGGATATTCCCTCTGTTGTCAGTTCAGCAACGTAGATATGCATCCGCCATTCACGGTGGGTGAATACGTGTTTGACATCCCGGATGTAATCCGTCAGACGGATTCTGATTCCAAATTGTTCGAAAAAGAGCTGTTCGAATTCTGAAGGTGTGTCACATTCATACTGTACAAATCCGTACAGGTTCTCCAGAAGACTGCCCTCATTCTGTATCATAAAATACCGGTTTTCATTCTGAAGGACAACTGTCATATACTCAATGACCGATTTATTAATTTTTTTAATATTAACCGGCAGACGTCCGGCTGTTTGCTTTTTATATCCCTCACAGAGAGAATTCAGCGGACAGTGACTGCATTCCGGCCTGAGCGGTGTACAGACCATAGCTCCCAGATCCATCATCCCCTGATTGAAAGCCGAGGGATCTGCATAAGCGATGATGGCATCCATGACCTTCCCGAATTCATTCTTTGTCTTCTGCAGGGCAATATTATCCTCACGGTTAAAAACACGGGCAATGATTCTCAGCGTATTGCCATCCACAACACCCTTTGGAATGCCATAAGCAATACTTGCTATGGCGCTGGCCGTATACATACCAATCCCCTTCAGTCCGATTAATTCCTCATAAGTGCGGGGAAATATTCCCTGATATTCATCCATTACAGTCCTGGCCGCTTCCTGAAGGTGGCTGGCTCTTCTGTAATAACCCAGTCCTTCCCATAACTTGTAGACTGTCGTCTGATCAGCTGCTGCAAGGTCACCCACGGTAGGAAGCGTACGAATAAATCTCTCATAATAGGGTTTTACCGTATCCACCTGTGTCTGCTGCAGCATAATTTCACTGATCCATATATCATAAGGATTCCTTGTCCGTCGCCACGGTAGATCCCGTCCATTCTGCCGGTACCAGGCTGTCACCAGCTCTGCCATCTCCTGTAAGATCTGTTCTGTAGCCATACAGCCTTCATCCTCCCGCTTCTATTATCATAACAGGACAGCTCTGCTGTCACGGAACTGCCCTGCCCATAGATACTCTGTTATTGTACAGAGGCACGCATACCCAAAAGCTTCGCCTTCAGATCGCCTTCAATCTTCTGAAGTTCCACTTCTGCCGCACGACGTTTTTCTCTGCCTTCTGTCTGAATCTTCAATACCTCATCCAATGTTGTAATCAGCTGCTGATTCGTCGTCTGGAGCGTCTCAATATCTACAATACCCCTCTCTGATTCCTTTGCCACATTAATAGAGGCCGTCTTCAGTCTGTCAGCATTCTTCTTCAGCATCTCATTGGTCAGATCGGATACCTCCCTCTGAACCTTTGCTGCCTGCTCCGAATGAGCAATACCAAGGGCAATCACCATCTGGCTCTTCCAAAGCGGGATGGTATTGACAATAGTAGACTGAATCTTGTCTGACATCATTGTGTCATTATTCTGCACCAAACGAATCTGAGGTGCCATCTGAATGGCGATGACTCTTGTCAGCTCCAGATCATGAAGCTTCTTCTCAAAACGATTGGCCAGAGCTGTCAGATCACTGACTGCCTGTGCATCTTCTGGAAGTCCCGAAGCCTGTGCCTTTGCAGCAAGAGCCGGTATCTGAACCGTCTCCACCTCGTGAAGCTTCTGCTTGCCCGCCAGAATATACATCGTCAGTTCCTTATAATAGGTTTTATTCAGTTCATAGAGCTGATCCAGTGTAGCAACATCCTTCATCAGCGTGATCTGATGCTGTTCCAGTGCCTCCACAATCTGATTGACGTTAGCCTCTGCCTTCTGATATTTTGCCTTCATGGCCGTCAGCTTATTCACATTCTTCTTAAAAAGACCGAGAAAGCCCTTCTCTTCTTCTTCAACGTCAAAGCTCTTCAGCTCTGTTACAACACCGGAAATCATATCTCCCACTTCTCCGAGATCTTTGGTCCTTACATTCTCCAGCGCTTTCTCCGAGAAAGCAGCTACTTTCTGCTGGGCACCCGCACCATACTGCAGAACCTGTGCAGAATTGGCAATATCGATCTGAGCCGCAAAATCTCTGACCATCTTTTTTTCATCTTCATTCAGCATGCTGTCATCATATTCCGGAATGGCTGCCGGAGTCTCTGCCTTCTCTGTCTCCGCCGGCATCAGCGGTTCTTCTTTAAAAGGTTCAAATGTTAATGTCGGCGCTTCGCCGAGTTTTATTTCACTCATGTCTTTCCTCCCTATCTCACATTGTCAAAATGCTTCTTTGTCAGTCCCTCCTGGGCAAACATGGTCTCCAGCACCGTGATATCCGTACTGATATCCATGGCTGCATCCTCAAAAAAGCTGTCCAGCAGCTTCTCATAAGCCAGGTTGATGGTATCCAGTGTCTTCTCAATCTCTGCCTTGGACTTTCGGATATTATCCCCTTCAACCTGCTGGGCATCCAGTTCCTGATAGGTTCTCACCAGCTTCAAAGTCGTCGGCATATAATAATTCATAAACTTGCGAAGCTTCGGAAGCTGATCCGGTTTCTGCTTCAGCACTTCAAATATCTTTTTGATCAGGGCTTCAAGCCGGAAAAGCTTGGCAGATATCTCTTCCCCCGGTATTGCATCATTGGCACGACGAATCTGGATAATATAACTGTTGCCTTCCTCAATGGCCTTCACCAGCTCCGGATTGTCGATACCCGATGCAGAAAAAACTTCTCTGTCAGACTGCTGCACCTTCTTCTCTTCCAGCATGCGCTGCTGATAGGCAGCCTGCGTATCCAGATACTGCTGATAAGTCTTATCATCCAGCATCAGGCAGGTCTTCTGCACATCCATATGTCCATTCAGAAATGACTTATTCTCAATCATCTTCTGGACATCCTTTGCCACATATTTTTCACTCCTGCCCACTGCCGCAGCCAGTTCTTTGATCTGACAATAGGATCTTTTTCCGATGGTATTGACATAAGAACGGAATCTCTTAACTCTTCCTCTGATGGATAATCCTTGCCATAAAACGATTACTGACAGAATCAGAAACGGTACAATACTGGCCAAAGCTATATTGCCTGCAAATGCAAACCCCGGGATAGCCATTCCAAGCATCCCAACGATCACCGTAGCAAGACCGAATATACCCGTAAAAGCACCGCCTAAAGCTGTGCACAGAACGCCCGACACAGTTCCCGGAGGATTTTTAGTATACTTTGCCACCGCCGTTGTCTGGGCTGTCCTGGCCGCCTTTTCCTTCCCCTGCTGCCTGTCCGGACCATAATGATACCGGACCCCGGCAGATTCCTGTACACGGCTAACTTTTTCCTTGACGGCATCGGGATCAATATTTAATTCTTCGAAAACAGACTGGATCGAGCCTGTTATATTTTTGTTCAGCTGTTCAAAATCCATGGAAGATACGGCATCCTCGACCATTGACTGGATCCGCTCCCCCATATTGGAATAGTCCTTATCTGACATATTTATCCCTCCGTAATTTACTGGCTTTTATTATACCGCATTCCATAGGAAAAAGGAAGGATTTTGTGAGTTTTGCACCGGATTGATACGTCTGAAACAAAACGGAAAACAAACGAATGAACAAGAACCTAAAATTTACAAAGTTTTTACACTTTAATGATAGTCACATTTACATTGCTATTTTATACTCATAACTGTCAATGAGGAACCAATCCCAAGCCTCGTTGACAGCAATCTTTTTCATATACCTTCCTCTTCTTTAAGCACATAGTTCTTTTATGTGCTTATACCTTTTTAGAAAAAATCCCCTTTTTCCTTATTTCCCTCAATTTTATCATGGTATTTAAAAAACCTGATCACTGCTCTGTTTCTCTCCGAAAAACAGAACAGCAATCAGGATTCTCGTTTAAATATTCACTGAACAATAATATAAAGATGCCTTACGGATTGTTCCGTGCTTCGCACTTCCATAATCCTATCCAATATTCGCATATCATGACAGGAACAGATACAATACTGTAATCACCATACCAATGCCGAACATCAGCAAACTGAAGGATACACTGGCTACAATGACCTTATTGGCATCTTTGAGGATACGCTCCCTTTCTGCAAAACGAAGAATATAATCTCTCTTTAAAGGATGTTTCTTCAGTACAGTCTTGTTCAGCCACAATGCTACAGTATTGCAGATGCTTCCAAGGACAAAGGACAGTCTGTAACCCTTCGGAGGCATCTTGCCGCCGTGAAGCTGACGGTGAGTCGTCTTCCTTGCCAGCAGGATCAAACCATCCAGCAGGAAGTCCATGCATCGACAGATAAATGCGGCAATGGCCGGTAAAATGACCATGACGATCGGATTGTATACCAATTCAAGGAGATCCAGCTTCTTCGGCCAGCGATCTGCATAAACAGTAACACCTGCCTTTGTCTTAACCAGCATCCAGCCGCGAATGATAACCACATAGATCAATGCGCCAATAAGGATGGAATATAATCCTCCTTTTAAATTCACCCAGGAGAAATAATGAACGGCATGGTGCGGGGACACACCGAACATAAAGCCCTGTCCCATATCAGCCAGCCTGTCCAGTGTCAGATTCGGAAGCATACCGAGAATCGGAAGAATGGTTGCTGTAACAGCCAGTACCGCTGCCGTTACTTTATTGCAATAGTTCTTCTTCGCATCAAAAGCCTCCTGGACCTTCGGATCATTATTTTTCTCCACAAACAATACAATAAACAGCTTTGTCATATAGGCTACCGTCATGGCACCTGTAATGATAAACAGCCATTCAATCACCTTGAACATTGTCACCGCATCTGTGCCCGATGCAAAGGCAAATGTAGCAGCGCCGTGGCCTTCTTCCAGCAGTTCAATATACTCCACGATACTTTCATGGATCAATGTCTTGCTGATATAACCGTTAAACAACGGAATACCGCCGATACCAAGGGATCCCATTAAGAATGTATATAACAGCAATGGTTTTTTGCGTCCAAATCCACGGATATCATTCAGATTCAGCTTATGAAGATTCATCACCACAACACCGGCAGCCATGAAAAGTACCAGCTTCAGATTCGAGTGATTGAACATATGCAGCATCGTTCCTCTGACAGCCAGAGCATTCTCTTCGCCCAGCAGTCCCTGCATACCGATACCCACGAAGATGAATCCAAGCTGGGACATGGAAGAACATGCCAGCGTCCGCTTCAGATCCATGGAGAAGACGGCCAGAATACCGCCCAGCAGCATAGTCACAACACCAAACATGAGAATCACAAATCCCCAGTAACCATCATGAAGGAAAATGCGTGATGAAATAACGATTACACCGAATATACCTGTCTTGGTGATGATACCGGACAGTAAAGCACTGGCCGGAGCCGGAGCCACCGGATGGGCCATCGGCAGCCATACATGGAGCGGATACATACCGGCCTTGGCACCAAAGCCAAAGAGTATACAGCCGCCGCAGATATAAAACCAGACCTTATGCTCTCCAAATAAGACTTCACAGGCCGGAAGCAGCGCATCAAGCTGTAAGGTACCGGTCATATGGTACAGCATGAAAAGTCCCATCAGTGTTACCATACCACCAATGACAGCCACTGCCAGATAAACAGCTCCGGCATACATGGCTTCCTTCTTCTCATCATGGACAACACATACATAAGAGGCCATGGACATCATCTCAAAGAAGACGAAGGTTGTGAACAGATCATCCGACAGGAACACACCCATTGTCGCGCCAAGCGTAATCATCAGAAAAAGGTAATATCGATTTCTGTTCCTTGAATGTCCCAGATACTCTTTTGAAAAAATCGTGGTCATCATCCACATGAATGAAGTCACTGTGGCAAATATGGTCCTGAACCCATCCAGACGGAAGGAAAGGCCCATACCACAGACACCCGGCAGCGACAGGGAAATATCCTGTGTAACAGTATAACCGAACAGAAAACCTGCCATAATAATAAATTCAAGGATCGTGACTGCATCCGCAAAATAATCCCTGGCCGTTTTATTTTTCCGGCCAATCAGATATCCGATGATAGCTGCTGCCATAGGGCCGACAACCAATAATAAGAGTAAGCTATTACCAACCATATCGATCATCCTCCCTCTTAAAGTGCCCCTGTGGCAATTTTCTGAATAAAATCAAGCATCGGCTGTGCATAAACACCAATGACTATAGTTACAATTGAAAAGATCACAAGCGGAAGCTTCATGAGCCAGTTCGGATCCTCAAACGGCTCCACCTGATCCTTGTGATAACCCACATGCGGCCACCATGCTCTGACAATAATAGTCATCATATAAATACCCGTCATAAGTGCCGAATACAGCAATACAATTACACCGACATAGCCAATGATATTGCCGTCTTCAAGCAATGACTCCACGATATTCCATTTGCTGACAAATCCCGCAAACAGAGGAATACCCGTCAAAGACAGTCCGGATATAAACAATGCCGTAAAGGTCACCGGCATTTCAAATCCAAGGCCGTCCAGTTCGTATACATAGTTCTTTTCAGTCTGATGCATAACCGCACCGGCACAGAAGAATCCACTGATCTTCATAATCGCATGAACGAGCATATGGCTGAGTCCTGCCACAAGTCCCAAAGGAGACATCATGGTGACACCAAGGAGGATATAGGACAGATTACTAATGGTAGAATAAGCCAGTCTCCTCTTAAAATGAGTTTCTCTCACACCCATGGTAGAACCATAGGTAATGGTCACCATGGCTGCAATAACCACCAGAACCTGAGCCCATGTACCCTTCAGCACATCTGCACCAAAACAGAAATAGGTGACACGCATGATAGCGAAGACACCGGATTTAACGACTGCAACTGCATGGAGCAATGCTGTAACCGGTGTCGGAGCCACCGAAGCCGACGGCAGCCATCCGTGAAATGGAAATACAGCTGCTTTTACACCAAATCCGAAGAAAGCCAGTACATAAACCAGAAGGACAATATTCATATGATCTGCCAACCGGGTCAGATCGAGATTACCACCCAGGACAAACTCGATATTATTGCAGAACAGCGAGTAGAACACAATACCAATAAAGGCAAAGGCTGTACCGCCAATCATGTAATACAGATATTTTCTTGTAGCCTGGCGCGCTTCACGGGTCATGGTATGCATAACCAGCGGCAATGTTACCATCGTCAGCGTTTCATAAAACAGGTACATGGTAATAATATTGCCTGAGAATGCTACACCCAGAGTTACACCATAAGTAATAGTGTAGAAAGCCATAAAAGTATTGACTCTCTCCTCATGCCGCATATATTCAAAAGCATACAGCGAAGCCAGAGGCCACAGGCAGGATACAAGTCCGCCAAAGAACATAGCCATACCGTCAATATTCAATGTCAGCGGCAGACTCTCTCCCAGAGAAAACAGATACAAACGCTCTGCAGGGCGATGCGTAAGCAGCCAGAGTGTCAGCAGTGTATTGATAATTACAACCGTCTCAATGCAGATATTCCGCTTTCTAACATCCTCAATCGGAAAGATCAGCAGCAGAATGCCTGCCAGAACAGGAAGCAGGATCGGTACAAGAATAAAATAAGGTGACATACTTTTCCTCCCTCCTAAAGTACTGCAGATGCAATATCTGTAATCAGATTCATAAGTCCGCCCGGCCAGATACCAAGAATCACTGCCAGTGCTGTCATAACGATCATCGGCAGAAGCATCAGCCATGTCGGCTCTTTGTTGACAAGTTTCGAATAATCATAATCTGCGCCCGGCAAAAACCCTTTGATGGATATGGTAAGCAGATAGCCAGCTGTCAGCAAAGCACTGATCAGAAGTACCACCGGACCAAGCCAGGAAGCAACCGGAATCTCTGAAGCAAGCGCACCCGTAGCCAGATACCATTTGCTGACAAAAGCACTTGTTGGCGGAATACCCACCAGGGTAAGGGACACCAGCGTAAAACACCACATGGTCACCGGCATCTCTTTGCCGATACCAAGAAGTTCATTGACCTTTGTCCTTCCGGTTTTATAAATGATGGCACCCGCTGAAATAAAGAGAGTATTCTTTACCAGCGAATGGAAAATCACATGCATGATCGCTCCCACAAAAGCCACCGGATGCAGAACAGAAAGCCCAAACAGCACATAAGACACCTGACTGACCGTTGAATAGGCCAGACGCTTTTTAAGAACATTCTCCTTATATGCCAGCATGGATCCCATAAATACGGTCAGAACAGTCAGCGCGATCCACAGATACTGCACCCATGTTCCTCTGATCATCTCAGGTCCCGCAATATAATAAACAGAACGAATAATGCCAAGAACACCTGCTTTCGTAATGATACCGGACAATACAGCGCTGGCCGGAGCCGGAGCCACCGGATGGGCCGTAGGCAGCCATCCATGCATCGGGAACATGCCCGCTTTCGTGCCAAAACCGAGAATCATCAGAAATACTGCCAGCAGCATGACACCTGAAGGATTCGTCGTATCCAGAACACCGCCCGGTGCGAAATAAAGTCCGTTGCCCTCCGCAGCAAAATAGAAGAATCCAAACAGCACCATGAAAGCACCTGCCACAGAATAGAACAGATATTTCAATCCGGCCATAATAGCCTCATGACTCAGGCTATGCATAACCATAGGCATGGAAGTCAGCGTCATCAGCTCATAGAATACATACATGGTAAAAAGATTGCCTGAGAAGCAAAGTGCCGACAGGACACCTCCGACGATCATATAGAAACAGAAAAAGAATTCTTCATTCTTTTCATGGCCCATATATTCAAAAGCCGCCATGGCCGCCATCAGCCATACAAAAGCCACCAGCAATGCAAATATCTTTGAGAGCATATCCACATGGAAATAGACATGCAGTCCCTTTGATATTACAAACAGACTCAATTCCAGACTGCTTTCAGGCTGACACGCAATCCAGATAACCGAAGCCAGATCGATAGCCAGTACTATAAAAACATAAGCCAGCATGCTCTCCCGCTTTTTAAATTTAAGAAATACCAGCAGTACACCTGCAATAATCGGCAGAAGTACAGGAAGCAGCAAAAAATAATTATTTACATACATGATCTGTCCCTCCATCAGCCAAACATTGCAAGTCCTGCCTCTATAGCCTTAATCACAGGCTGTGAGGCAACGCCAAGGCCCACATTCAGCAAAATCATCCCAAAAGTTGCCGCCGTCTCAATTCTGGACGGCATCATACCGTGCGGTTTTCTCATCTCCGCCGATACAGGTGTGTAAATCGTCAATACGGTTCTCATAAAATAAACCGTATTCAGGATCGTACTGACAGCCAACACGATCCATGCTGCCAGCATTTTGTTCTCCGCCGTTGTTGCCGCAGAAGCAAAAAGATATTTTGAAACAAAGCCCGTTAACAAAGGCATACCGATCATGGACAATGCGCCCACCGTATAGGCGGCACCTGCAATCTTATTTCTGAAACCGGCACCCTTTAAAGACTTAAAATCAGAATGTCCGTCGGATACTTCCGTCAGGCCGGAGATACTGATAAACAGCAGTGATTTCATAGCTCCATGGGATATAACATGGAACAAAGCAGCTACTATCCCCGCCGTTGTGCCAAGGCCAATACCCATATAGATATAACCGATCTGGGCAACAGATGAGTAGGCCGTCATTCTTCGAATATTATTCTCCTTGATAGCCGCAACAGAGCCCATAATCATGCCCACCAGACCAAATACAAAAAGAATATTGACCATATGACTGCTGATGATGGAATCAAAATCAAGCACTCTGTAAAAGATCTTGATCAGCAGAAATATATATCCCTTTGAAACCAGTGACGATAAAATGGCACTTGAAGCCGGTGTTGTATAACCATAAGCATCAGGGATCCAGGTATGGAACGGATAAAGACCGCTCTTAATCCCAAGACCGACAGTAATCAGTATAATGATTACCATCAGCGGCACCTGATAGCTGTGAGCTGCCACAATCTGAGCCAGAGCCTCCTTAGCCGGAGACATGAGCAAATGACCGGTAATACAATACAAAAGCGTCAGACCGATCAAAAACAAACCGGAACCAACAAGACTCATGATCATATATCTTATGGCCGATACATAGGTACGGCCCTGTTTCTTGATCATGATCAGACCGCAGGCTGAAATTGTATTAATTTCAATAAATACATAAGCCGTAAAAAGGTCATTCGTATAAATCAGAGCCAGCAGAGAAGCCATCAGGAGATCAAGAAGGATATAAAACAGATTCTTCTTTGAATTCTGAACCTCTCTGTCAATATGAGCCATTCCTCCGAATACAGACAACAGCATAATCAGACTGAAGAAAGCAGCCATCAGTGCTTCCAGTTCACCGATACGGATCTCATTGCCCCACGGAGCAGGATAATGACCCATCATAAATGTATAACTCTCACCAGTGCCCGCTACAAAGGAAAGAGTCGCCAATGACAGAATTAATACTGCTGTCACCATGGCGATATGGACATATTTGGCAGCTCTGCCATTCAATACGAAAGAGATAATGGCAGAGAACATGGATAAGATAATACAGAAAAAAGGAAAATTCTGAACAAAAGCCATTTATTCTTCCTCCCTTCTGAGTTTCATCATGATCTCGTCCAGATTCAGCGTATGATATTCCCTGTAAAGGCTGATAGTCAATGCCATCATCAGTGCACTGACACTGACAGATACAACGATACCTGTCAGGACAAGACCGGCCGGTATCGGATTGATATAATGTTCGGCATCCAGAATACCGTCAACAACGATCGGTGCTGTCCTTCCCTCAATATACCCTTTTGCCGCAAGGAACAGATAAACAGCCGCATCCATGATATCCAGACCAATGATCTTCTTGATCAGATTCGGCTGAAGCAGCAAATTAGCCATACCGATCACAAACAGAATAACCGCAGCCACTTCCTCATAATTGGTCAGAAAAGAACCCATATTAAATACCTCCCTTTCTGAACAAAGTATAGAAAGAATACATCGTACAGGCAACGACGATACCAACGCAGATATTCAGATAGACAATCAGACCTGCACTGAGAATATTCCCCGGTGTGCCCGGTGTGATGACACTGTGAAGATGATTGGCGCCTGTATAGAATGAATAACTTTTCGCAAAGCAGTAAAAAGTCAACGCACATACCGTCAGCGTTTTGACAACCTTCTCATTCATAAAACGCTGTGTCTTTTCAAAGCCATAAGCCGTCAGATATAGGATCAGACCGGAACCAATGATAGCTCCGCCGGAGAATCCTCCTCCCGGTGAAATATGGCCATTCAGCACAACATAAATACCAAATATGATGATCAATGGAACAAGGAAATCCGCTACCCGCTGAAGAATCGTATCATTTTTCGGCTCATAATGCCGATCGTCCATATCTTCACGAGCTCTCGAATTGGGATCATCATCCTTGTCTACTCTTAGCAGAACCAGCACACAACAGGAAGCAACAAACAATACACAGGACTCACCAAAGGTATCAAAAGCTCGATAATCAAGGATCATACCTGTAACAATATTGACGGCCCCCGTCTCCTCCAATCCCTTTTCAATATAACGTTCGGCCACCTCATTATTCTCAGGCGCATTCGGATCACCGAACTGAGGAAGATAATTCACTGTCCATAAAAGCAGGCAGATCATGAACAGCGCGACAAGCACGCCCAGCAGCCTGTAAAGTCCTGTAAAACGACGAATATTCCTGGCCAGGCCTTCTTCAAACATCCGCTCATTATAATTTTGCGTTTTTGCAATATGGAGATGTACATAGTGAATCTTCTCATCACCGAACACCTCTTTATCCGGGGCATTCATCTCCAGCTGGCCGTCAATAGGGTTATATTCCCCCCGCACCCATTGGCTGAAATGCTGCCAGAAGCTATTTTCATAATTCGGATTCAGTTTACTCATCTTGATCCTCCTCTGCCGTCGTATGGATAGACCTGATTTTTTTCAGAGTGACAAAGAAAAGAATACTCGTCACACCGGCGCCTACAGCCGCTTCCGTAATAGCAAGGTCCGGGGATTCGAGAATCAGCCAGACAATGGCCATAATCAGGCTGAAGGCCATATAAATAACAACTGAAATCAGCAGATTTCTTGAAAAGCTGACCGCAATCGCACAGATTACAAGGAATATAAGTAAAATAATTCTAAGATTCGTCATTCCTTCGGCACCTCACATTCATCTTCCAGATTTTCATTGGTTGACACTTCCAGCTTTGCAAGCAGATGGCTGCAGACCGGTGAAGCAAACCAGAAAAGAACAAGTACGGTCAACAACTTCAATGAAGCATAAGAGATACCGAAGACAATGATCAAACCGATAATAATCATAAAAATACCAAGGGAATCACCCATAGCAGCCGCATGCATACGGTTCAGCACATAGCGCAGCTTAAAAATACCAAAGGTCTGTATGGCCATAATCAGAATACCGATCATAATCAGAACGGCAGCAATAAAAAAACGCGCCAGACTAATATTCATTCTGTTCCTCCTCCTTCCCTGCTTTTTTCTGTTCTTCCTTTTTCCCGTTATATATACCAATATAGATTTTTGTCAAAACGATGACAGCCACAAAACTCATTACAGCATAAATCAGGCAGATATCCAGAATACTGCTCTCACCCAGATAAACTGCCAGAAGCGCAATGATAGCAATCGTCATCGTCCCGATCATATTCGTTCCAACAATACGGTCCGCCAGTCTTGGACCCTTTATCGTTCTGATGAGGCAGAAGAAAGTAAGCACGGTCAATATAATAATACATATAAGAAAGAATGTTTTTATAATATCCATATCAAGCCTCCAATTTCTTCAGCATCGTTACAAATATGGACGATTCTATACCGTCTCCCATTGTCTTGTCAAAACAATGCACACAATAATCTCCGTTCTTCATCTCCACTGTGATGGTTCCCGGCGTCAATGTAATGGAATTGGCCAAAAGCACCTGTGCCGTATGAGTTTTCAGATCCACATGAAAACGCACCAACGCCGGCTCAGGCATGATTCTCGGAGACATAATGTACTGAATCATAACCAGATTGGCCTTAATGATTTCATTGACAAGAATAAAACAATAGGCAATGATCAGCGGCAACTTGCGGAGGATCATCATATCTTTTTTGAAGCTGTAATCCATAAATCTGCATACAAAAGCATACATGGCTGCAGCAATGACCACACCGAACACAGCAATTTCCACTGTGATGCGCCCATTCAACATGACCCAGAATAAAAAGAATAATACAAACATAGGCAACCTCTTCCCGTACTTTTTTATGCAATAATTATAACATATACATTAATTTATTGTCTATATAGATTAAATTTCACAAAACATATTTGCATTTCCTATTATTTACCTCTTTTTTGTTATATACTTAACAATATACTTCTTTGTTTTTATTCACTCTACAAAATTTAACCCTTGAAACACGGCGATAATTTTTCTCTATTAACAAAAAATGCCAGAATATACTATTTTATTCTGACATTTTTTTAACATATAATTTTTTCAGTTTCTTCTTATTAAAATAGTTGAGTTTATAAAAATAAGGACCCTTTTTTTGTTACATTTAACTTTTCAGAAAAAATTTGTATAAAATTAAATACAATCCTTCTTTTTCTCAATTCTTCGATGATTACCGCCACATATTTCGTGACTGCTTCTCTGTTCAAGTGTCTGATACACCTTCTTTTCTGCGACACTTTTATAAGCAGGACGAATGATCTTATCCACATTCACCAGTTCTTCCATACGATGGGCGCTCCATCCCACGATCCTTGCCATTGCAAAAATCGGTGTATACAGTTCTAAAGGAATATCCAACATACTGTAAACAAAGCCACTGTAAAAGTCCACATTGGCACTGACACCTTTATAAATTTTACGTTTCCGGGCAATGACCTCCGGTGCCAGCTGTTCAATCATGGCATAGAGCTTAAAGTCATCCATGCGTCCCTTCTCCTCTGCCAGACTCTGCACAAAATGTTTGAAAACCATGGCCCTTGGATCTGACAAAGAATACACAGCATGTCCCATGCCATAAATAAGCCCTTTTTTATCAAACGCTTTTTTATCGACCAATTTATCCAGATAGTCTCTGACTGAATCTTCATCTGTAACATCCGTAACATTCTTCTTCAGGTCATCCATCATCTCCATGACCTTAATATTGGCACCGCCATGTTTTGGTCCCTTAAGAGAAGCCAAAGCCGCTGCCACAACAGAATACGTATCTGATCCTGAGGAAGTAACCACATGCGTAGTAAAACTGGAGTTATTACCGCCGCCATGCTCCATATGCAGTATTAACGCCACATCCAGCACCCTTGCTTCCAGCTGCGTATATTTTTTATCCGGCCGAAGCATCATCAGTATATTTTCCGCCGTCGACAATTCAGGTGAAGGCCTGTGGATATACATACTCTCTTCTCTTTCATAGTGATTGTATGCATGATATCCATATACAGCCATCATGGGTAATTCACTAATAAGCATCATACATTGTCTCAGTACATTCGAATAGCTCAGATCATTGACGCGGCTGTCATAGGAAGCCAGTGTCAGCACACTCTTCATCAATGAATTCATTATATCCTTGCTCGGAGCCTTCATGATAACATCCCTCACAAAATTTGTTGGCAAAGTTCTCATACCACCAAGTATCTCCTTAAAATTCCGAAGTTCCTGTTTCTCCGGCAAGGATCCGAAAAGCAGCAGATAAGCCACTTCTTCAAAGCCAAATCTCTTCTCCCTGACAGCTCCCAGTACCAGTTCCCTGACATCATATCCTCTGTAAAACAGCCTTCCATCACAGGGCACTTTCTTACCGTCTGCCACATTAAATGCTTCTATCGTAGAAATTGTAGTTAATCCCGCAACAACTCCATTACCATTTTTATCTCTTAAGCCACGCTTAACATTGTATTCATCATATAATTCCGGATCAATGGCATCTTTTTCCTTATATAATGCAGCATGTTCATCCAGAAAATCAAAAAGCAAATGCTTCATATCACTCATAG
This sequence comes from Coprococcus sp., assembly GCA_051877705.1. Lineage (GTDB taxonomy): Bacteria > Bacillota > Clostridia > Lachnospirales > Lachnospiraceae > Coprococcus_A. The sequence goes on along the minus strand of JBJEJD010000086.1, from coordinate 7,018 downwards.
GCTTCTCTCCTTCCAGATTTAATATTGTTTTACATAATATTCTTATAATTATAATTCATCAAAGATGGAAGTCAACAGCCTGCCTGTTTTCTTTATTATCTTTCATTTTTTCTTTTTATATGTTTTAGCAAAATTTAATTCCCATAATCAAAAACACACAAAAAAAACACTTTATTAATCTGCGCCCATAAAGCAGAATAACAAAATGTTTCTTCTGTGAATATTATCAGAATCCTATAAGATACTTTATCTTCATCCATTGTAAGTGGTAGGGTTAAGGAGGAAGAAGCTTCTCGCACATTCCTAATTATATTCAATCTTTGGAATCTTCTCCGCTGGTAAATTCGGTTTCAATCCCCATACGGTTTCCGTTCTATTTGACCGTATGACGCACATTATTGTGCCATAATCCAACAAACTATTTCTTTGCCAAATTACTGTGTTATTTTAACCAATTTATCTCCAATATAAAATGAAATCAACTAGATATATCTTTCATCTTTTTTTGTCACTCACAGTCAAAATTGAATCAACTTTATTCAATTTTATTGTCAAGTCAAATATCAAATGCTATACTTATTAATGAAAGATATCATAAGGGGGGAACTCAATGAATACCTATGGCTTTTTGTTAAAAAAACTGATTCGTTTTACCAATATCAAATTGACCAATCTGGCTGAAATTGTAGGATATGATACTTCCTATATCAGTAAATGGTGTAACAAAGACAAACTTCCTGCAGCCAAAGCCTCCTCCTCTGTCAACAAATGTCTTGCTGATGTCTTCGCAGAAGAAGTCTTTGCCCAGGGAGAAGAAGCACTTTTTGCCCGAGACTTTAAAATAGAAGAACCCAAAGATAAAGAACAGCTGGCAGCGTTCATTTTTCATATATTAAAAGAAGCTTATAAAGAATCCTACGACAACACTCCAGATAACACACGTACCGTTACCTCAACACAATACCGTCTGTTGCTGTGGGAACCTGATATTAAAGCTTTTTTTAAAACAGAACTTCCTCATCTGGTCAGACATATCGGCGGGAGCTGCCACATCCTCTGCACGATGGATATTTGCAGTTTTCTTCCTGATCTGCTCCTCGAACATCCATGTACAGATATACCGGAAAATCCGATCCATGTGCAAATAGGCATGAATCTTGACCAGCGCGATGAACAGCTGCGCTATATCTTTCATTTATACCATCTGATCAATCATTACCATTATATCAATTTTGACTTTTATGATAATCATCTTATGAACCTGATGAATATGCTTGTCATCAGGGATTGTATGGCCATTCAATGTTCTCTGGACAAAGACCATCACATCAGTATGGTTTCCATTATAACGGATATCAATCAGGTTAATGAAATATATCAGAAGATTGCCTCAGAATTCACCCCTAACAACCTTCTGATCCACTCCGCCAATTCAGAAGAACTTTTCTATAATGGCTACAGAACTGAATTTTACGCTCATAACAATTTTCAGATAATGCTGACTCATGGCTTTGAATTTCTGCTTCCTCCCGAATTGAACCCAAGATTGATTCAATCCGCCAGAAATCAGGGTTTTAACGAAAATATGGTACATCTGATTACGCATCTGGGCATTACCTGGGAGGAGATTTTCGAAAAAGGCTGTATAGATTTCTATCTGCTTAAATCACGCCTTATGCAATATATAACAGATGGCAATATCCATTTTACAGATATCATTTACCACATGTCAAAAGATGAACGCAAAAACCATTTAAAACATGTTCTCGAACTGATCCAGAAAAATCCAAACATACGATTTTATATTATCGATGATGAATTTGTTCCAAACTCAGCCGATCTTTTCCGGATGTCAGTTTATAATAATAAGAAGAAGCTTTTTCTCAAGAACACCGGACAATACAAAAGCCCCCATCATCCTGCTTTTTATACGGTTCAGAACAATATTCTCATCCAGGATATCAGTCAGTATTTTGAGGGAATTCAGACCTCACCGCTGTGCAACGTTTATGAAAAGGATGATATCCTCAGATTCAACGAAAAATACGGCACACTCATCGAAAGAATGCTGTCTGTCAGCGAATAAACCTTACGCTGCTTCAGGCAGTATATCATAGATAAGAAGTCCCCCTAAACATGCTCATCGCAAATCGTTTATGGGGACTTCTTATCTATTTACTGCCCTTCAGCAGCTTTTATACCGAATACAAATCGTTTATGGGAAGTTGTTATTTTTACCCCCTGCATTTCGGCGGCAGTTATTCTACATGATAGAGTGGTTCGAAGACGCGGCGTACTTCCTGATGTTCTTCTTCCGGGCTTTTTGCTTCGCTGATGGCTTTCTGGCAGAAGTATTCCTGGGAATTGAGGAGGACTTTACCTCTTTTGTCTATTTTTGTGTAACTGCCATCGGGCTGGAGGATATGGGCTTTGACATTATCTGCCAGCTGTGCACTGAGGATATGTTTGACCTCTTTTTTGCATTCCTCATCTTCCACCGGGAACATGATTTCCACACGTTTATCAAGATTTCTTGGCATCCAGTCCGCACTTCCCATATAGATATCTTCCCACCCGTCATTATAACAATAGAAGATTCTGCTATGTTCAAGGAAATTACCTACGATGGAACGAACATGTATGTTTTCACTAAGACCCGGTATGCCTGCCTTCAAACAGCAGATACCACGGATGATCAGGTCGATCTGAACACCGGCACAGGAGGCTTCATATAAAGCCTCAATGATTCTGGCATCGCAAAGCGAATTCATTTTAGCTACGATTCTGGCTGTTTTACCTGCTCTGGCATGCATTGTCTCCCGCTCAATGAGTTTCAGGAATTTATCTCTGAGCCATATTGGTGCCACTACCAGTTTATTCCAGTGAGGAGGCTCCGAATACCCTGAAAGCATATTAAAGACAGCTGTAGCGTCCTCACCAATTGGTCGTGAACAGGTCAGAAGGCCCATATCTGTGTAGAGTTTTGCCGTCTGATCATTATAATTGCCCGTTCCAAGGTGTACATAGCGGCGGATTCCATCCTCATCTCTTCTCACGACCAGCGTAATCTTACTGTGTGTCTTTAAACCTCTCAGACCGTAAATTACATGACATCCCGCCTTTTCAAGCATCTTTGCCCAAATAATATTATTTTCTTCGTCAAAACGGGCTTTCAGCTCCACCAGGACCGTCACCTGTTTGCCATTCTCCGCTGCAGCCGCCAGAGAGGCGATAATCGGTGAATTACCGCTGACACGGTAGAGTGTCTGTTTAATAGCCAGGACATCAGGATCTTTTGATGCCTGCCTTACAAACTCAATAACGGGATCAAAGGTCTGATATGGGTGATGTAAAAGGATATCCTTCCGTCTGATCTGAGTGAAAATATCTTCTTCCATATTCATACCCTTAACAGGCTGCGGTTTGTATTTTTCATAGCGGAGATGATCAAATCCCTCGAAACCGCTGACCTTCATGAGAAAAGTCAGATCAAGAGGCCCTCCGATACGATAGATGGCTTCCTCCGGTACATCCAGTTCTTTTCTGAGAATCTTCAGCAGCCGCTTATCCATACTCTCCTCCACCTCAAGACGGATCACCTCGCCCCACTGGCGCATTTTCAGCTGCTTTTGTATCTCCTTCAACAAGTCTGCCGCATCATCCTCATCAATGGACAAATCAGCATTTCTCATAATACGATACGGATGTGCACAGATAACCTCATAATTCAGGAAGAGTTTCTGAATATTCTTCTCAATAATCTGTTCAAGAAGAATCAGCGTTGTATCCTCCTCATCATCGGAAGGAATCATGACAAGTCTCGGAAGCACATTTGGTACCTGCACAGTGGCAAAATCAAATTCTCCCTCCTGCTTCTCATCTCTGATCAATGCACCTATATTTAATGTTTTATTACGAATCAGCGGAAACGGCCTGGAAGAATCCACAGCCATCGGTGTCAGCACCGGATATACATCCCTCATAAAATAGTCATCCACAAATTTTGCCTGTTTCGGAGACAGGTCTTCATACTGATCTATGATGACCATATGATTCTGTTTTAATGCCGGCAGAAATGAACGATTATAGGTACTGTACTGAATGCCCACCAGTTCGTGTGTCTTCTCACTGATACGTTCCAGCTGTTCCTGAGGCTTCATTCCAGCAATATCAGGCTTGGTATAACCTGCATGAACCATATCTTTCAGAGAAGCTACTCGAATCATGAAAAACTCATCCAGGTTTGACGAAGTAATACTTAAAAATTTTAATCTTTCAAAAAGGGGCAGGCTTTTGTCCCTGGCTTCGCTTAATACTCTGTAATCGAACTCCAGCCAGCTCAGCTCACGATTTCTGAAGTTCTCCGGCTGATTGAATTGACTGCTCATTTTCCACTACCTCCTTTTCTGCCTGAGTGCAGGTCTGAATCCGTATATTTCTTCAAAGAAATGACTCTTAAGCTCCATTGTGCTCTGTTCCAGAGTAATATCATAAATCGTATCTGCTCTGATTATCAGTTCTTTTCCCTTAAACGCAGCACTGATTTTTTTGATTTTCTGCTTGTGGCTTCTATCCATTCCGTTGGCGATACGCAGGATAGCTGTCAGCTTCAGCATACGAATATAATTCTTTCTGTCAAGAGGGATCACAAGCTCTGTGATTTTAGGCACCGAAGACCATGAATTGTATTTGATCGTATCTGCAATAATACCTTTCTCCTGCTCAGACAGACCCACGAATTCCGTTGCCATCACAATACTGCAGCTATAGTCCGTACCACCCAGCATATTAACATACTTGCCGCAATCATGGAGAATACAGGCCAACTGCAGCAGCATTCTGTCCCTGTGTCCAAGGCCCGCCTCTTTCCTGATGCCGTCAAAAACATCCAATGCCAGTTTCTCCACATTACCTGTATGATCCACATTGGAATCATATCTTTCAGCAACAGCTCTGGCATAGGAAACAATATCCTCTGCAAAATAATGCGCCGGCTCGATCTTTTCCTCTTTTTCGCCATATTCCACAGCAATACCATCACAAAGATCACAGCCTGCCGCCCATATTTTCTCTGCACCGGACACATCTATAATCTTCCTGTATACAATAATTGCCGGTTTCAGCAGCGTTGCCAGTTCATAAGGAATACTATATTTTACGGACAGTTCTTCCACCCCGGAAGCCAGAATATTTTCATAAACTTCCTCAAATTTCTGCCGTTTCACATAATCTTTATCGCCGCTGCTTCCCATAATCTTCATGACAGAATCCATTTCCTCACCGACAGCAATAATATGCCGCACCCTGTGATCATGCATGAACAGCCTTGAAAAAGTGTCAATATAATTGCCGATATAATCATCCATAACCGTTACAAAATTAGTGGACTGTCCTTCCAGATCAGCCAGAATCTCTCTGATACGCAGTGATCCCAGCTTCAGATTCTGTGTATAAATAAGCTTTCCACTGTCATATACAGTAATCTGCAGACTGCCGGCGCCCATATCAATGACCGCTGCTCCCTCCCGTATCAGTTTCTCAAAATTCTTCATACCATTGGCTACAGATTTCAACAACAGGAAACGCTGCTGCGCATTGTCTATGGTCTTTACCTCAAGTCCGGTACGTACTTTAATCTGATCAATAATCAGATCACAATTACTTGCTTCACGTAAAGCACTGCTGCCATAGGCCAGATATCCGGCCACTTTGTATTCCTGCATCTTGAAAGCAAAGTTCGCCAGCACATCACAGAGTTCCCGGACCAGGTCATATTCAATATAGCCCTTTATATATGTATCACTGCCCAGTTCAATATAATAACGGACATAATCTATCTCCCGGATACCACCCTTTTTGGAGATTTCATAGATCTTCATACTGACCTCGCCGGATCCGACATTAATAGCAGCAAATGTTTTGTAAGCCATAATGCTCACCCCTTATTCAACCTGAATATAATTGCCGAGTATCTTAAAATTAATTGTTTCCTGCTCAATGCCTTTTAGCGCATCTCTGACATGAGCCTCACCCAGATTGCCATCAAGGTCAATGAAAAACCTGTAACGCCATTTTTCACCCTGAATCGGACGTGACTCAATCTTTGTCATATTCAGACTGTTAAAAATAATAAATCCAAGAATATGATATAAACTTCCTGTTTCATGGGCATTGGTCAGTTCAAAGGATATACTGATTCCATCGGCTCCTTTTACATATTCCTTCTTGTTCCGGATAATAATAAATCTCGTAGAATTATTTTCATTATCACTGATATGATCCTTCAGAACGGTCAATTGATAATAAGCTGCCGCTCCAGGACTGGCAATGGCTGCCTGTGTCACATCCTGCTCCAGCAGCACTTTCCTGGCACTGACTGCAGTATTCTGAAGGCTCACCTGTTCCCATTCCGGTTTCGTGTCCAGAAAACGGCTGCACTGCATCAGTCCCTGAGGATGGGAATAAACCGTGCGGATCTGACGGATATCAGCACCACGAAGCCCCAGAAGTGCATGCTCCACTTTTACTACATATTCGCCCACAATATAATTATCATATAAATGCATCAGATCATAGACATCGGTGATAATACCCGTCGATGTATTTTCCACTGGAAGCACACCATAATCAGCATGCCCATCCTGAACCTCCTTCATCACATCTTCGAAAGTCGCCACATGATAACAATCCACCTGATCTCCAAAATAGCCAAGGGTTGCCTGATGTCCATAGGCCCCTTCCACTCCCTGGAATACAACCCGTGCACCTTCATTATTCTTTGTTATTTCCTCAAATCCAAAATCTTCCCTGCGATTTTCTGCCACCAGTTCATACTGGCGGACTCTGCTGATGGCCATCAGCTGATTAAACAATGTCTCTACACCTCTGGCATTGAACGGTGTTGTTGCCATGTTTCTTGCTCTTTCAATTTTATTTCTTTCACGTTCCGGATCATAGACTTCCTTTCCGCATTCGATTTTGTAACGGGCCACCTGCTCGGAAACGCACATGCGTTCCT
>JBJEJD010000085.1:0-16569 GCA_051877705.1 Coprococcus sp. | reverse complement strand
TGTCCGGCGGGCAGAAGCAGCGGCTTTCCATTGCCAGGGTATTTCTGAAGAATCCTCCGATACTGATATTTGACGAGGCGACGTCGGCATTGGACAATGAGAGTGAAAAAGTAGTACAGGATTCGCTGGAGAAGCTTGCGAAAAACAGGACAACCTTCGTCATTGCTCACAGGCTGACAACGATACGAAATGCGGAGAAGATACTGGTACTGACAGACAAGGGGATAGAAGAGTCCGGTACACATGCGGAACTAATGGAAAAGAAGGGTGTTTACAGAGCGCTCTATACATTAAATTAAAATAGAATAATTTTATATAAAATCTATCTATTGCGAAATCCTGCTATGTAATATATACTGAACCAGAGAAGAGAGGTTTTTTTATGGTAAGACGATGTGCGTTTTCTGGACACAGACCATTCTATTTCCCGTGGAAGGATAATGAAGATGATCCGGCGTGCCGCAGCCTGAAAGAGAATCTGGCGGCAGAGATCGACCGGGCCATTGCAGATGGATTTAATTGTTTTATTACCGGCGGCGCAGAGGGTGTTGACACCTGGGCGGCGGAAATCGTGCTGGAGAGGAAGAAAGACAATCCATCAATTCAATTGGAACTGGCGAAGCCCTTTGCCGGTTACAACAGTGGCCTGAAGGGAACTGCCGGAGACAGGTGCCGTGCCATCGAGCGTACGGCAGATCATGTAACGGTGGTGTCCGATGGAACGGATGAAGCGGCAGACTGTATTTTGCGCGACTGTTATATGATCGATGCCAGTCAACGGCTGATTGTTGTTTATGACGATGAAAGCAAGGGCAGCAGTGGTACGAAGGACACTTTGCGTTATGCGAAGGCCAGCGGTGTGGACATCCGGCAGATACAGTGGCGGCATCTTTAGTTATTTAGTTATGAAAGAAGAGATAGTGTGAAAGAAGAATTTAAGAAATATCTGGCGATGATATTGGCAGTGTTTTGCACAGCGGCATTGAGTATTCTGTTTTTCTTTTTATTGTTCCGTGCTTCTGCCATAAGGGAGCTGTTTCATGCGGTATTGAATATACTGACGCCGTTTGTTTATGGGGCGGGTATTGCCTATGTGTTAAAGCCGATATGTAATACGTATGAGCGGTTACTGAACAGATACTGGCATCCAAAGAGGAAAAATCTGGTCGGCATGCTGAGTGTGACGGGCAGTATGATAACAGGACTGGTGATCGTTTATGTTGTATTGTCCATGCTTTTGCCTCAGCTGGCTGTGAGTGTGACAAGAATGGCCAGATCACTTCCGTCAATGATCGATGAAATCAGTGCAATGGTGGATCACTTGTTTGACGGCAATCTGGTGATACAGAGTTATATTGCCGAGCTTTCCGATGCAGGAACGGAGTCCTTGTCTGAGTGGCTGAAGAACAGTATTCTGCCATATCTGGATGCGGTTTTGACCGGCCTGTCCAATGGTATGATCAATGTGGCGGGTATTTTCATGGATCTGCTGATTGGTCTGGTGGTGGCTGTTTATCTGCTGGCTAACAGGAGAAAGTTCAAGAAGCAGGGAAAGCTGCTCATTTACAGTATCTTCAGTGAGCGCTGGGCTGAAAAGATCGTCGAGGAAATAAAATTTACCGATCGGGTATTTTCGGGTTTTATTGGCGGTAAGCTGCTGGATTCAGCCATCATCGGTGTGATTTGTTATATTGCCATGCTTCTTCTGAAGATGCCATATGCGGTACTGATCAGCGTGATCGTGGGTGTGACGAATATTATTCCGTTTTTTGGTCCGTATATCGGTGCCATTCCATCGGCAATTATTCTGCTGACAGTCAGTCCGATGGATTGCCTGATATTTGTTGTTTTTATTGTTATTCTGCAGCAGGTGGACGGCAATATCATTGGTCCGAGGATTCTGGGAAACAGTACGGGACTCTCGGGAATTTGGGTGTTGTTTGCTATTTTGCTGTTCGGCGGTTTGTTTGGTTTTGTTGGTATGATTATCGGTGTACCGGTCTTTGCGGTTATATATGATATTTTGCGGAAACTGATTATCAAGGGTCTTCGGCTTCGCAAAAAAGAAGGGATGTTCCGGGAATACGAAGCAGAATATCCGCGTAAATAAAGGTTTTTTGAACGGAAAGGAGAACGTATGGGAAAGAAATGGAAATGGCAGGAGATCAGCAGCGCGCTGCTGATGGTGGCAGCCGGCCTTGTTTTGCTGCTGATGCCGGAATTGACGCTGAGGACAATTGCCAATGTGGTGGGTATCATTGTTATTATTATCGGTGCGATTTTTCTGATCAGCTATTTTGGCAGACGGAGTTTGTCAGCCGGCAATTATGATCTGGTCAAGGGATTGGTCATTGTGGGTGCGGGTATTTTTATTTGCACCAGGTCGGAACTGGTGGTATCTATTTTGCCGGTGCTTTTGGGAATCGGTGTTGTTGTCAGTGGTATGCTGAAGCTTCAGCATGCGCTGGATCTGAAAAAAATGGGATATGATACATGGGTGCGTATCGGTATTACAGCAGCGATCAACATTTTTATCGGACTTCTTGTTATTATGAATCCGTTTTCAACGGTGGCCTGGCTGATGCGGTTTATCGGCATCGGGTTTATTTTCAGCGGTGTGACGGATTTGATAACGACACTTTATGTTTCCAGAAAGGCATCAGAATATTATGTGGATGGCGAGGCTGAGGAGAGGTAAACAGCATTTTTGGGCGGCAAATGAATAAAAACAAAAAAAGAATCGAATTTTTTTCGATTCTTTTTTTTCGGATTTCTACAAAAAGAGAAATGATGAAACTAAATTGAAATTAAAAATGAAATAAATAGTTGCATAAAATGAAAAAACAAAAAAACCAAATAAGACCTATCAGGGTTTTTTAGGTTTTCTGTCAATAGTTTTTTAAAATTCTATCATTTATAATGAGACCATCAAAAAGGTTAACAAATTAACTAATAAATGAAATGGAGGATTCAAATTATGAAAATCGGATTTGTAGGATTAGGTATTATGGGTAAGCCAATGGCTAAAAACCTCGTAAAGGCTGGTTATGAGCTGGTTGTTAATGATTTCAACAAGGCAGCTGTTGCAGAACTGGTGGCTGTTGGTGCAGAAGAAGCAGCTAACAACAAGGAAGTTGCTGAAAAATGTAGTGTAGTTATTACAATGCTTCCAAACTCCCCTCATGTAAGAACAGTTGCCCTTGGTGAGAATGGTCTTGTTGAAGGCTTCAAGGAAGGTTCCATCCTGATCGATATGAGCTCTATTGATCCGGTTGAGAGCAAGGCAATTGCTGAAGCTCTGGCTGCTCATGGCGTAGATATGCTGGATGCACCTGTAAGCGGCGGTGAACCAAAGGCCATCGACGGTACAATCTCTGTTATGGTTGGCGGTAAGAAAGAATCTTTCGATAAATATTATGATGTTATGAAAGCTATGGCTGGTTCTGTTGTATACGTTGGTGAGATCGGTTCCGGTAACGTTGCAAAGCTTGCTAACCAGATCATCGTTGCTGTTAATATCGCAGCTGTATCCGAAGCTCTGACATTTGCTCAGAAGGCAGGTGCTGATCCTGAACTGGTATATCAGGCAATCAGAGGCGGTCTTGCAGGCTCCACAGTTCTGGATGCAAAGGCACCTATGATGCTTGCAGGCAACTACAAGCCAGGTTTCAGAATCGAGCTTCACATCAAAGACCTTAACAATGCATTAAACGCAGGTCATGCAATTTCTGCTCCTCTGCCATTAACAGGTCAGCTGATGGAAATCATGCAGTGCTTAAAGGCTGACGGCTGCGAGAAGGATGACCATTCCGCAATCGTTAAGTACTATGAGAAGATCTCCGGCCAGTCCATCGTTAAATAATTATATTCAGGGGGATAAGGTACATGAATACAGATTTCATTAAAGGTATTGTTGTTCCGATTCTGACACCGGTAGATGCAGACGAACTCATTGATGAGAGAGCACTTCGTGCTCAGGTGGATTTTGTTATTGAAGGCGGCGTATCCGGTATTCTGGCATACGGCAGCAATGGCGAGTTCTACATGATCGAAGAGGATGAAATGGCACGTGGTCTTGAGATCATGATCGATCAGGCAGCAGGACGTGTACCTGTATACATGGGTATTGGTGCCATCAGTACAAAGAAATGTATCCGTCTGGCAAAGATGGCCGTTGAGAAGGGTGCTGACTGTATCTCCGTTCTTCAGCCGATGTTCTTAAAGCCAACGGAAGATGAGCTTTACAATCATTTCAAATCCATTGCAGAATCTGTGCCGGGCACACCAATGCTGCTCTACAACAACCCGGGACGTGTCGGCTATACAATGACAGCCAATCTGGTTGACAGACTGGCTCACAATGTGGAAAATATTGTGGGTATGAAAGATTCCAGCGGTGATATCACTCAGTTATCCGAGTTCATCAGACGCAATGCAGATGTGAACTTCAAGGTATTCGGCGGCAAGGACACACTGATCTATGCAGCTCTTTGCCAGGGTGGTGTAGGTTCCGTATGTACGACATGCAACTACATGCCAAAGCTTGTTTGCAGCATTTATGACAAGTTTATGGCAGGCGATACGAAGGGAGCCCTTGAGGCACAGTATAAACTGAATCCGATCCGTCTATCCATGGATGCAGCCAGCTTCCCTGTTGCAGCAAAGGATATGGCAAAGATGGTCGGCCTGAATGTGGGCGAACCTTATCTGCCAACTATGTGCACACCGGAAGGTCCGGCTCTTGCTAAAATGCGTGATGAAATGAAAAAAGGCGGCATCATTGACTAATCGATAAGGGAGATGCAGAAGAAGTGGGTATAGGCACTTTAATGACTCTCCAGGGTACTCTATTCGCATTCGTGATCATTGGGATCATTCTCAGAAAAACGGGAATGGTCCCGGCGGATGTGGAAAGTACGCTGACAGATATGGTTATCTATGTCTTTCTTCCGTGTAATCTTGCATTATCATTTCGAATAGAAGTAGACATGCAGCTGCTGAAGGGGCTGGTTATTATATTTGCAATAGCCTGTGCCATCCAGGCGGTTGCATGGTGTCTGAGCAGAGTGTTATACAGAAAATATCCGGTGGCGAGACAGAGAGTGCTCCAGTATGGTACAGTCTGCTCTAATGCCGGTTTTATGGGCTTGCCTATTGTGAGCAGTGTATTTGGTGCAACAGGGCTGATGTATGCGTCCATTGCCATTATTCCTCAGAGAATCGTCATGTGGTCTGCCGGGGTTTCTCTTTTTACGGAGGCCCCGGACACAAAAACGCTGATTAAGAAAGTGGCAACACATCCGTGTATTATCGCGGTATATGTGGGACTGGTGCTGATGTTCTTTGATCCGCCCCTGCCTGCATTTGTGGAGAAGACAGTGACATCCCTCAGTGCCTGTTCCACACCAATGTCTATGATACTGGTTGGACTGATCGTGGCGGATGTTTCAGATATCAAGTCTGTCTTTTCATGGGATGTGATCCGGTTTACGATTATTCGTCTGGGGGTCATCCCGGGACTGGCGTATCTGATCTGCCGCATAACGGGTATTCCTCAGCTGCTGATGGGTGTGACTGTACTTCTGGCAGCCATGCCGGCGGGAACTATGACAAGCATTCTCTCCGCGAAATATCATGGGGATGCAGAGTTTGCCTGTAAATGTGTGGTGCTGTCAACGGTCATGACCCTGGTGACATTGCCGCTGTGGTGTATGGCCCTGTAATAATCAGTTACTGTCATCGCCCCACTGTTGTTTCATCAGATCGATGAAACATCGTCCGGCGGCACTGAGGTAACGGTCCCCGCGATAACTGGCGGTATATTCCCAGGTCGGCCTGTTCGGAAGGCGGAAACAGGTGATGCCGTCCGGCAGTTCCTTGACATAAAAATAGGTTAGAATGCCGCAGCAGAGCTGAGCCTGGATCATGGACAGGATCGTATGATTATTGCCCGTTTCAAGCAGTATCTGTGGTGTAAAGCCGGCATCCTCAAATATCTGATCGATGAGTGTGCGCATGGTGGAATGTTTGTCCATGAGAACGAAGGGTTCATATTGAAGTTTACGAGGATCCAGAGTGGCATATTTTTCACCTTCAGGTGGTTTGATGTCGGCCAGAGGATGTCTGGATGGTACGGCTAGAAAGAGTTCTTCTGTATAGATGGTCTCATAGATATCTCCGGTACGATCTGCATCTGTCAGTGTCAGAAAACCGATGTCCAGATCTCCCTGAGCGATGAGCTTCTGGAGCGTGCGGACATTATGTTCCATCAGTACAACATCAATGTTAGGATATTCCCGATGGAATAGTGCATAGGCGGAAACGAACATGGTCAGTCCACGGCCGGCGGTAAATCCAACGGACAGGCGTCCGCATTTGCTTTCTGTCAGGTCCAGAATCCGCTGATAGGTGTCTCGTTTGATGCGGAGCATCTCTTTGGCACCCTGCACATAGATCTCTCCGGCTTCTGTCAGGTGAAAATTGTTTCTGGAACGATGAAAAAGCGTTGTGCCCAGTTCCTTCTCCAGCTTGATTAACTGCTGGTTCAGGGCAGATTGTGTGATAAACAGCTTGGCTGCTGCGTGGGTAATATTGTTTTCTTCAGCGATGGCCAGTATGTATTCTATTTGTTTGGTATCCATAATTTATCCCCGATTCCTGTCTTAATAATAATATTTTAAACATAAAAGGGGATAAATGCAAGATAATACTATAAGAAAAATTAAGAGTAATACTAAAATATAAGTGTTTTACTTAATAGTATGGCTCGTATATAATAAAGACATAGTTAGAGAAAAAATTAACAAAGATTTATCGGAGGAGGTAAAATCATGTCACCAGTTATTGAGAAAATGGAAGTATGGCCGGTGGCCGGCAAAGACTGTATGGAGCTGAACCTGAGCGGTGCCCATGCACCTTACTTCACAAGAAACGTGGTTGTTCTCTACGCAGACAACGGTGAGATGGGTGTTGGCGAGGTTCCGGGCGGTCAGAAGATCACCAGGGCACTGGAAGAATGTATTCCGTTGGTGGAAGGAACAAAGGTTGCCGAGTACAAGAGCACACTGCTCAAGGTTAAGAAATTCCTTGATTCCAAGGGTGAAGAGGATGTCAGAGGCAATCAGACCTTCGACCTTCGTACAGGCGTACATGTTATCACAGCCATCGAGGCACCATGTCTTGACCTTTTAGGCAAGCATCTGGGTGTTCCTGTATGTGAGCTTCTGGGTGATGGCCAGCAGAGAGACAAGGTTCGTATGCTTGGATATCTGTTCTTTGTAGGTGATCGTAATCTGACAGATCTTGAATATGATTCTGAGCCGGATTCTGATTGTGAATGGTATCGTATCCGTCATGAAGAAGCTCTGACAGCAGACAAGATCGTGGCATTTGCGAAGGCAACAAAGGAAAAATACGGTTTTGAAGATTTCAAATTAAAGGGCGGTGTTCTTCCTGGTAATGTAGAAATGGATGTTATCCGTGCCATGAAGAAAGAGTTCCCGGATGCAAGAATTGACCTTGACCCGAACGGCGGATGGCTTCTTGAAGAAGCGGTTGAATATGTGAAGGGGATGAAGGGCATCCTTACATATTGTGAAGATCCTTGTGGTGCTGAGGGTGTTTACTCCGGCCGTGAGATCATGAGCGAGTTCCGCCGTCGTACAGGTTTCCCTACAGCAACCAATATGATTGCAACAGACTGGAGAGAAGTAAGCCATTCTCTTGAATCTCAGGCTGTAGATATCATTCTTGCTGACCCTCATTTCTGGACAATGGCCGGTTCCGTAAGAGTAGGTCAGATGTGCCATGATTTCGGTTACACATGGGGTTCCCATTCCAATAATCATTTTGATATTTCTCTGGCAATGTTCACACAGGTTGGCGCAGCCGTTCCTGGTGAGTACAATGCCCTTGATACACACTGGATCTGGCAGGAAGGTCTTGAAAGGCTGACAAAAGAGCCATTACAGATCGTTGATGGCTGTGTGGCAGTTCCAAAGAAACCAGGTCTTGGTATTGAAGTAGATATGGATCAGATCAGAAAAGCCAATCAGTTATACCTTGACAAATGTCTGGGCGGCAGAGATGATTCCATTGGTATGCAGTATCTGGTTCCAAACTGGAAGTTTGATCCGAAGAAACCTTGTCTTGTAAGACCTGGTTCACGCTGGATCTAATTTCCGTTCGAACTGATCAGATTGTTTGCACGCAGTATTGAACAGCTATCCGGAAGGAATGGAAATCATGCAGAAAGTGTTAGATCAGTTATTACAGCAGTACCGCCGTTTTAAAAGAAGTGTTTTTCTAATGGTTCTTTTGCTGGCGGCCGCAGCAGTTTGTGTATTTATCAATCGTATGCTGACCTTTGCGATCATCGGCGCAGCAGTACTGTATCATATGTTCTACCTCAGAAAACTTCAAAAACAGTATACAGGTACATTTGCAGATGTAAATATTAAAATGACCCTGGGCAAAGACATCGGTACGGATTCCGTGACAACAGAATCCGGCGGCAGTATTACAGAAGAAACAGTAAAAAAAGCTCAGATGGTTCCATATGATGATCGGAAAGGCAGCTGCCTTTTAAGAGAAGGGCTGACTGGTGAAAGTGACGGTATCCAGGTCGCATGTTGTGATGCGGTGCTGGCAGAATCCTTCCAGCTGGTCAAAAAAGGCAAAAACAGAATTCATTATCTGACAGGCGTATGGGTAAGCTATACGTTGGATGGTGACACAGGTGCTGACTGGAGACTGCTGGATAAAGACGTTCTTCCGGTGCCGATCCGGCAGAACTTTTATCAGGGAATGAGCAGTCTGAAAAAGGTGAGTATGGATGGTGCTGAGGATGAAAGATTTATTCTATACAGCAGAAACGGGTCCATGCCGAATCATAAACTGATGAAGGAAATAATCGCATTGGCGGATTACACACCGGGAAAACTGGCAGTTTCGCTCAAAGGCAATATGCTGAATATATTTATCAGAGACCGTATCATTGCAAGAGCGGTATCTGTGAAAGAACCGCCGACCATGGAAAAACTTATGTTTCATCCGTTCCCTGAGATCAAATATACAACACAGTGTGCAAAGAGATGTCAAAAGCTTGTCGGAGAGCAGGCATAAAGTTATGAATTGAATAATTGTACTGAGGTGCAATTGTACAAGATAAAAAAGCAAAAGGAGAGAAAGAAATGAAAAAGGTATTAAAAAGAGTCGTTGCCGTAGCAATGGCAGCAGCAATGGTACTTTCAGTAGCAGCATGCGGTAATGCATCATCATCAAGCAGTTCCAATGGCGGTTCTGCAGCAACTGCTACAGGATCAGGCGAATCCAGCCTGAAGGGTAAAAATGTTCGTGTTGTTATCGGTTCCACATCCACATCCGGTGACTCCTATATGATCGCAGATATCGTTACTCGCTATCTTGGCGCAGAGATGGGATTCAATGGCAAGGTTGATGCTATCGGTAATGCAGATGCCCTCGATACAATTTCCAATGCAAAGGGTGACGGTACAACAATCATGATGTTCCATGATATGACATTCTTAAGTGTACTCTTTGGTTCTGTTCCGGATGTGTATGCCCTTGAGAACCTGACAGTTGGTCCTCGTATTGGTCAGAACCCTGGCGGTTGTTTTGGTGCAGCTAAGGAAGACGGTTTTGCTACTCTGGCTGATGTCACAGATTATCTTGTAAATAAGAAGGGCAACTTAGCCTTCAATATCGAGTCCGGTGCTACATCCCACCTTGCATTTGCTGCATACTATCTGTACATCAAAGATACATACGGTGAAGATGTTGCAAGTCAGATCAAAGCCATCGTTGGCGGTACAACAGCTGAGAAGCTTCAGCGTCTGTGGGATCGTCAGGCAGACATTATCTATGGTGATACCTCTTCCTTCGAACAGTATACAGTAGACGGCGTTCAGGATCAGCTGGCTATGACAATGTTCGGTTCCTGTGGTGAGGTTGAAGGTGTTGAGATCGATTCCATGGCAGCTTCAGGTGTAACATTTGATGGTGAGCCATTTGATTTCGCAAAAGATTTCGCTATGTACTTCCCTAAGGATATGGATGAAGGCATCCTTGCTGAGATCGAAGCAGCTATGCAGAAGGTTACAGAGAACCCTGATTTCCAGGCTGAGATGGCTAAACTGTACTACAATACTCTGAGTGCTGACGAAGTGACTGTTGCAGCTTCCCAGGAATACATCTACAACAAGCGTGAGATGTGTTCAAAGATTATCGAGCTGTCCCCATCTCTGGATGATTTAGCCAACTAATCAACAATGAATAAGAAGACTGTGCACAGGGCGAAGGCTTTGTGCACAACCTTTGAAAAGACAAAAAGAAGCAGACATACATTTTAATTTATTTAGTTAGAGAGGAGTACTCTTATGATTCAGGTTGTTTATTCAACTGAGCATTGGATTGTCCCAAGAATTGTCATTGGCGTACTGATCGTTCTTCTTCTTGCCATTATCATTACAGAAGGTATGGCTCGTGTGAAGGCTGGCAAGGCATTCCTGGCAAAACCGGGCAAGTTCTTTATCGACAATGCCGACTATGTTAAGTTATTTGGTTCTTTGATTTTGTTCGCGGGCTATGTTTTCTGCCTGGAGATTATCGGTTTTACCGTAACAAGTATTATTTTTGTGTTCCTGTTCAATCTGCTGTATGGCGGCACCAGTAAGAAAGCCATCATCACCAGCATTATTATATCGGTTGTTGCATCTTTACTGATCAGTATCCTTTTTGGTGTGATATTTAATATTACATTGCCAAGAGGTCTGTGCACATTGGAGTTTGTCAACTTCGGTATTACACTCTACTAAAGAAAGGTCGGTGAACTGTAATGTTACCATTTTCAATTGGTATAGCACAGGTGCTTGTTGCGGCCCTGGGTGTTATCGCGGGTATTGTCTTCGGTGCGATTCCTGGTATGACAGCAACAATGGCAGTAGCAGTTTTCCTGCCTTTAACCTATGCCTATGATCTGGAGACAGCCCTGTATCTGCTGCTCGGTCTTTACATCGGTGGTATTTCCGGTGGTCTGATTCCAGCTATTCTTATTAATATTCCTGGTACACCATCTTCTATTACAACAACATTTGATGGTTATCCAATGGCAAAACGTGGTGCCGGAGAGAGAGCGTTGAAGGTTGGTATCGTATCTTCCTTTATCGGCGGTATCATTTCTCTGATCGCGCTGGCCCTGTTTACACCGGTTCTTTCTGCAGCAGCATTGAAGTTCAGCTCTGTAGAGAAGTTCCTTATCATCCTTTTTGCTCTGACAGTTATTGCAGCTCTTTCCAAGGGTCAGATGCTGAGAGGTATTTTTGCCGGTTTCTTCGGCGTACTGATCTCTCTGATCGGTATGTTCAGTGTTAATAATGAGTACCGTATGGTGCCTGAATTCTTAAAGACAAAGCTTTCCGGCGGTTTCCAGCTGCTGCCTGTTCTGATCGGTCTGTTTGCCATTGCGCAGATCTTCCAGGAGGCGGAAGAGGGTATGCGCTTTAAGGTTCAGAAACAGGATAATGGAGATGGTGAAAGTGTAGAAGAGAAATTCTCCTTTGCCGACTTCAAGGGTCAGGGTGTTAACCTTGTGCGTTCTTCCATTATCGGTACATTCATGGGTATTCTTCCTGGTGTTGGTGGTTCTGCAGCTTCCATCCTGTCCTATGCCCAGGCCAAGAACTTCTCCAAGCATCCTGAACTTCTTGGGACAGGTGTTCCTGAAGGTCTGGTTGCATCTGAGGCAGCCAACAACGGTCTGACCGGTGGTGCATTGATCCCGCTGCTGTCCCTCGGTATTCCTGGTGACTCCACAACAGCTGTTCTGATCTCTGCGTTTATGTTACAGGGTATTCAGGTAGGTCCTCTGTTTATTACACAGAATGGACATACATGGAATACGATTCTTGTAGCTATGCTGATCTGTAATATTATCATGTTCTGCGTTATGTTCTACCCGATCAAGTGGATCAGCAAGATCATCTACATTCCGCGTGAGAGACTGTATCCTGTTGTTATCATGATCTGTATGGTTGGCGCATATGCAACAAAGAACGGACGTATCTTTGATGTCTGGACATTGTTCCTCTTTGGTATAGTTGGTTATATCTTCGGCAAGATCAAGATTCCTGCATCCTGCTTCCTGATCGGCTTCATTCTCGGAAGAGACCTGGAGAACTACTTTATTCAGGCTGTCAGCTCCTCAAGCGGAAGTCTGATGGTATTCTTCTCACGTCCGATCGGCTGGGTTATCTGGGTAATGATCGCAGCATCCATTGCTTATGCTATCTGGGATAACGTAAAAGATAAGAAGAAAAAAGCAAACGCTTAATAATGCGTGAAGATTAGCAGTCATATCAGGCTGAATCTGGCTTCCTCAGTCATTGGCTGGGGGAGCCTTTTGTCTTTATCAGACATACGAAGGAGCCGCCAATGTGGATTTCCTAATATAAATAAAAGGGAGAGATAATTATGGAACGAATCGTATTGGATACAGCAATTAAATTTGGTGCAGGCCGTTATCGTCAGGATACAGGTATCCTGGAAGTGTGTGGAGAAGAGGTGGCTCGTTTCGGTAAAAAGATTTTTATTGTTGCGGGTAAACGAGCTTTTGATGCAGTGAAAGAAAGGCTGATCCCAAGCTTCGAGAAAGCCGGACTGGAATATGTGGTGGAGATCTATGATGGTTTCTGCTGTTATGAAGGTGCCGCCGAATACGGAGAGAAATGCAAAGCTGCCGGATGTGATGAGGTTGTAGGTATCGGTGGCGGCAAGATCATGGACTTCGCCAAGGCAGTTGCTGAGATGGCTGGAGTTGGTATTGTCAATATACCAACATCCATTTCCACATGTGCGCCTTTTACCTGTATGAGTGTCATGTATACAACGGAGGGAGCCAAGAAAGACTGCTGGCGTTATGAGCATGAGCTGGATGCTGTTCTCATAGATATGCAGGTCATCGCGGATTGTCCGATCCGCTATAATGCGGCCGGTATTCTGGATGCCATGGCCAAGCGTATAGAGATTCAGAACGGCAAGCCGGTTATGACATTGGATGATAACAAGTTTGATCTGTTCTCTGCATTCCGTATGGCAGAATATACATATGAAGTATTGGAGAAATATGGCCCTCAGGCCATTGAGGATAACCGTGCCCACAAGGTAACAAAAGCTCTCGAGGATGTTACATTTATCAATGTAGCTGTAACAGGCGTTATCGCCAATATCACCAAGAGCTTCAGCCAGTCTGCCATTGCGCACTCCTTCTATGACGGTGTGAGAACCCATTTCCCTAAGGAAGCGGTGGGCGCTTTACATGGTGAGATCGTTGCAGTAGGCCTTTTTGCACAGCTTCACTATAACAGACTCAGTGCCGAGAGAGATCAGCTGAAGGAATTCATGCGTGGTATGGATATGCCGCTGACCTTAAAGGAGCTGGGTGTGGATGATACACCGGAGAATCTGAAGATTCTTGAAGATTATCTCATTGACTCTCCGTATGTGGCACCAAATGAAGAAAGTCTGGCTCTGCTGCATGAAGCGATGGAACAGGTTAGATAATCCTGAGTACAATTCGGTCTGGTTATTTAAGATACGATGTACTGGTGTTCGGAAGCCAGACTGATGATGTAGCGGGCGGCTTCTGACAGATAAGCGCCTCTTTTATAGCTGGCGCAGAGCTGCCATGTAGGATGATCCGGCAATTTGAAATACGAGATATTCCTGTAGCCGTTGTTTATATAGTAACTGCTGATCAGCCCGCAGCAGAGCCCTTCGTTGACAATATCGAGGATTGTCTGAAAGCGGGCAGATTCAAAAATGATATCAGGTGAGAAGGCAGAGCGTCTGAAAATATCATCCATGAGACTGCGGGAAGTGGATTCCTTATAAATGATTGCAAAGGGCATATCATGGAGAAGCGACAGGTCAAATTCTGCAGTAGGAGAAAGCTGTTCGCATACAGGATGATCAGCAGGGACTGCCAAAAGGAATTCTTCGGAATGGATACGGATATAAATATCGTCGGTTTTCTGATTGTCTGTGAGGGTCATAAACCCCATATCCAATTGTCCATTGGCAATCATCGTTTGCTGCTGGCGGACGCTCAGTTCTTTGATCTGAATGGTAATGTCAGGATATTTCCGGTGAAATGATGGATAAATACCGGCAAACATGCGGGCACCACGCTCCGGAGGGAAACCAATGGTAAGGGTGCCTTTTTTGATTTGTGCGATATCCTGGAGTTTCTGATAGGTCTCGTGTTTCATGCGGAGCATCTCACGGGCACTTGTAAGATAGATTTCACCGGCTTCTGTCAGTGTCCATCCGCTTCTGGAGCGCAGGAAAAGGGGGGTGCCGATATCTTCTTCCAGCTTCATCAGCTGTTGGGTCAGTGCGGACGGGGTAATGAAAAGTTTTTCAGCGGCTCTGGTCAGATTTCTTTCTTCGGCCAGCTTAACAATATATTCCAGTTCTTTGAGATACATACTGCTTATCCTCCTGATACGATATATTTTTATTGTATAATCCAGGAGAGAAAAAATCAATGGGATGGCACAAATTAATTCAGAAAAACTAAAATTAAATTTATTTTGTTTAAATTGACTTAACGTAATTGGCGCTAGTATACTATATATAAGAAATATCGCTTATTTTAAAGAAGGGGGCTTTTATTATGGATTTTGAAAAAGAATTTGAAATGAAAGACAGTAAGTATCGCAGCAGTACACTTACGAATGGTCTTGCAAGAACAGGACAGCGTGCGCTGTTGTATGCAACAGGTATGGATGAAGAAGATATGAAGAAGCCATTTGTGGCTGTCATTGGTTCATTCAGTGAGATGGTGCCGGGTCATGTACATCTGCGCGAGCTGGCAGAATATGTAAAACAGGGTGTTATTGAAGCCGGCGGTGTCCCGCGCCAGTCTGAGACCATTGCCATCTGTGATGGCCTTTGCCAGGGACATAAGGGTATGTGCTATCCATTAGCCAGCCGTGATCTGATTGCCGATTCCATCGAAATGGTTGTGGAAGCGCATCATTTTGATGCTATGGTTTTACTTCCTGGATGTGATAAAATTATTCCAGGTATGCTGATGGCAGCAGCCAGACTGGATATTCCTGCAGTTATTGTTCCTGGTGGACCTATGATGCCGGGTAATGTAGGCGGCAATCCTCTTTTCTGTTCCAGTGAGCTTCGTGAATATCCGGGCAGGGTTGAGACCGGTAAATGTACAGTTGAGCAGATGAAGGAAGCTGAAAAAGCAGCCCTCCCTACAGTTGGCAGCTGCGCTCACCTTGGAACAGCCAATTCCATGTGTATGTTATCAGAAGTACTTGGTATGGCTCTTCCAGGTGCGGGCACAGCACCGGCTGTTTCAAATAAAAGAAAACGTATTGCCAAGGCTTCAGGCCGTGCGGTTATGCAGATGTTGAAGGAAGGTTTGACACCTCGTAAGATTCTGACAAGAGAGACATTGCTGAATGGTGTTGTCGGTGCCATGGCAACCGGTTCATCAACGAACCTTGTACTGCATCTGATGGCAATTGCCCATGAAGCAGAAGTAGATCTCAGACTGGAGGACTTTGACCGTATCAGCCGTGAAGTTCCGTTTGTATGTAATCTTCAGCCATCCGGTAAATATCCGATCGTATCTCTGGATGCCAACGGCGGTATTCAGTCAGTTATGAAGACGGTTGAATCCAGATTACATACAGAATCAATGACTGTTACAGGCAAAACAGTAAAAGAATTAATGGAAGTTGCAGAAGCGCATCCGAATGATGTGCTCAAGACAATGGAGGCACCTCAGAAGCCAGAAGGCGGTATAGCCGTATTATATGGCAATCTTGCACCGGATGGTGCGGTGATCAAACAGTCCGGTGTCAAAGAATCCATGTACTATTTTAAGGGAAAAGCCAGAGTCTTTCATTCTATGGAAGAAGCAGATGCGGCCATCAGCGGCGATACGATTGAAAAAGGTACAGTTATCGTTATTCAGTATGAAGGACCGAAAGGTGGCCCTGGTATGCGTGAGATGTTGTCTACAACCGCATTGATCATGGGGCGCGGTATGGATGAAGACTGTGCGTTAATTACAGATGGACGTTTCTCAGGAGCAACTCACGGACCATGTGTCGGACATATTTCTCCGGAAGCTGCAGCAGGTGGTCCGATTGCATTTGTTCAGGATGGAGATGTCATCGAGATTGATATCCATAATCGTACATTAAAGATTGAAGTCAGTGATGAAGAGTTTGAGCGCAGAAAACAGGGATGGTCACCGCTGGTTAAAGAGCGTAAACCTGCTCTGGCTAAATATGCATCACTGGTAGGTTCCGCAGCAGAAGGTGCCATCATCGATGTGACAAAGCTTAAATAAATAATAGATATTCAGACAGAAACGATGAGATGCCTGTGCACGGGATGTCTCATCGTTTTTTATGATTCTATAGTTTCGAGGTTATGACTTGTGATATAAAGGTTTCATGTTGTATAATGAACATAATATATCATTGAAGCGAAATGAGGAAGATCATGGCGAATATTGCA
>JBJEJD010000084.1:0-3903 GCA_051877705.1 Coprococcus sp. | reverse complement strand
CATGATCATTCGGAGGAATTTGCAAAACAGCCGCTGGTATCCAGCCTTATCGAGGGGCATCTGACGTGGGAGCCGAAGCAGGTATTTATGTCCAGGGCCGATCTGGACAGACAGATAAGTCCGGCGCAGCTGGTGACACCGCTTAGTGCGGATGGTTCCCAGATGGTGGCTATACAGGCGGCTGCTGCGGGTAACAGTTTTGTTATGCACGGGCCTCCGGGAACAGGCAAGTCTCAGACCATTACGAATATGATTGCCAATGCCCTGTATCAGGGCAAGTCGGTACTGTTTCTGGCCAGGAAGATGCCGGCGCTGGAGGTCGTACAGAAACGTCTGGATGAGATTGGATTGGGACCATTCTGTCTGGAACTGCATGCCAATAAAGCCAGCAGGCGGCATGTACTTGCCCAGTTTGAGGAGACTCTGAAGCTGGCGGCCCGGGATCATGACAGATTGTATGGTCATACATCGGATCAGATTATGGAGAAGCGGCAGGAAATACGTTCACTGATCGAGAGACTGCATATGCCGTCAAAATGCGGCAAATCCCTCTATGAGCTCATGGGTATTCTGGAAGCGTATCATGAAGCTCCGGACAGCGTCCTATTTGATGCGCCGTCGGCGATGCTGGTGACGGAATCAGAACTGGCGGACTGGGGCAGGCAGCTAAAGGTATTGAGAGAGACTACAGAGCTGCTGTCAGATATTCCTGATCATCCGTTGAGAAAAATCAGAACCAGACAGTTTCGGCGCAATGAAAAACAGCAGCTTCGTCAGCAGATGCAGGTGTGGTTCGGACATTATGACCAGCTGCAGGCGGATATTGTGCGTATGCAGGAGATGACAGGTATCAGCGCCTGCGATGCGGTGGATATCCGTGAGTATGTATCTCTGGCGGATGTTTTGGCCCATGCTGTCATCTATCCTGAATTGATGGCGGATCTTCTGGCCGACGGCTACGATTTTGAGCATATCGGTCAGGCCTGGGAGGAGATTGAGAGAACCGAGGCACTGTTGAAGGAAGTGGATGAGGAATATGACAGGGAGATTCTGACGGCGAATCTGAAGCAGATCAGAGAAGGATGGCTGATGGCAGGTGACAGCAATTCCAGGAGCGGACGTATGATGCGCACCAGTATACTTCGTACACTGAGGCAATATGCCCTGCGTCCGGATGAAATGACGGCGGATGATATGCCAGAACGGCTGGAACATCTGATGGTACTGCAGGAGCGATACAATCAGACAGGCAGAAAGTCGGTGCTGGCGGAACGGCTGCTTAGAAACGGGCAGAAGGTGGACTGGCCGTTGTGGCAGAAAGCCCACCGAAGAATGCAGCAGGTCATGGACAGGCTGGATACACTGATTATTGACGAGGAAAGCTATGTCACGCTTCAGGAATATATTGAACATCAGGCAATGGAACCGGATGATGGTTTTCGGGAAGACAGAAAATATTTTGCGGGAATTAAAGTGCAGTATGAATCATTGAAGCAGTGTACGGAATCCATTATCCGGATGTCCGGTTATGAGTATGACAGTGAGAAGATATCGGTTTCGGATTTAATGTTTGAAGAAGAGTGGCGGACAATGCTCAGAGACTGGCAGGATCATTATCAGGATCTGGATGCATGGTGCTGTTATATGCAGGAAGCCGGACAGGCTGAAAATATGGGTCTGGCACCGGTGGTGGCGGCTGTTGAAAACGGTCTGGCACCGGAAGATATTGAGCCGGCATTCTATAAAGGATGGGCGGGCACCTATGTGAAGCGGACAATAGAAAAGAATCCGCAGCTTCAGTATTTCAGCGGCCTTTCCTATGAACAGATCATTGAAAAATACAGAGAACTCTGCAATGATTTTGAACGGATATCCCGTGAGGAGATAAGGGTGAGACTGCTGGAACGGCTCCCGGACAAGAAAGAAGGCAGCAGCTCAAAAGATATGGGTATTCTGCAGAAGGCCATTATGGGCGGCGGATCCAAACTGACGATTCGTCAATTGTTTGCAAAAATGCCGGAGGCTGTCCGGCTGCTGGCACCATGTATGCTCATGAGTCCGGCTTCAGTGGCTCAGTTTATCGATCCGGATTTTCCGAAGTTTGACTTGATTATTATGGATGAGGCATCCCAGATGCCGACCTGTGAGGCAGTGGGGGCTCTTGCGCGCGGAACCAGTGTTGTGATTGCCGGTGACGAGCAGCAGCTGCCGCCAACGAATTTCTTTAAGAAAAAAGACGCAGGGGAAGATATTGAAATGGATGATCTGGAGAGTATTCTGGATGATGCACTTGCCATCAATATGCCGCAGTGTTATCTGAGCTGGCATTATCGCTCAGCCCATGAGAGCCTCATTGCATTTTCGAATATCCATTATTATGACCAGGGACTCAGAACCTTCCCATCACCGGATCATCAGGTATCGGCTGTCCGGTTTGTGAATACCGGCGGCGTTTATGACCGTTCCGGTACAAGAACCAATGATATCGAAGCACAGCAGGTTGTGGAGGAAATGAAGCGCCGTGTCATGGCGGATCATACCCGGTCCATAGGTGTGATTGCTTTCAATATTCAGCAAAGCGGTCTGATTGAGGATAAGTGGGCAGAGCAGCTGGATGAAGACAGTGAACTGGCGGTGGCTGTCAGTGAAATGCCGGTACCTGTTTTTATTAAGAATCTGGAAAACATCCAGGGAGATGAAAGGGATATTATTCTCTTTTCCTTAGGGTATGGCCCTGATACAGAGGGAAAGATGAGTATGAATTTCGGACCTGTCAATCAGAATGGCGGGCACAGGCGTCTCAACGTGGCGGTGACAAGGGCAAAGCAGGAAATGGTTGTGTTTGCTTCCTTTGAACCATCCGATATCCATACAACGGATCGGAGTGCCCAGGGCCTGAAAGATCTGAAGGCATTTATGGATTATGCTGAGAGGGGCTGCGAAGCTTTGGAATACAGAGAACAGCCGGCGGCTGCGGCAAAGGAACATGTCAATGCGCTGATTGCCGGAGAGTTGAGGAAAAAAGGGTATGATGCCGATATAAATGTAGGTACCAGTCAGTTCAGAATCGATGTGGCCGTCCGCCATCCGCAGAATCCGGAGAAATATCTGCTGGGAATTGTATTTGATGATGACGCATCGGCACTGGAGGATACAGTCAGAGACAGGGCTATTCTGCAGAAGGATGTGCTGCATCGGATGGGATGGCGGATCATCAATATCTGGCTTCTGGACTGGTGGGAGGACAGCCGGACCCAGATTCAGCGTATAGAAGCGGCTATCCATGAGCTCATGGATGAAGAGTAGGATAAAAGGATAAAGGAGAGAGCGGAAGATGCGCAAAAACAGAAATATCAGAAATATGAGAGGCATCCGGGCAATCCTGCGTTGGAGCGGGGCTCTGGTATTGAGTCTGCTTATGGCAGGCAGTGTTTTCGCAGAATCCGCAGGAGATGAAAAAATGGAGAGCCGGCGGGGACAATGGGTATTCCTGCTGGCATCTCCTGATGATGAATCGGAATGCCGGTTTTTCGTCAATCCGTCTCTGGGAGGCTATGAAGCAGCGGCGGATACGGATATCCGGCTGACGATGGCGATCGGCAGCAAAAGCTATGAAGTCACCCTGTATCCATCGGATACAAGAAAGGGATGGTATATCAGCGAGGTGTATGATATTGCATCTTCTGCCTGGAAGATGGATTATGAGGTGACATTGAATATAACAGACAGCGGCAGCCTTCTGGCAGAGGAAATACTGACGAAGGAGGAAGTGTCGGCTGCATGGCCGGAAGTAACGGATGAGCGGCTGAAACTGAAAAGGGACAGTGCCGGGACTCTGGAAAACAGTGAGTTTGAATGGTGTCAGTGGATGGAAGTAACGGACAGTCCACTGTTTGAATACAG
>JBJEJD010000083.1:14849-16667 GCA_051877705.1 Coprococcus sp. | reverse complement strand
TTAATCCTTCATCTGCCAGAACAAATCCGACCAACAATTCTCTTACTTTGTCTTCCGGTATTTTTGAGATAAGCTGTATTACCTCTTCTTTCTCTCTTTGCTTACTTTGGAAAAAGTCCTCTCTTGGTGATGAAACCTCTTTTTCTGTATCGTAACCTTCTATCTCAGCGTCCTTTCCAGCCAGCATTTCCTCAAACTGAAACAAAACCGCAGCCATATGTTTACAATTTCGGCCATCCGCAGCATATGGGCAGGAACAGTACATATCTGTCACCGCTTCCCCATCCAACGTAATCTGAACATTATATATATCCGTTCCCTCTACCTGTGCTGTTATTTCGTTATCAGAATAGCTAAAATCCAAGACATGACCATCTTCATAATATTCAATCCCTCTGTCTAAAATCTGTTGTCTAAATAATGTATACCATTTCATTTTTTTACCCATATTCTTTCTTCATGCTTTCATAGATTGTAAAAGTCACTGCATAAACAGAAACATATGCAGCATTTTCTGCATCTGAAACGTTCATATCTCTGCCATGTTGCGAATCCTTCCATTTAATTGCTCGGGTGTTCTCATCAAAATATGTCCATATAGATCCTGATTATCTCTTCTATTTCCAAACAGCTTTCCATATTTCAGAAGTTCCCGATGATTGGACTTTGCTTTGAAATATTCCTTGATTGCCTGCGCATACAGTTGCATATTCATTTGCTCTTTGTTACAGGTCGAATCACAAATACAACGTTCCCTATCATATAGTCTTACTTCATACTTTATCAAGTTGAAGTTGGAATGTAAATGTCTTTCTAACGTTTGCTATGTTTTATGTTTTATCCAATAGATATTTCTCTGCCATAATCTTTAGAAGTTTACTATTAATGACAGTCGCAGAAGTTTCAAAAGTCAGGATCAGACGTTCTCCCGGAAATATGTTATTTTGTTCATACAAATCTATCTTCTTTACTGCAGCCTGTGCATACTCTACGTTATCCATCATCCCCTCATGTTCCCAATAGATCTCCTCCATTGTTTTTGGTGAGAGAAAGGTAAAATCAGGATATACATATCCAAAATTTTTCAGATACAATGGACATTCATACTTATAACAAATCCCTTTAGAATCAAAATAATCTGCCATTATTTTTTCAGTTTTTGATCGCACACGCAATCCTTTATTTGTTAATATCACCGGACTATCTTCTCTAAATGGTTTTCCTTTATATGGTTCAGAAATCCATTGTTCCAGCTTTTTTTCGAAAGACTGTTCCACCGGTTGGATCAGCTTTCTTCTCTCCGGATGTTCTCTGGCATACAATCTTATGATTTCATCGTCCTCATAATCCTGTAGTATCCTATTAAATTGCTGTAATCGTTTTCTGGCAAGCTTTGCTATCCTTTCATCATATTGCTTTTGTGCCAACGCCTTCACCAGTTCCATCTTATTTTTGGATATATAGCTTCCCGTATTGGATGTATCTTTCCTTCGGTGGTAATACTGTACCGTACCTTGACTTTTTGCAATTCTGAGTTTGCCTTCCGGCGCATCCACAAGTCGTTCCTCCGTAGTTTTTAAGATTGTTTCTAATCTAATCTTTTCTTCCTGCAGTTGTTTCTTTAATTTGCTCATGAACCCTCCTCTTATGGTAAGCATTTTGGTATTTCATTGTTGGTGAGTTTCTTTGATTTTGCTGTTTTGGAATTTTTATTCGTAGATATGTCTCGATGACTACCTTTGCTTTTGCTGTTATTGGGATCTTTGTTCGTGGGTATGCCTTGCGGATTACGCTCGGATTTGCTGTTTTGGGACTTTT
>JBJEJD010000083.1:0-14749 GCA_051877705.1 Coprococcus sp. | reverse complement strand
TGCCTCGATGACTACCCTTGGATTTGCTGTTTTGGGATTTTTGTTCGTAAATGTACTTTAGAATCTGTGACTGAATCTACAGAATATAACATCTTATTCACGATAGAAATGCGGAGTGATATGCATATAGATGCGCTTTGTTGATTAAAACCCCGGAAACATAAGCATTTCCGGGGTTTTGCTGTGCTGTTTGAATTGATGTCTGATAATCGAAATTATCTCTTGGAGAACTGAGGTGCGCGACGGGCTGCTTTGAGACCGTATTTTTTACGTTCTTTCATACGTGGGTCTCTTGTAAGGTAGCCGGCCTTCTTCAGTGTTGGTCTGAAATCAGCGTCTGCTTTCAGTAATGCACGAGCGATACCGTGTCTTACAGCACCAGCCTGGCCTGTGAAACCGCCGCCATGAACATTAACCAAAACATCAAATTTATCAACTGTATCTGTTGCTACAAGCGGCTGTCTAACAACAACCTTTAATGTCTCAAGACCGAAGTAATCATCAATATCTCTCTTGTTGATTGTAATCTTGCCTGTACCTGGTGTAAGATATACTCTGGCGATACTCTTTTTTCTTCTACCTGTTCCGTAATATTTTACTGAAGCCATTATTCTCTCTCCTTCCGATGTAATTCATTAATACTTGAGCTCAAGAACTTCCGGTTTCTGAGCTGCATGATTGTGTTCCGGACCAGCGTAAACATGAAGCTTACTGATCATTGATCTTCCTAAAGGTCCCTTTGGAAGCATGCCTTTAACTGCTAATGTAATAACATCTTCAGGCTTTTTAGCCATTTTCTCTCTTAATGTAGCCTGTTTCATACCACCTACATAATCAGAATGGCTGTAGTAGATCTTCTGATCTAATTTCTTACCTGTTACTTTAATCTTGTCTGCATTGATAACAATAACATAATCACCTGTATCAATACTCGGTGTAAATGTTGGTTTATTCTTACCTCTCAGGATTGCTGCAACCTGTGAAGTCAAACGTCCTAATGTCTGATCTGTAGCATCTACTACATACCACTTTCTCTCAATTGTTGCCGGGCTGGCTACAAAGCTTTTCATAGTGAACCTCCTTATTCATGTATCCAATCGTATAGAATATCATAGCTCCCTGATGCAAATGTCCGAAAACATCAAGGCTCACCTGCATCTGCTGATCTCGTCAATCACAACAGATGTCTCACAATCAGATATTGTATTCTATCATGTATTATAAAACACTGCACCGGGGCTTTGGTGAAGCATTTTTAAACATATCGTCACAATTATTTATTATATGGCAAACATCTCCGTCTGTCAATATTTTTTCTTTATTTTCAGGTTGAAAATTGACCAAAATTACCTGTATTCTATCGATACCAATGTCAGGCCATGGGCCGGGGCCGTCGGACCGGCAGCCTTTGATGACGGATGCTCCACAGCATATAGGACATCCTCCGGTGTCTTCTGCTCAAAACCAACCTTCAGCAGAGTTCC
Source organism: Coprococcus sp. (assembly GCA_051877705.1). GTDB lineage: Bacteria > Bacillota > Clostridia > Lachnospirales > Lachnospiraceae > Coprococcus_A. The sequence goes on along the minus strand of JBJEJD010000083.1, from coordinate 13,265 downwards.
CGTGATGATCCTGACCATATTGTAGAGGAAACCATTTCCCCTGATTCGTATCGTAATGATATCTCCTTCTGTTTCTATATCCAGAGAATAAACAGTCCTGACGGTACTCTGTACCTTCGTCTTCTGAGAGCAGAAGGAACGAAAATCATGTTCCCCAACCAGATAAACCGCTGCTTCCCTCATTTTTTCCACATTAAGTTTCTTTGGAACAAAATAGCTGTAAAGACGTTCATTCGGCAGCTGAACACGCCTGTTCAGGATACGGTATTCATAGGTCTTTTCCACATTTGCATACCGTGGATGAAAATCCGGAGCTACTTCCTCAGATTTCTGCACTACAATATCCTTCGGAAGGCGCTGATTAATAGCCAGCGCATACCGCCAGTCCGGTATCTCTTTTTCCGTATCAAAGACAACGACCTGTCCGAGGGCATGTACACCGGAATCTGTCCGGCTGGCACCCGTTACATTGACTTTTTCACCCACAAGATCTTCTATAGCTTTCTGGAGCGTGGACTGAATAGAAACGCCATTAGGCTGCACCTGCCACCCACAGTAATTAGTACCGTCGTAAGCCACTGTCAGTTTGATCCGATGCATATCATGCCACCACCTTCATGATTCTTAAAGTAATAATGAACGCCATATAGATCAATATCAGTATATAAGCTATATAATCTTTCTTCTCATATCGAAGCGGCTTCATCTTTGTACGGCCCTCTCCGCCGTGATAACACCTTGCTTCCATAGCCATAGCGAGATCATTGGCCCGCCGGATAGCGGCGATAAAAAGGGGCACCAGCAGCGGTACAAGGCCCTTTGCCCGCTGGATCAGATTGCCGCTTTCAAAATCTGCGCCTCTGGCCTGCTGGGCTTTCATGATCCTGTCCATTTCTTCCAATAAAATGGGAATAAAGCGGAGCGCTATGGACATCATCATTGCCACCTCATGAACCGGTATATGTACACGGTTAAGAAATCCCAGACCTTTTTCCAGGCCATCCGTCAGCTGATTAGGCGTAGTCGTCAGCGTCATCAGTGAAGACCCGATAATCAGATAGCTAAGACGCATGACCATATAAACACCAGTCTTCAGCCCCTGCACTGTTGCTTTCAGAAATCCCAGACGAAATAAAAGATCTCCTGGTGTAAGAAACAGACTGAAGAAAAAGGTCAGCATAATGATCATAAAGATAGCTTTAAGCCCTTTGAGCATAAATCGCAGCGGCACACCGGATATGGCGATCATTCCCACCAATGCTGCTGTCACAATGAGGAATGCCGGAACACTGCTGATCAGGAACACTGAGATTACAAATAAGACCGTTCCCAACAGCTTGACCCTGGGATCCAGACGATGAATCACAGAAGAACCGGGATAATATTGTCCAATTGTAATATCACGTATCATTTATTTCCGTTCCTCCATAGCTTCAAAATATCCTGTGCGGCATCCTTGACCGTCATCACATCCGTATGTACCGGATATCCTTTTTCATATAAAGAATGCATCATATAAGTCATCTGAGGCGCAGACAGGCCAATTGTTTCCAGATAACGATACTCTCTGAAAATTTCTTCCGGCGTTCCATCCCTGACGATTTCCCCTTGATTCATAACGATGAGACGTTTTGCATATAAAGCCATATCCTCCATGGAATGGGAAGACAGAATAACCGTTATACCCGTCTCCTCATGAAGGCGACATATCATCTCCAGAATCTCCTGTTTACTTCGGGGATCCAGACCTGCCGCAGGTTCATCCAGAACGAGTACTTCGGGTTTCATAGCCAGTACACCCGCAATGGCAACCCGTCTTTTCTGTCCACCTGACAGTTCAAATGGTGATTTCATATGCTGGGATTCATCCATCCCCACCATTTGAAGTGCTTCCCGTGCTCTAAGCTCTGCCTCCTCCTGAGTCAGGCCCAGATTTTTCGGACCAAAGGCCACATCTTTAAGCACGTCCACTTCAAAGAGCTGATATTCCGGATATTGAAATACCAATCCTACTCTTGCACATAGTTCCTTTTTCTTAAATTCAACAGACTTAATATCTTTATCATGAAAATAAACCCTGCCTTCTGTCGGCGCGATCAAACCATTCATATGTTGAATCAAAGTTGATTTACCTGACCCCGTATGACCGATAAGTCCGATAAAACTACCTGCTTCAATGGAAAAACTGATATCCTTCAACGCCTGCTTTTCAAAGGATGTATGCTGTCCATAAATATAACTTACATTCTCAAATCGGATCAGAGACATGACGAAGCCTCCTTCCTCAGCAGACTGTCAATATTTTCTATCAATTCCTCTCTGGTCAGAATACCTTCAGGCAAAGGCATGCCCTGCATTTTTAATTCCCAAGCCAGCTCCGTCACCTGCGGTACAGTCAGCCGCAGCTGCCTTAATTCCTCCACCCTCGTAAAGACTTCACGGGGAGTCCCATCCATGGCAATATTGCCCTTATCCATGACCAGAATACGGTCTGCTGCCACTGCCTCATCCATATCATGGGTTATGAGGATCACTGTCACCTTTTCTTTTTTGTTAAGGGCGTGAACTGCATCCAGCACCTCTTTACGTCCAAGAGGATCCAACATGGCTGTCGCTTCATCGAGAATCATACATGAAGGCTGCATAGCCATAATGCCCGCAATAGCAATTCTCTGTTTCTGACCGCCGGATAGCTTATTGGGCGAATGATACCGATAGGCTGTCATTCCCACACTATCAAGACTTTCGGCAACTCTACGCCATATTTCATTTGTCGGAACACCAATATTTTCCGGTCCGAATCCCACATCTTCCTCTACAACACTGGCAATGATCTGGTTATCCGGATTCTGAAACACCATTCCTGCTGACTTTCTGACATCCAGAATTTCTTCAGGATTTTTTGTGTCATGCCCATTTACCAGAACTATGCCATCCGTTGGCTGCAGCAACGCATTCAGATGTCTGGCCAGCGTTGATTTACCAGAACCATTATGGCCTAAAAGCGCAACAAAGCTTCCGGCTTCAATATCTACCGAAATATCCTGAAGTACCTTGTCCCTGGACTCCACATTACCATCTTCATCTTTCATCAGAAATTCATGCATCAAATGCAGTGTCCGGATAATTTTACCCATTCCATCCCCTCCTGTGGTACCTGAATGAGGCTGTCCATACCGCGGAAATATGGCGGTATATTGCCCTATGTTAGAATATAAAAGAAAAAGGACCCATGCAAAACATGTATGGAACATATTTTGCAACAGCCCCTTTTCTAATCATTTATCTTCGAATTATACTAATTCAATGATAACTTCCATGGAAGCATCGCCTTTACGCTCACCGATCTTAATGATTCTTGTATAACCACCATTACGGCCTGCGTATTTCTCAGCTAATTCACCGAATAACTTGTCCTGTAAATTAACCGTCTTTGTATTTGCCTTTCTCTTAGCAGCTGCTGCAGGAATCTCCTTTCTTGTGTAAAGGACTTTTGCCATCTGCTTTCTGGCATGTAAACGGGATGGCATATCTTTCTTGATTGTCTTCTCAACAGTATCGAATACAACCTTACCATCTTCTTTGATTCTCTTGCCGTTGGCATCCTTGCGGACAACCTTAGCCTGAACAGTAACTTCTTCAAAATTATCTTTTTCTTTAACACCAAGTGCAATTAAGCCTTCGGCAATCTTTCTGATTTCTTTTGCCTTTGCCTCAGTTGTCTTGATCTTTCCATAATATAAAAGATCAGTTACCTGATTTCTCAGCAAAGCTTTACGCTGACTGGAAGTTCTTCCAAGTTTTCTATAGCCTGCCATTGTATATCCTCCTTAAAAATCGATAAATTCAAACGGAGCGAACTATTCGTCACTCGGATTCAGCTGAAGTCCCAGTTCTTTCAGTTTTGCAAGAACTTCTTCCAATGACTTACGTCCAAGATTTCTAACCTTCATCATATCTTCAGCTGTTCTGTTTGTTAACTCCTCAACCGTATTGATACCAGCACGTTTCAGGCAGTTATATGAACGAACGGATAATTCAAGCTCATCAATATTCATTTCAAGAACTTTTTCCTTCTCATTATCCTCTTTCTCAACCATAACCTCTGCGGTCTTGGCGTTCTCTGAAAGATCAATGAAAAGATTCAGATGGTCGCTCAATACTTTTGCAGCAAGGCTGACAGCCTCATCCGGTCCAAGTGTACCATTTGTATAAACATCCAGAGTAAGCTTATCAAAATCTGTTACCTGACCTACACGGGTATTCTCAACAGTCATATTGACACGCTCAACAGGTGTATAGATAGAATCTACAGCCAGTACACCAATCGGGAGATCTTCGCTCTTATTCTTATCTGAGCTTACATAGCCTCTGCCCTTCGTGATTGTAAGTTCCATATAGAGCTTGCAATCTGCACCGCCACTCAATGTAGCGATCACCTGATCCGGATTCATGATTTCAATATCCTGATCAACCTGAATATCGGCCGCTGTAACGACGCCTTCGCCTTCGTATTCAATATAAGCTGTTTTTGGCTCATTGGTCAGACTTGTATTCTTGATTGCCAGACTCTTGATGTTCATGATGATTTCCGTTACATCTTCCTTAACTCCCGGAATTGAACTGAATTCATGAACCACACCGTCAATCTTTACATGACTGACAGCGGCACCTGGAAGAGAAGAAAGCATAATTCTTCTTAAGGAATTGCCCAGTGTAATACCATAACCTCTCTCCAAAGGTTCAACTACAAAACGTCCGTATTTGTTATCCTCTGATATCTCTGCAATCTCTATTTTCGGTTTTTCAAAATAAAACACTAATTGGCCCTCCTTTATGGGTTGAAATTAATTTGAGGGTAGTCCATCAGCCTGTCAAACAAGCTAAAAATTATTATTTAGAATACAACTCGACGATAAGCATTTCGTCAACAGGAACGTCAATCTGCTCTCTTAACGGAAGCGCTTTTACTTCGCCCTTCAGATTCTCCTGATCAGCTTCAAGCCATTCAGGAACTAATCTGCCGCCTGCTACTTCAAGAATATCTTTATATCTCTGTGAAGTTTTGAATTTCTCTCTGATTTCAATGACATCGCCTGGTTTTACCTGATAGGATGGGATATTAACAAGCTTGCCGTTTACAGATACGTGCTTATGATCAACGATCTGTCTTGCTTCCTTACGTGTTCTTGCGAAACCAAGTCTGAAAATAATATTATCAAGACGGCACTCAAGCATAACCATCAGGTTTTCACCTGTCTGGCCCTTCATCTGACTTGCCTTTGCAAAATAATTTCTGAAAGGTTTCTCCAGAACGCCATAGATAAATTTAGCTTTCTGTTTCTCTCTTAACTGATTACCATATTCGGATTTTTTCTTATTGCCTCTAATAGACTGTCTGTTAGACTTCTTATCTATACCAAGATAAACCGGATCAAGTCCAAGGCTTCTGCATCTTTTTAAAACTGGAACCATATCTCTAGCCATATCTATTACACCCTCCTATTAGACTCTTCTGCGTTTTGGCGGACGGCATCCGTTATGAGGAACAGGTGTTACGTCTCTGATGCTTGTAACTTCAATACCACATGCCTGTAATGCACGGATTGCTGCCTCACGACCTGAACCAGGGCCTTTAACCATAACTTCTACTGACTTCAAACCATGTATAAGTGCAGCCTTTGCAGCTGTCTCTGCTGCCATCTGTGCAGCATAAGGAGTGGACTTACGGCTGCCTCTGAACCCAAGACCACCAGCACTTGCCCATGATAAAGCATTGCCTTCTGTATCTGTAAGTGTAACGATTGTATTATTAAAGCTTGACTGAATGTGAGCCTGTCCACGTTCCACGTTTTTTCTAACGCGCTTCTTCGTCACTTTCTTTGTCACTTTCTTAGCCATTGACCATTAACCTCCTGTTCGTCAAATTATTTCTTCTTGTTTGCTACTGTCTTCTTTGGACCCTTACGAGTTCTTGCGTTTGTCTTTGTCTTCTGACCACGAACCGGAAGACCTTTTCTGTGACGAATACCTCTATAGCAACCAATTTCCTGTAATCTCTTAATATTGATAGCAATTTCTCTACGAAGATCACCTTCGATTAAGATGCTGTCTGCATCAATTGCATCACGGATTTTACCAACTTCTTCATCTGTCAGATCTCTGACACGAGTGTCCGGGTTAACGCCTGCTTCTTTTAAAAGGCGGTTTGAAGTTGCTCTACCGATACCATATACATAAGTAAGGCCGATTTCAATTCGTTTATCTCTTGGTAAGTCAACACCACTGATACGAGCCATGTAATTACACCTCCGATAGTTGTCATAAACAGGGGCAAAACTGTAACACACATATTGCTATGTGTGGTGAAATGCTTACAGCGCTTCCCACTGTTACTATTCTTATTGTTCTTATATTATTCTAAATGTATCGCCAGTTGACGGACTTGACGATACTCCGATCATCTCTGATCATATTATATATAATAGTGAAGTTCCCACCCAGCCTGGTGTATCTTCACTGCAGCCGCATAACGTCAATCTGCCATTTCAGGCAAATTTGTCATAACACACAGAAAACACAGCGTTATATTAACCCTGTCTCTGTTTATGTTTAGGATTCTCACAGATTATTCTGATGCTTCCTTTTCTCTTAATAACCTTGCATTTTTCGCAAATTGGCTTTACAGAAGATCTAACCTTCACAATAAATCTCTCCTTTCACAGAATGTTCATCCATATATGCAACCCCGTTCCTATTAGAACGGTGGCCATATGTAGGCTGCTCATTCCATTTTAGAACGCTCGCCGACTATTATATCATATGAAAAAATATAAATCAAGCAAATTTTTATTTATCTCTCCAAATAATTCTTCCCTTTGTCAGATCATACGGAGATAATTCAATAGTTACCTTGTCACCTGGTAATATCTTAATAAAGTTCATTCTAAGCTTGCCGCTGATATGTGCCAGAACAACATGTTTGTTCTCCAGCTCTACCTTAAACATTGCGTTTGGCAGCTTATCAATAACTACACCTTCAACTTCGATGACATCTGCTTTTGACATATATTTGTCCTCCTAATTTCCTTTCCTGTTCTCAAAGGCCCTGATTGCCTGAATGATATCTGCATCCTCAATCGTTCCCTGCTGATGAACGGCTGTCACGCCGATCAGCTGCATATGGGCAGGATTTTTCTTTTTTGGTCTGCCGACCGTCCACTTAATGCCATCCGCAGCATACAGGAAACGGTCATCCCTGGCAATAACCACATATAAGTGTTCTTTATCTCTTCCCTGCTTTGACCAGGCCAGCTGTCCAATCTGGAATCTCTCCAATAATGATTGTTGTTTCATCTAATCACCTGTTATACTATGGTTAATATCTCACAGCCATCCTTTGTAATAAGAATTGTATTCTCATAATGTGCAGATAAAGAACCATCCTCCGTCACAACTGTCCAGTCATCATCCAGACACGCAACCTGCCAGCCTCCGGCATTGACCATCGGTTCGATGGCCAGCGTCATACCGGCCGCCAGACGTATACCTCTGCCCTTAGTACGGAAATTCGGAACTTCCGGATCTTCGTGAAGGTGTGTACCTATTCCATGTCCTACAAGATCACGGACTACGGAGAATCCATTTCCCTCCACATAATCCTGGATTGCAGCGGAAATCTCATGTAAATGATTCCCTTCTTTTGCAAAACTGATACCTTTGAAAAAACTTTCTCTGGTCACATCAATCAGTCTCTGTGCCTCAGTACTGATTGTTCCAATACCCCAGGTTCTCGCGGCATCAGAATGATAGCCTTTGTAGATAAGGCCTGCATCCAGACTGACGATATCCCCTTCCTTCAGGACCCTCTCTGAGGTAGGAATACCGTGAACAACTTCATCATTCACTGACACACAGATCGAAGCTGGATATCCATTATAATTTTTAAAATTCGGAACACATCCGAAATCGCGGATAATCTCTTCTCCGAGCCTGTCGATCTCTAATGTTGTCATTCCCGGCTTCAATGCCTTATGCAGTTCATCGTGGGTTATGGCCAGCAGTCGTCCTGCCTCCCGCATGAGGGCAATCTGCTTTTCAGACTTTATAGTAACCGCCATATTAAACTCCCAGGATCTTCATAATGTCTTCGAAAACCTTTTCCATTGACTGAGTGCCGTCTATTTCAGCAAGAATATTCTCAGCTGAATAGAAATCAATCAATGGTTTTGTCTGAGAATGATAGACCTCCAGACGTTTCTCTACCGTCTCAGGTTTATCATCATCTCTGAGAATGAGCGTATCGCCACAAATATCACATACTCCTTCTACCTTTGTAGGGTTAAAGATTACATGATAAGTTGCTCCACATCCAACACAAGCACGGCGACCGGACATTCTATTGATTATATGTTCATCTGAAACTTCAATATCTAAAGCAAAGTCCAGTTTTTGTCCAATAGCATTCAGGGCTTCTTCCAATGCTTCCGCCTGAGGAATTGTTCTCGGGAAACCATCCAGAATATACCCTTTTTCACAGTCAGCTTGTTGAATTCTATCAACGACAAGATCACATACCAATTCATCCGGTACAAGGAGTCCCTGATCCATATAGCCTTTTGCCTTAGCGCCAAGCTCTGTACCATTTTTGATGTTGGCTCTGAAAATATCTCCGGTTGATATATGTGGGATTCCGCATTTTTCTGCAATCATCTTCGCCTGAGTACCTTTACCGGCACCCGGTGCACCAAGCATAATTATTTTCATAATTATCCTCCAATCATATGTCCAACAACTTGATTAATAGTTACTGACGGGTTCAACCCGTCTATATATTGGTAAAACATATTCTGTGCTGATGTCTGACACCTGCACAGAATATATTATACACCATTTATTATTTACTGAAAATACCACTGAGATGTCTTTGTTCAACTTTTGAATCAATCTGTCTGATCGTTTCAATAATAACACCTACAATAATAATCAATGAAGTGCCTCCAAAGGACACATCTGCACCAAATAAACCTGAAAATACTATAGGTATAAGTGCTACAATCAAAAGACCAACTGCACCGATGCCAATCGTGCTGTTGGATACGGACTGCAGATATTCCACAGTCTGTTTACCTGGTCTGTGACCCGGAATAAAGCTGCCTCTTTCTTTCAGACGTTCAGCCACTTCAACCGGATTGAACGTAATGGATGTATAGAAATAAGCAAATGCTACAACCAGTACAGCGTAGATGACAGCACCTATCGTGTACTGAGGAGCAGATAAATTAAACCAGTTACTCTGGCTCAATACTTTTATAATCTCTCCAGGAATGCCCCCCGGTGTCTTACCCGCAAAAGCAGCGATCATGCTAGGAAGAGACATGAGCGAACCAGCGAAGATGACCGGAATAACATTGGCTGAATTGATCTTAAATGGGATATGGTCTCCTACGCTTCCAACACTGCGTCTGCCCATCATTTTTGAAGAATTCTGTACAGGAATCTTAACATAAGCAGCCTGCAGACATACTACGAAAACGATCATGAATACGATTACTGCCACAATAATCAGCAGAGCAAGGCCGGCCTTAACAATATTTCTGCCACTCATAAAGGTGTCATACAGTGTCTTAAAATCCTGTGGAAGTCTGGAAACAATATTAAATAAAAGGATCATGGAAATACCGTTTCCAACACCATGCTTGGTAATTTCTTCTCCGAGGTAAATAAGCACACAGGCACCTGTAACCAGGGCAACAACAACAATGACAAGACCCATAATCGTATTAGATGCAAGGTAACGACTGCGATAAAAGCCGACGCCCATGGCAATTGCCTGAATAGCAGACAATACAATGGCAAGATAAAAGGTATATTCCTTCATTTTCTCACGACCATCCGAATCTCTCTGAAGTTCTTCCAGAGAAGGAATAATGATGGTCATCAGCTGCATGATAATGGATGCTGTGATATATGGGGTGATGCTTAAAGCAAAGATAGACATCTGACTGAAGGAACCACCGGTCATTGCGTCAAAGAGATCCATCGCACTGTTGGCCTGACTTGCAAACCATGAAGCGAAGACATCCCGGCTGACGCCAGGGATTGGTATCTGTGCACCAAGCCTGACGACCACCAGAATCAAAAATGTAAATAAAAGTCTCCTTTTGACATCAGGCACTTTTAATATATTTTTGAGACTTGAACCATTTGAATTGGTATTAGCCATTAGATCACCTCTGTTGTTCCACCAAGAGCCTGAATCTTTTCTGCAGCGCTAGCGCTGAATGCGTTTGCTTTAACTGTTAATTTCTTCGTAAGCTCACCGTTGCCAAGGATCTTTACGCCATCTTTAGGATTCTTAATGATGCCGTTCTCTACTAATGTTTCGATTGTAACAACAGTACCATCCTCAAATCTGTTCAATTCTGTGATGTTGATACTTACGATATCTTTTGTATTTCTGTTTGTGAAGCCTCTCTTAGGAAGTCTTCTATATAAAGGCATCTGACCGCCTTCAAAGCCTGGTCTAGGAGCACCTGAACGTGCTTTCTGACCTTTGTGGCCCTTACCTGCTGTCTTACCATTGCCTGAACCATGTCCACGACCAACTCTGAAGTTAGCGCTATGTGTGGAACCAGCAGCTGGTTTTAATTCTGATAAGTTCATTACGTGCACCTCCTTGCAATCTGATTAGATTTCTTCTACTTTTACTAAATGCTTAACCTGTGCAACCATGCCTCTTGTTGCTGCATTGTCCGGCAATTCAACAGTCTTATGAAGCTTCTTTAATCCGAGAGCTTCAACAGTCTTTTTATGTTTAGGAATTGCACCAATTGTAGATTTAACTAAAGTAATCTTTAATTTCTCTGCCATGACCAACGCCTCCTTAACCTAAAATCTCTTCAACGGATTTGCCGCGCTTTTTAGCTACTTCTTCAGGAGTTGTCAGATTGCTAAGGCCTTCGATTGTAGCAAGTACAACGTTCTGTTTGTTGTTGGAGCCAAGAGATTTTGTACGGATGTTCTTGTAACCAGCAAGCTCCAGCACGTTACGTGCAGGACCGCCTGCGATGATACCAGTACCCTGAGGAGCTCTCTTCAGAAGAACTGAAGCACCGCCGTACTGACCTAAATTATCATGTGTAACACTTAAGTTCTCATCAAGAGGAACTTCGATTAATTTCTTCATAGCATCTTCTTTTCCTTTGCGGATTGCTTCAGGAATTTCAGTTGCTTTGCCTAAACCAGCGCCAACATGTCCATTGCCGTCACCGACAACTACTAAAGCTGCGAATCGCATATTACGACCACCCTTTACAACCTTAGTAACACGTTTAATTGACACTACTTTTTCTGTTAATTCTAATTGACTAGCATCAATAATTGTACGTTTCATGTGTTCTCCTCCCTGTGCTAGAATTTCAGACCAGCTTCTCTGGCTGCATCAGCCAAAGCCTGAATCTTACCCTGATAGATAAATCCGCCTCTATCGAAGACAACTTCTGTAATACCTTTTTCAAGAGCCTTCTTAGCAACAGCAGTACCAACAGCTGCAGCAGCTGCAACATCGTCTGTATACTGCAGTTCGTCCTTGATTGCTTTTTCCATTGTGGAAGCAGCTACCAGTGTATTACCAACTGTATCGTCGATAATCTGAGCGTATATATGATTATTGCTTCTAAACACAGATAAACGTGGGCGCTGTGCAGTGCCTGTTAAATGATGACGCAGTCTTCTATGTTTTTTAACACGAATCTCACTTCTGGACTGTTTGTTAACCATTCTATTCACTCTCCTTTATTATTTCTTACCGGTCTTACCAACCTTACGTCTGATTACTTCATCAGCATACTTGATACCCTTGCCCTTATATGGTTCAGGTCTTCTCTTGTCTCTGATTTCAGCAGCGTACTGGCCAACCTTCTCTTTGTCAATACCTGATACAATGATAACGTTCTGGCCTTCAAGTGTTGTTGTAACACCTTCTGGATCGACCATCTCTACAGGATGTGAATAACCTAATGATAATACAAGGGTTTTGCCCTGCTTCTGAGCTCTGTAACCAACACCGTTAACTTCCAGTTTCTTGGAGTAGCCTTCTGTTACACCAACAACCATGTTATGGATCAGTGTTCTGGTTAATCCGTGTAATGATTTCATTTTCTTTAAATCGTTTGGTCTTGTTACTACAACGTGACCATCTTCGATTTTAATTTCCATTTCAGGTGCTAAAGCTCTTGAAAGAGTACCTTTAGGACCTTTTACAGTCACATTATTATTTTCTGCTATATCTACAGTAACGCCTGCAGGAATAGCGATTGGCATTCTTCCGATTCGTGACATGCCCGTACCTCCTTACTTAAATTGCAGGAGCTTGCCGCTCCGTTTTCAGTGAATGTATATTATATGTGGAATTATATAATATCAAATTATAACGCTTTAAGCAGTTCCTAAAGCGCATTGCACACAGGCCGAATAAGCAAATTGCTTATTCGCATCCCTTGCCCTGTACTATGCTCATAATTACCAGATAAATGCTAATACTTCGCCGCCAACATTCATTGCTCTGGCTTCTTTATCTGTTAAAATACCTTTGTTTGTTGAAACAATTGCGATGCCCAGTCCGCCAAGAACCTTTGGCATATTTTCTACACCTGCGTAAACACGAAGACCAGGTTTGGAGATTCTCTTCAGTCCAGAGATAACCTTCTGGTTCTTGTCAGCGCCGTACTTTAATGTGATCTTGATTGTCTTAACAACGCCATCTTCTATTATTTCGTATGCTTTAATATAACCTTCATCTAAAAGGATTCTTGCGATTTCTGTCTTAATCTTTGATGCCGGAACATCTACTGTATCATGTTTAGCAGTATTCGCATTACGGATTCTTGTAAGCATATCTGCGATTGGATCTGTCATTCTAAGGTTCCTCCCTTCCTAATCTTACCAGCTTGCTTTCTTAACGCCCGGAATCTCGCCCTTGTATGCTAATTCACGGAAACAAATTCTGCAGATACCATACTTTCTTAAGTAAGCGTGTGGACGTCCGCAAATTCTGCAACGATTATATTCTCTTGTGGAAAATTTCTGCTTACGCTGCTGTTTGATTTTCATTGCTGTCTTAGCCATGAAATACTACCTCCTTATTTTGCGTATGGCATACCGAATAAACGGATTAATTCACGAGCTTCTTCATCGGTCTTGGCTGTTGTAACAAAGATAACATCCATACCTCTTACTTTATCTACCTTGTCGTACTCGATCTC
>JBJEJD010000082.1:0-3919 GCA_051877705.1 Coprococcus sp. | reverse complement strand
TAGGGGTGGTAATGACGTATTCGCGCCGGGCATCATCAAAATATCCGAATTTCATAAAGAAGCTCCTCCTTTAATCATTAATCTTGGTAGTTTATGTTTTTAAACGATTAAGTAAACCGATTGTCAAGTCATGTTACTTTGAGTATACAGGAGAATTGGTATTTATTCAAGTAAAAATACCAATTTTTAATGATAAAAGCTAATATTTGCTATAAAACTAAAAATATGAGTGTAATTAAAGTATGTGCATAGGGAAAACGAAAAGGATTTCTGAATAAAATAAGTGAATATGTAAAAAAATAAATTATATTTGTAAACGAACTAATATAATAAGGCTATGTTGCTTATATAAAAGAATATAATTTACAAAAAATTGTGCAAAATAATTATTTGACTAAAAAAATACTTGCAATTAGATGCATATTGGTGTATATTTAAGTCAAGAAAACGATTAAGTATAGGGAAAACAAACCAAAGGAGACGAAGGTATGCCGTCTATGAAAGAAATAGCTGCTGTCTGTAATGTCAGCATTGCAACGGTCAGCAAGGCTCTGAATGATCATAAGGATATAGGAGCTGATACGAAAGCATATATTCGCCAGGTTGCAAGACAGATGGGATATTTACCAAATGCTCAGGCCAGAGCCTTGAAGACAAACCGAACATACAATATCGGGGTTTTGTTTGTGGATGAAGCCCACAGTGGTTTGACACATGACTATTTCGCAAGTGTACTGGACTGGTTTAAAAGGACAGTAGAGGAAAAGGGATACGATATTACATTTATCAACAGTAATCCGAAGGGACGGAATAATCTGACGATTTTGGAACATTGTAAGTATCGGGGATTTGACGGAGTCGTGGCAGCCTGTGTGAATTTTAATGATGGACAAGTTGAGGAATTGATTAGAAGCGATCTGCCGGTAGTGACCATTGATCATCTATTCAATAACAGAATAGCCATTATGTCGGATAATGTAAACGGTATGAGGGATCTGCTGACATATGTTTATCAGCAGGGTCATCGGAGAATTGCCTATATTCATGGTGCAGATTCATCCGTCACTCAGAAACGATTGTCGTCTTTTTACAGGACCGCTGAGGAACTGAGATTGGATATTCCTGATGATTATATTAAGGAGGCTGCTTACAGAAATACAGAGGAGGCCGGAAAGGCTACGGAGGAGTTGTTGGCATTGAAAGAATCGCCGACATGCATCCTTTATCCTGATGACTTCGCCTGCTTTGGTGGAATGAATGTAATCAGAGAAAAAGGAATGAAGATACCGGAGGATATATCGGTAGCCGGATATGATGGTATACAGATAGGAAGGCATATTGAACCGCAGCTGACAACCATATGGCAGGATACAAAAGCTATTGGCTGTGTGGCAGCTGAGAAGCTGATTGATTTGATTGAACGTCCGAAGACAACGATTGTTGAACAGATCATCATCGGTGGCAGTGTTTATCAGGGAAGAACGGTGGGGAAAATTATGTAACAGGATATTATATTACGGATGTAATATCAATATATAATGAAAAGGGATTATTTAAGGAGGTATTATTAATGAAAAAGAGAATTTTAGGCGTTTTGTTGACTACGGCGATGATAGTGTCAATACTGGCCGGATGTGGCAGCGGTGCGAAAGAGACATCCGCTCCGGCTGAAACAGCGGGTGAAACATCAGCAGATGTTGAAACAACTGGGGAGACAGAAGCCACAGGTACAGAAGGGGACGAAGGTAAGGTTCTGAATATTTACTGTTGGAATGAAGAGTTTAAGACCCGTATTACTGATCACTATGATGGTTATGAAGAAGTGGATGGAACAACAGGAAAGATTGGTGATGTGACTGTTAAATGGAATATCACACCAAATGATGATAATGCATACCAGAATAATCTGGATGCCACATTACTGAAACAGGCTGATGCAGCAGCAGATGATAAAATTGATCTTTTCCTTGTGGAAGCAGACTACGCATTAAAGTATGTCAATACCGAATATACAATGCCGGTTGCAGAACTTGGCATTACAGAAGCAGATCTGGCTAATCAGTATCAGTATACAAAAGATGTAGTGACGGACTCCGAGGGTAATCTTAAGGGCGTTTCATGGCAGGGATGCCCGGGTGTTCTGATTTACAGACGTTCTATTGCAAAAGATGTATTTGGTACGGACGATCCGGCAGAAGTTCAGCTGAAACTCAGTGACTGGGATACTTTTAATGCAACGGCACAGGAAATGAAAGATGCCGGTTACTATATGACCTCTTCTGTTAATGATACATATCGTGTATATTCAAATAATGTAACTACACCTTGGGTTGTTGATAACAAAATTATCATTGATGAGAATATTATGAACTGGGTAGAAGCTTCAAAGACTATGGTCGATGCGGGTGAGACTAATACATATGAATTATGGTCTGATGACTGGAAGAAGGGCTTTTTTGAAGATGGTAAAGTATTCTGTTACTTTGGACCGGCCTGGTTTGTGGATTTTACTCTTGGAGGTAATGGAATCGATGGTGACTGGGCAGCAACTGAAGGACCTCAGGGCTTCTTCTGGGGTGGCACATGGATCTGTGCAGCAGAGGGTACGGATAATGCCAGCCTGATTAAGGATATCATGCTTAAGATGACAACTGATGAAGAAACTATGAAAGAAATCGTTGTTAAAGATAATGACTTTGTAAATAACAAACCGGCTATGGAAGCAATGGCAGCAGATACTTCCTATCAGAGCGAAGTCCTGGGTGGACAGAATCCTCTGGCAATGTATTGTGCTGGCGCAGAGAAGATAGATTTGAGTAATCTTTCTGATTATGATCAGGGATGTAATGAAGAATTCCAGAATGCCATGAAGAATTATTTTGAAGGCAACGCCACACTGGATGAAGCACTTGAATTGTTCTATAAAGCAGTTCAGGAGAAATATCCGGAGTTGACCCACTAAGACATAGTATCTAAATGAGTATATCATCTTTTGAGTAAAGCGGCCGTGCCTGCCTGGCAAGAAATGCGGGCAGGCACGGCCGCTTTTATTTGAAGGGGCGAGACAGCTGTCTGGGAGGCGGTTTCAGTACAGAGCCGGCATCAGATCCTGTGCGTCTGCAGAGAGTTTGCTGCGAGCTATGTAACAGAAGAGAGGAGAAGGAGGGTAAAATGAAGAAGAAAAGTAAGGTAGTTAGTTACAATAAATGGGGATATATATTTTTAATACCATTTGTTGTATTTTATGTTATTTTTCAGCTCATTCCCATGATCAGCACGATTTATAACAGCTTTTTTGAAAATTATATGTCAGGTCTTAAACAAATTGGACCCAATTTTGTAGGACTTAAGAATTATATATCATTATTTTCAAACGGTGATATATGGATATATGCAAAAAACACGGCCATTTTGTGGATTATGTGTTTTGTGCCGCAGCTGTTTTTGTCACTGCTGCTGGGGGCATGGTTTTCCAATGCACGTATGCATTTAAGAGGATCAAGATTCTTTAAAACAGTCATCTATCTGCCGAATCTGATTATGGCATCTGCGTTTTCAATGTTGTTTTTTACATTATTCTCAGATAATGGCCCAATTAATTCACTGCTCATACAGCTGGGAATTATATCAACACCTTATAAATTTTTGTCCAATGTATGGAGTACCAGGGGGCTGATTGCATTAATGAACTGTCTGATGTGGTTTGGTAATACGACGATTCTTTTGATGGCCGGCATGATGGGGATAGATATGGAATTGTACGAGGCAGCTGAAGTGGACGGGGCAACCTCAACACAGGTGTTTTTCAGGATTACGCTGCCTCTGCTGCGACCGATTCTGCTTTATGTGATTATCACGTCTTTGATCGGTGGACTTCAGCTTTTTGATGTGCCGCAGATCCTGACGAACGGAACAGGCG
>JBJEJD010000081.1:0-3921 GCA_051877705.1 Coprococcus sp. | reverse complement strand
ATTCCGGCCCCCTTCCCGAAAAATATTTCCGCTGCTCCTCCGAATGGTTCTACACCTCTATAACCCTTCTTCGGAGGAATTTGTGACAGATTTTTATTATTTTCTCTACATTCTAGCTTATCTTCCGTTTAACTCGTAACGACTGCTCAGCCTGCATATATCCAGTTGCACAGATACGGGCATAATTCCACCTGAAAACCGTTTGAAAAACGCCGGTACTTGGATTTTTCAAATTTCATGTAGAAAAATCCTTAGTACCGCTGCGTTTTTCGCCGAGCGAGAGCGTGTTTGAAGGTGGAATATGTCCGTATTGTGCAGAGAAAAGTCAGGAGGCTGAGCAGTTACTTTATTTCCTGTATTCGCAGGTTCAGGGAAGTATATCGCTTCTGCTGTCTCTCGTTTTCAATCATATGGGAGACGGTGCGCTCATCGCCCACAATGGCCACACACTGCCGGGCACGGGTCACCGCTGTGTAGAGAATATTCCTGTTGAATAACATTCTCGGTCCTGACAAGAGAGGCAATATCACCGCCGGATACTCGCTTCCCTGAGACTTATGGATCGTGATGGCATAAGCCAGCTCCAATTCTTCCAGCTGGGCAAAGCCATAGGTCACACGGCGTCCTTCATCGAATTCCACCACCAGCTGCTCTGCAAAATGATTGATCTCGCGGATGATGCCCATATCACCATTGAAGACACCGACACCCTTATCCACAGGCAGCTGATAATTGCCAAGGATCTCCCACTCGATCTGATAATTATTTTTGATCTGCATGACCTTGTCGCCCTCGCGCAGCACTCCCTGGCGGAATTCCCTTTCCTTCTTGTCCGGTGACGGAGGGTTCAGATACTGCTGCAGCACCACATTGAGCCGCTCAACACCCAATTCTCCCTTGCGCATAGGCGTCAGCACCTGAATATCATAGGGTCTTGCCTGAACGAATTTTGGCAGCTTGTCCCTGATCAGTGCCACCATGACTCCCAGTATCTGCTGAACATCATAACGTTTCAGGCAGAAGAAATCCGGTGTTTTATGATTCAGATCAATCTGCGTGCCCTCATTGATCCTGTGGGCATTCTTGATGATCTCACTTTCCAGTGCCTGGCGGAAGATTTTCGTCAGACGGACCACATGGAAGCATCCTGAATCAATGATATCCTTCAGCACGTTGCCGGGACCGACACTCGGCAGCTGATTGACATCACCTACCATGATCAGCCGCGTGCCCACGGCAATGGCCTTCAGCAGGGCATTCATCAGGTGGATATCCACCATGGACATCTCATCAATAATGATCACATCCGTCTCCAGAGGATTCTCCTCATTACGCTCAAACCGGCTGCGGATCTGACTGTCATCAGGTCCGCCTGTCAGTTCCAGCATCCGGTGGATCGTCTGCGCCTCATAGCCCGTGGCCTCGGACATTCGCTTGGCCGCCCGTCCCGTCGGCGCCGCCAGCCGCATTTCCATTCCTTCATATTCAAAATATTTGATAATTGCATTGATCGTCGTTGTCTTTCCTGTACCGGGACCGCCGGTGATGACCAGGACACCGTTCCTGGCCGCTTCAAATACAGCCTCCCGCTGATGTTCATCAAGCCGGATGCCTTCATTCTTCTCAACCCGATCCAGCATCCGTCCCACTTCCGGCTCATCCACCTCATAATCAATGCCAAGCCGATCCAGCATCCCCGCCGTCTCCATTTCCAGATAATAATAGGAAGCGCCATAGACAACAGGTACTTCATCGATCTTTTTCACGACAATCTTCCGGTCCATCTGAAGGCTTTGAAGCAGCTCTTCCACCGCCTCCTGTTCCACCTCCAGCATCTGGGCCGTCTTCTCCGTCAGCAGCTCTGCCGGTATATATGTATGTCCGGATAATGTTCCCTGCTGCAGCATATAGATAATGCCGCTGCGAATACGAAAATCTGAATGTGATCCGATACCTGCTTTTTTGGCGATCTCATCGGCCAGCTTAAAACCGATACCATTCATATCATCCGCCAGCCGGTAGGGATTCTCCCGGATGATCCGGTACATCTCGTCACCGTACTGTTTGTAGATTCTCAAAGCCAGGGCCGTTGTGATCCCATACTGTGCCAGAAACATCATGGCCTGCCGCAGATCCTGCTTCTCGTGAAACTGCTGATAGATCTCCTGGGCCTTGCGCTCACTGATACCCTTGATCTCTGCCAGTCGCTCCGGTTCTTCCTCGATGAGGCGGAAGGTATCCTTTTTAAACTTTCCGACGATCTTAGCCGCCAGCGCCGGACCAACACCCTTGATGGCGCCCGATCCCAGATAACGCTCGATGGAATACTCATCCTCCGGCACCTCCGCCGTCATACTGGACACCTTGAACTGTCTGCCATAGACCTGATGCTCCGTGTATTCACCCTCGGCCTTCAGATACTCACCTTCATCAAGGGAGGTCACATTACCAACGCAGACGATCTCCTCCCCCTGGCACATCAGGGAGAACACCGTATAGCCATTGGTCTCATTATGATAGACAATATGCTCCACAAGTCCCTGTATACTCTCCATTCACTCACCCTTTTATCAAAAAACAGCAAATTAAACGCAACAGTTCAGCTGATAAGATTTATGTCTCAAGGATCTGTTTTCGTAAACAACATGCCGGAAACGATTTGCGGTGAGCATGTTTCCGGCATGTTGTTTAGCAAAACAGATCCCATAAGATACTCAAGGGCTGAACTGTTACATTGCGCCTGTCACTTTCAGGCTTTCACCTGTTTACCTTCGAGGAACTCCGTGTAACGGCCTGTCCCGATGGCAACCGCCGAAATCGGGTCATCCACAGCCGTCGTCCGTATTCCCGTTGTCTCCTCCACCAGATCATCCATACCAAAGAGCAGACTTCCTCCGCCTGTCAGCAGAATGCCCCTTGTGGCTATATCTGCCGCCAGCTCCGGCGGTGTCTCTTCCAGTACCTGGTGAATCCCCTCCAGTATCTGAATAATATTGTCCTTGAACGCCTCCAGTGTCTCCTCACTGCTGATCTCCACTGTCTTCGGAAGTCCCGTCAGAAGATCGCGTCCCTTGACCTGCATCGTCAGCGGATCCACACGCTCATAGACACCGCCGATCCTGATCTTGATCTCCTCAGCTGTCCTGTCACCCACCAGCAGATTGTGAGTCTTCCGCAGATAGCGGATGATGGCATCATCAAAATTATCCCCGGCTATCTTCAAAGAACGGCTGATCACCGTATCTCCCAGTGATATGACCGCGATATCCGTCGTACCGCCGCCGATATCAATGATCATATTGCCGCAGGGACGGGATATGTCAATACCCGAACCGAGTGCTGCCGCAATAGGTTCCTCTATAATCATAACGTCTCTGGCTCCCGCCTCCAGCGTTGCCTGCCAGACCGCATTCTTCTCCACCTCTGTAACACCGCTCGGTACACCGACACAGACCCGCGGGCGCTTCAATGTCTTGCGGCCTACAGCCTTCTGTATAAAATAACGGAGCATCTTCTCTGTAATTGTATAATCCGAAATAACCCCTTGACGAAGCGGGCGCACAGCGGCAATATTCCCGGGCGTCCTGCCCATCATCTGCCGTGCTTCCTCCCCGATCGCCTTAATCTCGTTCGTATCTTTATCATAAGCCACCACTGAAGGCTCCTTCAGTACAACGCCCTTGCCTCTCACATAGACAAGAACACTGGCCGTACCCAAATCAATTCCAATATCTGAACCTGCCATATGTTTCCCCTTTCTTAACCCACGGGTATCTCTTTTTATTATAACGTATTTTCAGCAAATTACCACTGATTTTTCACTGAACTAGTGTGCTGCCATTAATGAATTTGCTACAGTTCAGCCAACTGGTTTCTGAGGCACAGTATGAACAGTTTCTACCTTCAAACACGCTTTCGCTC
>JBJEJD010000080.1:0-16799 GCA_051877705.1 Coprococcus sp. | reverse complement strand
GCCGTCATATTTATTATAATCGATATCATGAATACCAATACAATATCGAATATATTTGCCGGAGCCGATCTCTGTTGCCTCAAACTGCTTACACATGGAAGCAACATTGGCCACTACTTCGTAATCATGTTCCGTAAAAATAACCCTGGCTTCCTCCACAGGCTTATCCGGATACAGATGACGCATCACGACATGAATCTGCTGATTCAGATCATCCAGGAGACTTCCAATACTTATATCATGGCCCTCCACTTTATCCTGTATGATCTCTTTCAATTTCTCACAATTTTTGAAGGCACCATAACCGATGGATGAAATATTTGAAGTCAGATGAACCTCTTCCAGTCCCCAGCAATTATAAAAAGCATAATTGCCGATGGTTCTTAATCTTTCCGGAAAATCCAGCTGACGGATATTCCTGCATTCACTGAATCCATGATGATCGATAATTTCCAGAGTTTCCGGAAATTGTATATACTTCATAGATTTTTCAGAAAAGGCATAGGGCTCTATCTTTGTTACTGGATATCCATCCAAAGACGAAGGAATCACTACTCTGGCCTCATCTCCTTCATACCTGATGACTGTCGCCTTCCCATTCACTATCCCATAGGTCACAGAATCTGCTTCCGAAAAATGTGTATCAAAAATCATCGTATCTCCTCATATCAAAAATGCTGCATCGTACGGCTCCATATTTTGGAAATGCGTACATATGCAGCATTCATATTCTAACTCTATTCCTGAAGAAAATCCTTCAGCTTACGGCTTCTGGATGGATGTCTCAATTTACGCAGTGCCTTCGCCTCAATCTGACGGATACGTTCACGGGTAACTTTAAACTCCTTCCCAACTTCCTCAAGAGTCCTCGCTTGACCATCAATCAGTCCGAAACGCAGCTCAATAACCTTACGTTCGCGATCTGTCAATGTATCCAGAGCATTCACGAGTTCCTTCTTCAGCATCTGATAATCAGCCGAATCCGATGGAGACAGCATATTCTCATCCTCAATGAAATCACCGAGACTGGAATCCTCCTCCTCACCAATCGGACTGTCCATGGAAACAGGGTCACGGGAAATCTCCAGTGCCTCTTCCACCTTCTGCTTGGTCGTACCCAGACGTTCTGCAATCTCTTCACTGGTAGGTTCCCTTCCCAGCTCCTGCAGAAGATTTCTGGACATACGCAGTGTCTTGTTGATAGTCTCTACCATGTGCACAGGCACACGGATGGTTTTGCCCTTATCAGCAATACCTCTTGTAATGGACTGACGAATCCACCATGTCGCATATGTACTGAACTTAAATCCCTTGGCATAGTCAAACTTCTCAACAGCCTTGATCAGCCCCATATTGCCTTCCTGTATAAGATCAAGGAATGGAATACCGCGGCCAACATACTTCTTCGCAATACTGACAACCAGACGAAGATTGGCCTCAATAATCCTGTCCTTCGCTTTCTGGTCACCGGCTTCAGCTCTCTTTGAAAGTTCAATCTCTTCCTCAGGGGATAAAAGCTTAACACTACCAATTTCCTTCAGATACATCCTGACAGGATCTTCCAGGCTCACACCTTCCAGCGCGTCAACATCATCCAGCAGTTCAACTTCTTCTTCCTGTTGATCGAGGAACTCATCTTCATCGTTCTGGGTCTCCGGAATATTAATGATATCAATATTCTTGGTCTCCAGGAACTCATATACCTCTTCCATCTTCTCTTCGTCAAACTCGAAGCCTTTGAACGCATCATTGATGTCGCCATAATCCAGTTCATTTTTTTTCTTTTTTGCCTTCTCCAGCAAACTATTCAGGATCTGTAAAAATACAGCTTCATCCATTGAATGTACCTCTTTCGTTTCTTGTCGTAGTCAACAGATACACTTGTTTAATATGCACCGACAATACGGTCATTATCTTACATTAAACAAGTGTATTTATTATTATAATGTAATTTTAGAAAAAATCAATGGTATTCTCATTTTTTTATATTATTTTTTTGTAAACAGACCAGCTCTAACTATATCTTATACTTTATAGCCGATTTATTATTTATTTAAATGGAAAAAATAATCTTCGATATCAGAACGCAATGCCTGGACATTGCCCTGAAACATATCCTTTGATCCACCACCGCGTCCGTTAAGTGCTGCATTCATTTTCTTTCCTTCAGCAGTCACATCCGCATCCTGACCGCCAAGCACATAACGGTAGCCCTTTTCATCGTCTCCTTCAAAGCATGCACAGATGCCCCGACAGCGCTTCATCATAAGATTAAAAGCGTAACGCATATTTGATTTATCCAGATGCTCATCAAATAGGCAGACATTGACTGCATTCTCCGGCAGCTGCTCAATCTTCTTTTCCAGAATAGCCATCTTAAGAGCGGATATCTCCTGCTTCAAAGCTGTATTTTCCGCTTTTAGTTTCTCTGCAGCATCAGCCACTGTATATGGCTTTGCAGAAAGAAGTCTTGAAATCCTGTTTACATTCTTTTCTTTTTCCAGATAATCCGCCATGGCACGAAAACCACAGAGCATCTCAACCCGGATGCCGCCCTTGTATTTTTCCATTCCCACAAGACGGATCATGCCAATCTCACCTGTACGACGCACATGGGGTGCACAACAGGCACAAATATCATATCCCGGGATCTCAACAATTCTGACAGGTCCCTCCAACGGTTTTTTACTGCGATATGGCAGTTCAACCAGTTCTTCTTTGGAAGGCCATATTACTTGAACCTCAATATTTCTCACAACAGCCTCATTGGCTTTACGCTCTATCATCCGAAGCTGCTCTTCTGTCAGAACACCGTTGAAATCCATGGTGACACACTCACTGCCAAGATGAAAACCAACATTGTCAAATTTAAAATACTCATGCATCAGACCGGATACAATATGCTCTCCTGAATGCTGCTGCATATCTGAAAAACGCTTCTCCCAGTCAATGATGCCTGTTACCGTATCGCCTTCCCACAAAGGTTCTTTCACCCAGTGATAGATCACTCTGTTCTTCTCAAGAACCTTCTCCACCGGAATATCATTAAGTGTTCCTTTATCACAGGTCTGTCCTCCCTCCTCCGGGAAAAACAGTGTCTGATTCAGAACCACTTTATATAAATCGCCATCCTCTTCACATGACAGCACACATCCTTCAAACAAAGTCTCATGACTATCCTCATCAAAAAGCCTGATCGTTTCCTGCATCTTCTATCATCCTCTTTTCATATAGCTTTTAAGTGCATTGTAGCACTTTACATCGAATATGGTCAAGGGAACTCAATATCTGGCACGAAAAACCACTGACAACGGATTTTATTTTCCATTATCAGCGGTTTTTTTACATAATTGTATATTTTATGCTATGCCTCATCTATGGCTTTGCCAATATCATGCCGCATGTATTTATTTTCAAACTGAATCCACTCCGTTGCTGCATAAGCATTGGCTCTGGCTTCTTTCAATGTCGCGCCTTTTGCTGTTATACCAAGAACACGTCCTCCGTTGGTGACAATGCCCTTCTCATTTTTCTTTGTTCCTGCATGGAAACAATAGTAGCCTTCATCTGCATGAAACTTTTCAAAACCGGTGATCGGATAGCCTTTTTCATAGGAAACAGGATAACCGTCAGATGCAAGAACAACACATACAGCAGCATTATTTTCAAATTCCAGATTCATTTCATCCAGTTTACCATCAATGCAGGCCTCAAACATGGCAACCAGATCCGTCTTCATACGCGGCAGTACCACCTGTGTCTCAGGATCACCAAAGCGTGCATTGTATTCCAGCACCTTTGGACCATCCTCTGTCAGCATCAGTCCCACAAACAGGATTCCGACAAAATCTCTGCCTTCAGCCTTCATGGCAGCCATGGTTGGTTTAAATATTTTTTCCATACAATAATCATTGACTTCCTCCGTATAGAACGGACTTGGAGAAAATGTACCCATACCGCCTGTGTTCAGTCCCTGATCTCCATCCTTGGCTCGCTTATGATCCTGTGCAGAAGTCATTGGCACGATATTGGTACCATCACAGAAACAGAGAGCAGATACTTCATGTCCCGTCATGAATTCTTCGATGACCATGGTATTGCCGGCAGAGCCAAATTTTTTATCTTCCATGATTTCCTTAACACCAGCTTTAGCTTCCTCAAGATTCTGGCAGATCAGTACACCCTTACCCAGAGCCAGACCATCAGCCTTCAATACGATCGGCATTTTGGCTGTTTCCAGATAAGCCAATGCTTCTTCCGGATCTGTAAAATTCTCATAAGCTGCTGTCGGAATGCCGTATTTCTTCATCAGATCCTTTGAAAATGCTTTGGAACCTTCGATGATGGCCGCATTTTTACGTGGTCCGAAGACACGCAGCCCTTCTGCTTCAAAAGCATCCACAACACCACCCACCAACGGATCGTCCATACCGATCACTGTCAGATCAATCTCTTTTTCTTTGGCAAAGGCAACCAGTTTATCAAATTCCATGGCACCGATTGGCACACATTCTGCCACTTCTTCAATACCGGCATTCCCCGGCGCACAATATACCTTATCAACCAGCGGACTCTCGGCCACCTTCCATGCAATGGCATGCTCTCTGCCGCCGCCGCCGACTACTAATACTTTCATTTTATTTTTCTCCTATAATAACTTTTCCATCGACTACATGTACCCTGTCATGGGCGATCAGATTGATGACCTGCGGCATGATCTGCCACTCGGCCTGCTCCATGATTCTGCGCTGCAGAACCTCCGGGGTATCATCAGAATAAACCTCCACAGCCTTTTGCATGATGATCGGACCCGTGTCCGTTCCCTCATCCACAAAATGCACGGTTGCACCGCTGATTTTCACGCCGCGCTTTAATGCAGCTTCATGCACATGAAGCCCGTAATAACCTGTACCGCAAAAAGATGGAATCAATGACGGATGAATATTGATAATTCTGTTTCTGTAGGCTTTGATCATAGCCTTCGGCACCACCACCATAAATCCAGCCAGAACGATCAGGTCAACCTGACACTCATTGACCGCCCTCAGAAGAGCCTCATTAAAATCTGCTCTGCTCTCAAAAGATTTCGGAGAGATACATAAAGCTTCGATGCCAGCCTTTCTCGCTCTTTCCAAAGCATAAGCTTTCGGATTATTGCTGATGACAGCCTCGATTTTCGTATCTGTGATGCGTCCGTCCGCAATACTGTCGATAATGGCCTGAAGATTGGTGCCGCCGCCTGATACAAGAACTGCTATTTTTAACATAATGTTACACCCTTCTCACCAGTCGTCAATTCACCAATAACATAAGCTTTTTCTCCTGCAGCTTCAAGCAGGCTGATGGTCTTCTCAGTATCAGCCGGATCCACGCCCAGCACCATGCCAATACCCATATTATAGGTATTATACATCATCTGCTCAGCAATATCTCCTTTCTCTGCCATCAACTTAAAGATAGCCGGCACTTCATAACTGTCCTTTCTGATTACAGCATGAATACCCTCCGGAAGCATACGCGGAATATTCTCATAGAAACCGCCGCCCGTAATATGGCTGCAGCCTTTCACTGTAACGCCGCCGTCTTTTACCTGCTTCAGAGCTTTTACATAAATCCTTGTCGGTGCAAGGAGAGCCTCGCCAAGGGTCTTTCCAAGTTCATCATAATATGTATTCAAAGATTCCTCTGTCATTTCAAACACTTTACGAACAAGAGAAAAACCATTGCTGTGTACACCGGAAGAAGCAATACCTATAAGGGTATCACCTGCCTTCAGATTCTCACCTGTAATCAGATCTTTTTTGTCCACAACACCAACAGCAAAACCTGCCAGATCATATTCGTCTTCAGGCATTAATCCCGGATGCTCTGCCGTCTCACCGCCAATCAGTGCTGCTCCTGCCTGCTTGCATCCTTCAGCGACGCCACTGACGATAGTCGCGATTTTTTCCGGATAGTTTTTGCCGCAGGCGATATAGTCCAGGAAGAACAGCGGTTCCCCGCCTGCACAGGCAACATCATTCACGCACATTGCCACACAGTCGATACCGATTGTATCATGTTTATCCAGCAGAAAAGCCAGTTTGATCTTTGTTCCTACACCATCTGTACCGGATAACAAAACCGGCTCTTCCATCTTCTTAATATTTTCCAGAGAAAAAGCACCGGAAAAACCGCCAAGGCCGCCGAGAACCTCCGGACGCATCGTTCCCTTTACAAACTTCTTCATTAACTCCACTGATTCATAACCAGCTTCAATATCTACACCGGCATTTTTATAATCCATATATCATATCCTCCTTTGAATGAACCATTTTTATGCTGTAGGGTAATTTCCGTCAAAACATGCCATACAAAAGCCGCCTTCTGCCTCTGAGCAGGCTGTTACCATTCCCTCTCTGGAAAGGAATGCCAGCGAATCAGCCCCTGTCATTTTTAGAACTTCCTCTTCTGTCTGGCTGTGGAAGATCAGCTTCTTTTCCTCAGGCACAGCCGCACCGTAACGGCACGGGTAGGAAATCGTTGAAGAAGCAATCCTCAGATGCACACTTCTGGCACCGGCACGGCGCAGCAGCTGTACCAATGTTTTAGCTGTTGTACCTCTGATCATAGAATCATCAACAACAACAATATCTTTGTCCTTGACCTGACTCTTGATAACAGCCAGTTTCATATGAACTTCCCGGTCGAAGAGAATCCCTTCCGGTTTCACCAGATTGTTATCATAATATTTGTTTTTAGCAAATGCATCCAGCATTGGAATACCCAGCTCATCAGAATAACCGGCAGCTGCAGCCAGACCTGAATCCGGCACCCATATAACAGCATCCGCCTTCGCCGGTGCTTCTTTTGCCAGATTCCTGCCCATAGCATATCTTGCTTTATATACTTCCTGGCCACCTATCACACTGGCCGGATGAGAATAATAAATATACTCATAAATACATGACCGTTTCTCCTGCTCCGGCATTCCCTGAAGAGAAACAGGTCCCTCCGCATTGATGACAACGATCTCACCCGGTCTTACATCCCGCACATACTCTATATTCAATTCATCAAAGGCACATGTCTCTGATGATAAAAACCATGAATGATCTTCCCTGCCCAATACCAGTGGACGAATACCCTGAGGATCTCTGACACCAATAACTTTTCTTGGCGTCATAACAAGCATGGCATATCCACCCTTTAACATCGGCATAATAGAGGCAATAGCTTCCTCAATCGTCGGATAATTATTGCGCGCCCTTGAAATCAGTACAGAAATAACCTCGGCCGCTTCCAGAGTCTGAAAAACTGATCCCTTCAGCTCCAGATCATGCCTGATTTCCTCAATATTGGTCAAACCGCCGTTCATTGCGACAGCCATATGGCCGTTCGTATAACGGATCACGATCGGCTGAGCATTCTCTCTGGCATCATTACCGTCATACCTGAGAATATGTCCGATACCTGCATGCCCCTGCAGCTTCTCAAGCTTTATCCCGTCAAAAACTTCTGTCACAAGTCCGGCATCCTTGATGTAATCAAACTTTCCCTGATTGTCATTAACACAGATTCCTGCTGCCTCCATACCCCGGTGCTGCATGGCAAACAATCCATAATATATCAGATGGGATGTATGAAATCCATTATTATCAAACATTCCAAACAAACCACATCTATCCATGATTCTGTCCATTTTACATCTCCTTCAAATAGGTCTTATAACCTACTGCTTCAAGCTTTTCCGCCTTATGAAGCACTGTTGTCTCCAGATTACTGCTGTAAGCCTTCAGTCTTTCCCTGAGTTCCGGATCACCTGCAGCTACTATTTTTGCAGCAAGAAGACCCGCATTCTGTGCACCATTGATGGCAACAGTTGCTACAGGAATTCCCGGGGGCATCTGTACAATTGAATACAGGGAGTCAACACCCCCCAGAGCCTTCGTCTGTACAGGAACACCTATTACCGGCAGTACCGTCATGGCTGCTGTCATACCTGGAAGGTGGGCTGCGCCGCCTGCACCCGCTATAATAACAGAAATTCCTCTCTCTTCGGCAGTTTTTGCATATTCACATAATCTGTCAGGTGTTCTGTGTGCAGAAACAATAGTCAATTCATAGGATACCTTTAATTCATCCAGTATTTCGGCTGCCTTCGACATAACCGGCAGGTCAGAATCACTTCCCATGATAATTCCAACTTTCACGCTCATTCCCTGTACCTCCATTAAAATTTTATCTTTGAATGCGCTTCACGCGCTTTAAAAAGTGCATCTTCAATCGTCTTATCCGTTACAGTGATGTGACCCATTTTACGCCCCACCCTTACTTCTTCCTTACCATAAATATGAACCTTGACCTCCGGATAGCGATAGGCTTCCTCCAGTCCATGAACCTCTGCCTTCTTATTGACCGTCCCGATAATATTTTTCATAACTGTTGGCCGGATGAGCTCTGTGCTTCCCAAAGGCTGCCCCAGAATAGCCCGGATATGATTCTCATATTGAGAAGTAACACAGCCTTCAATGGTATAATGCCCGGAATTATGCGGACGCGGTGCCAGTTCATTCACCAGTACATGCTGATCTGCTGTCACAAAAAGCTCAATACAAAGCATCCCACAGGCATTGAATACATGGACAGCTTTTCTGGCCACATCCATGGCTTCTTCCCGACAGGATTCTGTAATATCCGCCGGTACTGTCGTCTCATCCAGAATACTGTTCTTATGAACATTCTCCGCCACCGGAAAAACAGCCACATCACCATTGGTACTCCGGCACACAAGAATCGACACTTCTTTAATAAACGGCACATATTCTTCCACCATCAGTGGAAGTTTTCCAGAGCCAAGACTCTCATAAGCAGCCTGGATCTCCTCCTTTGAACGGATCACAGCATTTCCTTTGCCATCATATCCACCAGTACATGTCTTTAAAATCACCGGATAACCGAAGTGATCACACCCCTCCACCAATTCCTCAAAACTATCTGCCTTTCGGAATTCAGGAACAGGAAGCCCATGCTGCAAAAGCCATTGCTTCTGATGATATTTATTCTGAATATGCAATAAAGTTTCACTTGAAGGATATACCGGACATCCATGAGCCTCTACCAGCTGAAGTGCCTTCACACTAATATGCTCAAACTCGTAAGTTACCACATCAACCCTGGATGCCAGCTGTTCAATGGCTTCTACATCGTCAAATTCAGCAACAATATGTTCATCCGCGATGCTGTGAGCCGGACAATGCAGCGTCGGATCCAGAATGACAAAATAATAATCCAGTCTTTTAGCATCCAGGATCATCATCTTCCCCAGCTGGCCTCCGCCGATAATACCTATTTTATGCATATTTAACGCTCCTTTTATAATTAGCTCTTATTAATAATATCACTGTTTTTATGGCAGTTCTCAAATCTGACTCTATTGTACCCATCATCATCTTTCCAGTCAATAGATAATCGCAAAAAAAGGAAAGGTTCTTGTGCCTTTCCTTTTATGCATGACTGATACTAATTTCATTTATTAATTATACTAATATATTATTCCAGTGCTTTATTCAATTCTTCCGTCCCTTTCAGACAAAAACGCCCGTTTCTGATGATGTCTGTCTGCCTTCCATCGGCAAAACATGCCGTAATCGCACCAATCTCATCATAAGGAATTGTAATGTCCGTATGCACATTGAAATAGGCCTGTTCTGCATTTGTGTCTCTTAGACGTGAGCATTCATTCTCTCTTGCAACGATTTCTTTGCCATCCTGATTATAAACCTTATGTTCCTCACTGTGACTATAGCATGTATCTCCCACAGCAAAATGCGGTCCCGTCTTTTCCATGATGAGTATCGGCATCAGACTGCCAATGTCAAAACGTCGGGCCATGGCATAGGCTGTTGTATTCGTGCCGATGGCAAATTCTCCCAGAGGAAGCGTCTCCCTGTTCTGCAGCAGATTCTGTTTCACATAATCTTTATTCTTTGCTTCATCCTCATAATTGCCGCAGCTGTATCCGTCAATCATACCATCCTTGAATTCCAGCGTAAGATTCCTGTAATTGAGCCCGTCCAGATAGACACCGGACACATGTAGAATACCCTCTGTTCCCTTCAGCACCGGACTGGTAAATACTTCTCCCACCGGTATGTTCACATCAGCGCAGCAGTTCTCAAATACAGTCTCCTTCTCAGGATCCTTCAGCTGCCACAGAGCCACCTTCAAATCCGTCCTGTTACCGTTCATTCCTGTAATATGAACATATGCAGCACCATCCATGGCATCGATCATTTTCTGCTGAATATCCCTGAAAACATCATTGTCCAGATTATTAACTTCGATGGTCGCATCCATGATCTCTTTAAAGTCATCTCCAATAGACGGCAGCGGCCAGGCAATAATTGTAAAGCTGGTTCCGGCTGCATCAATGTACTGATTCACAATATCCGCCAGCTGACCGGCAAGACGCACAGACAATTTCTCCTGTTTCTCCGTCAGTTTTATATTTTCTTCCTTAACTTCCGGTTCAAAAGGTGTTTCACCAAAGACTTCCATAAGAGCCGGTCCGGCAAAAAGCTCTGCCAGCTCCCTGTATTTCTCATAAGCTGTTCTTGTTACACCGGCAATCCTTTCACAAAGAGCCTTATCAAGGTAGATCCCTTTATCCATCCTGTGATCATAGTCATACTGTGGATTCGGAGAACAGGAAACAAGGCCCAGACGGTTTGCCTTCTTGTTGATACTGTGGACTGCTTCTCCCAATACAATCACAGACAATCCAATGGCTTCAAACTTCCTGATGGCCGAACGGAGTACCCTTTCAAATCCGATATTTGCACGAAGCTGTACATTTTTTTTCGCAGAAAGGTCAATCTTATATATTTCGAAACCTCTGATATAACCCTGAACAAATGTGTCAGCCATCCCATCGATCACCTCATCATCCTGACTGTTCAGATATGCGGCAATCTTTTTTTCATTGTCAGAAATACAGTCTCCATACTGATACAGATAGGACAGATCATTCAGATCAGAATCCATGATAATATCCCGGTAAAAAGTCAGCGAAGGATCCAGCTGCTGCCTGATTCGCAGATCAACCGTCTGATCACTGTAATCGCTGACATACCAGTAAATAATATTTCTTATCTCCTCCACATCTGGCATAGCGTTTTCAAACCTGTTGTAGATTTCTATAAAAAGCTCGTTAATGGCAGCCATATCCGCCACTCTTCCCTGAAATGCCAGAGGAATCAGTCCTCTGATCTCAGTAACCAGCCAGGCCAGGAAAGGACCATAAACACTGCCCAATACCCTGCAGGCATATGCAGGATTGGCATAGCTCATATCATAATTTTCAGGCTTGATATCACTATAAAGATTTTCATTTATATTCTCCAGCTCTTCACGGGACAGTTCTCTATAACCGCCCTGCCGCCGCAATCCAAATATCTTTTCCACATACAACATAAAATCAGCTGTTTTTGCAAAATAATCGTCAAAAGGCTTCTCTGCCATAGGTTCCTCTGCAATCGCTTTCAGCCTCTCCCCTGATAAATGATAACGCTCCCATACCCATTCCTGTATCATTTCCTGATCTTCTGTTTTTTTCAACCTAATCACCTTCCCGCATATTTATCTACATAACAATTGAAACACACCCGATTAAAAATATCAGTACATGAACAATGACAGCCGCAAGATCGACATAAAAAGCACCATGCACCATTTTTCCATAAGCTTCCGTATCTTTTCTAAGCTGGACTGAAACCCACAGTCCTGCTGCCGCTACAAGGAAACTGATATATCCGATACCACCTGCAAATGCGGGCAGATTCCCTTTTTTTATAAAAGATGCTGTCATTAAAGCAAACAGACAAAGCATGGCGCCAATCCCGGCTGCAGTCGCATATATCCCCCGCCTGGTCTGCTTTTTTTCAATTTTAACAAAACTGTATATATTACGTGGCATCGTACAGTCTCCTTATTTTATTTAATATGTAGAAAAGGACATACCCGAGGATACCTCCCATTGTATTCAATATCAGATCATCCACATCAAAAGAACCGACTCTTGTCAGCAGCTGAACTATTTCAATAAACAGGCTCAATAAAAAAGTCATAAAAGCCACATTGCCAACCCGTCTTTCTCGCTTCCTTAAAACAGGCATTAAAAAGCCAAATGGCATAAAAGCAATGACATTGCCAAATAAATTCGTAACAAACGCCCGAATCCCTACAATATCCCGATAAAAATAAAATCTCCCGATCTCCTTAAATGGTATAAGATTGTATCTATAATAGGGAGAAATGGTATCTCTGCCGTAATCTTCACTCACAAAACACACATACATCAGAACGGCAATATATAAAACCAGCAGTATGAAACTGCCTAATTGTATCCGCCGTTTTGTATTTCGGCTCACGCAATCCCTCCTGCCTGACAAATTTTATAACATTAATCGATAAAGATGTTTCTGAGAGCACGTACATCCATCGCTTTCAGAAACATCTTTGCTGAATGGCAATTGCCTTTATCCTATATCATATCCGAATGATGTTTCAGTAATCTCGAACCGTTGACGATACCAATAATACCAAGAACCAGACCGGCAATTAATGATAATATTCCAAGGACCAGACTACAGGCACCCGTCTGACACATTAATCTGCTCATTTTCTCTTCTATTCTCATATTTGACTATTACTCCTTTGCTCCATACGTTACATAATATGCATCAATTGCCGCCTTTAATGCATCGTCAATAATAATTTCCCCTTTATAAGGACGATTGTACAGATGTTCAACCACCTCTGCCATAGTAACAATTGCCGTTGTCTTCAATCCATATTTTTCTTCGATCTCTTTTAATGCACTCTTTTCTCCCTGACCTCTCTCCATACGGTCTACGCTGACAACAAGGCCAAATACATCCACATCACCCTGAGCCTTGATAATCGGCAGTGTTTCACCAATAGAGGTACCGGCTGTCGTCACATCTTCAATAATAATGACTTTATCACCATCCTGAATCGGACTACCAAGAAGAATTCCCTTATCGCCGTGATCTTTAACCTCTTTACGATTGGAGCAATAGCGAATGTCTCTGTCATACAATTCACTGATCGCCATAGTCGCAGCCACTGTCAGCGGAATTCCCTTATAAGCTGGTCCAAAAAGCACATCAAAATCAAAGCCAAATTTATTCTCAATTGCCTTCGCATAATATTCTCCCAACTTCCTGAGTTGAGCACCAGTCCGATAAAAACCTGTATTAACAAAAAAAGGGGTCTTTCTGCCACTCTTTGTTACAAAATCTCCGAATTTCAATACATTACAGTCAACCATAAATTCAATAAATTCTTTTTTGTATTGTTCCATGTCTTATATCTCCTTTATTAATTGGCCTTCAGCCGTTTTTCATCAGATATCGTTCCTATTCTACCACAATCCATGACCATATTCAACCATCAGCAATTTTTTCTCTTTTAAAACCCGTGATTTATCTTACTTTACGGGTTGACATTTTCCTTTATCACAGATATACTGAAGACAATAAAGGGGAGTAGCTAGCATCCTGACGGATGTTGTATCTGTTCGTCAATACACGGCATACAGCTTCGGTATAGAACGCATGTATACCCGGCAGATATCCCGATAGCAAGACTTTTATTGCTTTATTTTAATGCAATAAGAAGTCTTATTTTTTTGCAAACTATTATAAAAAAGTAAAGGGTGATTTTCTATGATACTTACGTATATTGTATTAATCCTTGGGTTCATTCTTCTTATCAAGGGTGCTGATTTTTTTGTTGACGGCAGTTCATCCATTGCCAAGCTGCTCCGTGTACCAAGTGCCATCATCGGACTGACCATTGTTGCTTTTGGAACCAGCGCTCCGGAATTGTCCGTCAGTTTCTCTGCAGCTATGCAGGGCCAGAATGAAATTGCCATCAGCAATGTACTGGGTTCCAATATTTTTAATCTGATGGTCGTAACAGGAGCCTGTGCCGCCGTAGCCACCATTCCGGTTAATGCCGGTATCCTGAAACGTGAATTTCCTTTTTCCATTTTTGCTGCAGGACTTCTCCTTGTTTTCAGTTTATTTGGCTCAGATAATCTCGAAATAGCCCGCATGGAAGGTATGACCCTTCTTCTCCTCTTTATTCTGTATATCGTCATGCAGGTGCGGGGTGCCCTGAAATCCAGAAGTGAGTCAGAAGAAGACCCTATGGAAAACATTCTCTCTCCATTCAGGAGCATTGCCCTGGTCATCATCGGTTGTATCATGATCATCTTTGGTGGTGATTTTGTTGTAGACAGTGCATCTGCCATCGCCGCTTCCTTTGGCCTGTCAGAAACTTTGATCGGACTGACCATCGTTGCTTTCGGCACCTCACTGCCGGAGCTTGTCACCTCTGTTGTTGCCTCCAGAAAAGGAGAAAATGATCTGGCCATCGGCAATGTAGTCGGTTCCAATCTGTTTAACATATTGATGATCCTCGGTATCTCCACCAGCATCAATCCGGTACCACTTAACCTGACAGCTGTCTATGACTGTATACTGCTGATTCTGTTCAGCTGCCTTGTTCTTTTCTTCTGTTGGAGCAAAAAGAAACTTGGCCGCGGTGAAGGTATTACCATGCTTATCCTGTATGCAGTCTATACGATCTATATCATTATGCGTTAACACTTTAAATTATTGTATTTTTCCATGTTTTTTCCAGATTTTCTATTGCCGAATGGATGAAATGATGATACCATGTTAATAATCAGCGAAGGGGCTGCCGGAAGCGCAGTCCCTTTATTTTTATAATACAGGGAAACTCTGATTTTTCTGCATCATAAAAACTATTTCGCTAAACTATACAATTTGAGGGAGAGGATAGGAATTATGAATTACGAACAGGTTTTTGACATTGTCAAACAGATTGATGACTTTGTATGGGGACCGGCAATGCTGGTACTTCTCGTAGGAACGGGTGTGTTCTTAACGATCCGCACCGGTTTCCTTCCATGGAGGAATCTTGGGTACGCTATCAAAAGTACACTCAGCAAAGAAGCCCGGACTTCCAAAAGAGGCGACGGAGATGTTTCACCATTCTCTGCACTGACCACTGCCCTGGCCGCCACCATTGGTACAGGTAATATCGTTGGTGTCGCTACAGCCATGGTAGCCGGAGGTCCCGGAGCCCTTGTGTGGATGTGGATCTCAGCCTGCTTTGGTCTCAGCTCCAAATTCAGCGAATGTATGCTGGCCATCAAGTATCGTGAACGAAATGAAAAAGGTGAGATGTCCGGCGGCCCGATGTACACCATGAAAAAGGCCCTGCCGAAAGGCTTTGGCTCCGTTCTCGGATGGCTTTTTGCTTTTTTTGCCGTTGTGGCCTCCTTCGGTATCGGCAATATGACCCAGGCCAACTCTATTTCATCCGCTTTAAGTGAGACAGCAGGTTTTTCAAAAGTTGCCATCGGTATCGTTTTGACAATACTCTCTCTGGCTGTTATTGTCGGCGGTATTAAAACCATTTCCAGGGTATCTTCTGTTGTTGTGCCTTTGATGGCAGTCTTCTATGTTGCAGCCGGCCTCATTGTTATTCTGGGGAATATTCAGAATGTTCCTGCAGGTATTGCCATGATCTTTAAATACGCTTTTACTACACAGGCTGTCACGGGCGGTGTTCTTGGTAATGTTGTAGCATCCATGATGGCTGCCATGCAGTACGGTATTGCCAGAGGCTGTTTTTCCAATGAAGCAGGTATGGGTTCTGCAGCCATCACAGCTGCCGCAGCCACCACTGACCATCCTGTACGTCAGGCGTATATCAACATGACCGGCACATTCTGGGATACTATCGTAGTCTGCACCATCACTGGATTATGTATTGCCAGCTCAGGCATGCTCGGTCAGATAGATCCATCCACCGGCAAGCTTTTTACAGGATCAGCACTGACTATTGCTGCCTTTAAAACTGTTCTCGGACCGATCGGAGGCTGGCTTGTAACCATCGGCATCACACTTTTTGCCTTTTCCACCATCCTTGGCTGGGAATATCATGGTGAAAAAGCCTTTGAATATATTTTCAACACGCATAAATTAAATATCATTTACAGAATCGTGTTCTCCTGTGTTGTATTCTTTGGTGCCACACTGCAGCTGGATCTGGTATGGAAACTCTCAGATATTGCCAACGCACTGATGGCTATCCCGAACCTTATCTGTATGCTCCTATTAAGCGGGGAAATTGCACGGGATATGAAAGAATTCCAGAAGATTCTTCAAAAAGAAAGGGAAGAAAGCCGATAAATAATGATAAAAAAAGACTGCGATATAATTCTACTGTGAATCATATCGCAGTCTTTTTTATTTAACAAGTCCAATGAGCTTATTGACGTCATCTACATGATGGCGCCGCATGTAATCCTCTATACCGTCAATGACTTCGATGGTCGTGTACGGATTGGTAAAATTAGCAGTTCCAATGGAGACAGCTGTCGCGCCCGCCAGAATGAATTCCATGGCATCCGCTGCATTACAGATACCGCCCATACCAATAATCGGTATCTTAACGGCATTGGCCACCTGATAGACCATCCGGACAGCCACTGGCTTCACGGCAGGTCCCGACAGGCCACCCGTCTTATTGGCAATAGCAAATGTCTGTCTTTCAATATCAATCTTCATGCCCGTCAGCGTATTGATCAAAGACAGACAATCAGCACCGCCTGCTTCAGCCGCCTTAGCCATCACAGTGATATCTGTCACATTCGGACTCAGCTTCATGATAATCGGCTGTTTTGCTTTTGCTTTGAC
>JBJEJD010000079.1:0-17217 GCA_051877705.1 Coprococcus sp. | reverse complement strand
GCAGACGGTTGTGTGTCTCACTGGTGCGGTTCTGATTTCTGTGACGGCTGCCGGTTCGCTGACACCTGATATTGCCGCCAGCTGATCTACCAGTTCGAATTCAGAGTACTGGCTGACGTCACCCTTAATGGCTGTCATAACGCTTCTGGAGAACTTGAACGGGCTGGCTGTAGATGCTATAACCGTCTTTGTTGCATTCCCTGTCTCAGCCACATATTTTTTGTAAATAGCGGCAGCTACGGCTGTATGAGTATCAATAACATAACCTGTCTTTGCATAGAGATCATGAATGGCCCGGGCTGTCTCTTCTTCTGTTGCATAACCGCCATAGAAGTCGGCCAGTTCCTTCTTCATATCATCGGTAATAGTATATGTACCGGTCTCATTGAGGGATTTCATAAGCTCTGCATCCTTCCCGGCATCCTGTCCTGAGATCTGATAGATCAGACGTTCCAGGTTGCTGGAGATCAGAATATCCATGGATGGCGAAGAAGTTACATAGAAATCTCTGTTGCGGTTATATTCGCCCGTTGTAAAGAAATCAAATAAAACTTTATTCTTATTGGATGCACAGATAAGCTTTGCAATCGGTACACCCAGCTTCTTCGCATAATAAGCGGCCAGAATATTACCAAAATTGCCTGTTGGAACAGTCACATTGATCGGTTCACCGTTCTTGATCTGTTCATTATGTACGAGGGCAGCATAGGCATAGACATAATATACCACCTGAGGTACAAGACGACCGATATTAATGGAGTTGGCTGAAGAGAACTGATAGCCATGGGCATCCAGTGCTGCATTCAGATCTGCACATCCGAACATCTTCTTTACGCCCGTCTGAGCATCGTCAAAATTACCATGGATACCAACAACAAATGTATTGTCACCCTTCTGTGTTACCATCTGCTTCTCCTGAACAGGGCTGACGCCATCCTTCGGATAGAATACGATGATCTTTGTCCCCTCCACATCGGCAAAACCTGTCAGAGCTGCCTTACCTGTATCACCGGATGTGGCTGTCAGAATGACGATTTCATTTTTTACATGATTCTTTTTTGCAGAAGTTGTCATCAGATACGGAAGAATAGACAGGGCCATATCCTTGAAAGCAATTGTTCTGCCATGATAGAGTTCAAGATAATAAGCGCCGTCTGCATAAGCCAGAGGTGCGATCACCTCCGTATCAAACTTCTCATCATAGGCACTGTTAATACAGTACTTCAATTCCTCTTCTGTAAAATCAGTAAGAAAAAGCTTCATGACCTCATAAGCCACTTCCTGATAGCTCATGTCGGCCAGTTTCTCCACAGGTACGTCCAGCTCAGGGAAAGCTGTCGGTACATAAAGTCCGCCATCTTCTGCAAGACCCTTTAAAATAGCATAGGATGCCGTTACTGTTTTATCTGCACTTCTTGTACTTTTATATAATAATTCCATATGTCCTCCTTTTGTATGCTTACAAATGTCCGTTTAAGGCATACAAGTTCTTGACGCATTATAACATATCAGAATTCCCATGACAATATCCAAAATGCATTTTTCCCGGTGCGCATGGTATTTTAGAGGCTCCTGTGTTATACTGATAACAATATATTATCGGAAAAATACAGGAGGTACACTATGACTCAAAATCGTTTATTACATCATGTCCTTCAGGTTCTGCTCGGTTTGATACTCTGCCTGTTCATCATATCAGTTTCCGTCACCGTGACACTGAATTTCAGACCTCTCTATTATGCGGACATTCATCTGCTGAATATTCAGGAAACATCCGGCCGGAGTGAGGAAGACATCCGTGCCAATTATGACGCGCTGATTGATTACAACAGACTCTTTAACCACGCCCCTCTGTCCTTTCCGACATGCACCATGTCAGAATCGGGACGGATACATTTTGAAGAAGTGAAACATATTTTCGATCTGTTCGGATGGATGGCCATCATCACCCTGCCCCTTGTCATAGCCGGTGTCATACTTACCCGGATATGGCATCGTTACCTGTGGATCGGACTGGCAGGCATTTTCAGTATTGTTCTTCCCGTATTACTTGGCATCATGATTGCCGTCAACTGGAATTATGTATTCGTTACCTTTCATCAGCTGGTTTTTAACAACGATTACTGGATCTTTGATGAAACAACAGATCCGGTCATTACCATACTGCCGGATACATTTTTCATGCATTGCGCCCTCATGATATTTGCTCTTGTCATCATCTGCAGTATCTTTTGCCTGTTTATCTGCCGATATCTCAGTAAAAAAAGAAATAATTATAAATAATTTTCATATTTTGTCAAAATTTTAACTAATTATACTTTAAATCTGTTCAGCAATATGTTATAATGGTTATACAAAGAAATTGACGAATCAGTTTGCTTTGTACAATTACATACAGGCAAAGACAAGGCGTTGATGCCTGATGAATCCAGTATAAAGGACAGGTGAACAGTACATGAGTGAAAAGAAAATCATTGTTACAATTGGACGTGAATTTGGCAGCGGCGGTCATGAGATTGGTGAAAAGCTGGCAGCAAAGCTTGGCGTTAATTTCTACGATAAGAATCTGATCGAACTGGCAGCAGAACACAGCGGACTGGATTTATCAGTATTGGGAGCTACTGATGAGAAGGCCCCGAGTCCTTTCGTCTCTCCATACGCACCGACGATTTCTGATCAGCTCTACCGTGCCCAGAGCGAAGTTATTCAGAAGCTGGCTCAGAAGGAATCCTTTGTTATTGTAGGACGCTGTTCCAACACCGTTCTGGATGAATGCGCCAGCCCGATGAATGTATTTATTTATGCACCGCTGGATATCCGAATCAAGCGTATCATGGATCGCTACCTCATCGATTCCCCTGAAAAAGCCCGCAAGGAAATACTTCGTACAGACAAGATCCGCCGTGGATATTATCAGTACTATTCCGAATATCGCTGGGGTGATCGCGAAGGCTATGATGTCATGATCGACAGCAGCGTATTTGGCATCGATGGAACTGTGGACATCCTGTTTGATATCGTACAGCACAAATTTAAATAAAACCTCCAACAGGCCGTTCAGGGATATTTTCCCCGAACGGCCTGTTACTGTTAATATACTTTAAACAGCAGCCGGATCGTCATGATGACAAAGCATACAAGGGCAACAACGCCCGCCGTCAGCATCTTCAGATTTCTGCCTTTAAATAATTCCTCTCCCGGAACATCCAGTTTTTTATTGGCCACAAGACTGACAATATGGCTCAGATTAAATACCACCACTATCAGCAGGCACAGAATGGACAGGATCCAGATAACAAAAATAATAATTCCCTGTATATTGACCCTCTCCGCCGTTGACTTGACAGTCAGCACTTTATTGTAAGTACTGCAGGTAATGGATGCACCATCTGCCGCCGCATCTTCAAACATATTGCTTTCTGTAAAAGCAGCGTGAAAACCTTTTGGATAGGTCAGCTTATAATGAATTCCCTTCGATATCTGGGATCCCTTTAAAAACATGGACAGATTCAGTGTATCTTCAAAGGAGCAATGAATATTCCATGGATTTTTATGCTTTTCCGTACCTCCGATAAAAAGGGAATCCGCCAGCTCTCCATTTTCACCTTCTGCCGATGTTCCAAGAACATTCAGCGTCATTGCCGTCAGCTCCTCCGGAGACTCCGCCGCTAAAACAATTTTATAGGTCACACTGCTGATAACAGCCTGCTTATCAACTGTTATCCTGCCTTCTTCCGGCCATTGTGCTGCTGCCGTATTCAGCCTTTCCTCAATACTGCTTCCGATCAGAGCATCTGCGTCTGTCGAAAGCCTGAACTCAATTGAACGTTCAATATGATGATCACTGTGGACATCTGTGGTAATATCCACCTGTTCAATATCCACAGCAAATCCGAGGACTGTCACCACCTCATCACTGGAAGCCACGGTCATGGTGATCTCACAGGTATCCTGACTATATGCGGAGGACTCACCACGAAGATAACCATAGGTACCGCTGCAGCTTTCTACAGTATAGTCCGGTGACACTTTCAGAATATAAGCCATCACCGTATTCTCATCTGTAAAATCAAGGAAAAAGCTTCCGTCATAATACTGTGTGATGGATTTCTTGGCAGCCAGAGATTCTGAATCCCCCTCTGTTACGACATCAAATACTGTATTATTGGTATGCAGCGCCTTATTGATATTGCCGATATAGGCCTGTATATTGTTGGCATGAAAAGTCATCGTATAGGTTCTGGCGTTTTCATCATCCTGATAACTCATCTCAGCATTCTCAGGCACCAGACCGTTCATGAGCGTTTCAAGTTTTGTGCCAAGAGAAGCAACGATCTTATTGCCTACCACATAGGTAATCTCCGCATCTACGGACTGGTCATCATTCAGCTCAGCTGCTACAGAGATACTGTCAAAAGCATTGGACTTAATCGTTGAAATCTGGATATTGCCATCCATCTCCAAAGTTTCACCGTTAAATATCACTTCTGTACTGCCAAGTTCAAAAATATCCCCCACTTCTTTTCCATCAAGAGCCGGATATTCCTTCACCAACGCATCTGCCAGCCAGTAAAAAAGATCAAGAGATGTAAAGTTCTCTTCTATGGTATAACCATTTTTCAGCATTGACCGGGAATAATCAAAATTAATGACCGGGGTGACTGCTGTTTCGCTTGTATTGCCGCTGCAGATTTTCTCTATCTTCTTCTGATATTCATTCCTCGATGCAAAATCAATATGCATCTCAATACGGGCACTGCCGTCATCATTGGTGTTGGCAATACAGTACATATCGCCCGGTGTATACTTTCTGATGACATCTTCCAGGGCGTTCACATCTCCGCCAAATGCAAATTTGAAAGCAGAAGCCGGTATATCAGCTATCATAACACGACTGCCATTAAATGATGTATCAACCGTTAATGTGGTATCAATGGCAATATGACCGATATTGCCGGTACATCCCGCCAGCATCAGTACCATCAGGATACCGGTCAATAAAAGTACCTTCCTGATCAATTTCATAAACTGCATCACTCCTGTTCAATGCATAACTCACCTGTCGGTTACATCTTCCCTGCAAGTACAGACTTATTATGAATAAGATAATCTACGAGAGATACGATGGTCAGGATCAGCGACAGATAGATCAGAATCTGTTCGATCACATATACAACGGGTCCCCCAAAATTCGGGATCATAAAAATAATCGTGATCATCGTAATGGCTGTTTTATATTTGCCCCAGATACCGGCTGCAATAACCAGACCACCCTCGGCAGCCACCAGTCGGAAACCGCTGATGATGAACTCTCTGGCAATGATGATCAGTACCACCCAGGTCGGCATCCTGTGCATGTCCACAAAACAGATCAGGGCTGAACATACAAGCAGCTTATCTGCCAGTGGATCCATAAATTTACCAAAATTTGTAATCAGATTGTACTTCCTGGCGATTTTACCATCCAGCATATCCGTCAGACTGGCTATGATGAATATAATAAGAGCAATATACGGTGAAAAAGGACCTATATACTCAGCACCCAGCAGAAAAATAACAAAAAAAGGAATCAGTATGACTCTTAATACGGTCAGTTTATTCGGTAAATTCATAGATCACATCTCCTACTAAATCATAATCCTGCGCATCGGTAATCTGCACTTTTACAATATCACCGGACATCATTTCTTCTTCTGCATTGACAAAAACATAACCATCCACATCCGGCGCATCCCGGTAGGTACGGCCGATATAGATATCCTCTTCAGGAAGACGTCCTTCCACAAGAACATCCACCGTCCTGCCAATCATCTCATCGGATTTTTCAAAAGCAATCTCCTGCTGTGCCAGCATCAATGCGTCCCTGCGTTCCTCCTTCACAGATTCCTCGATCTGATCCGGCATTTCTGCTGCAGCCGTTCCTTCCTCTTCGGAATAGGTAAAGACACCCAGACGGTCAAATCGCATCTCCCTGACAAAATCCAGCAATTCCTTATGATCTGCCTCCGTCTCGCCCGGGAATCCGGCAATCAGCGTCGTTCTGAGGGCAATATCAGGAATTTCTTCCCGAAGTCTTCCGATGATGGCCTGAAGCTCTGCCTTCGTTGTCCGGCGGCCCATACGCTTCAATATCCTGTCGCTGCCATGCTGAATCGGAAGATCCAGATAATGACAGATCTTCGGTTCATCCCTGATAACCTGAATCAGTTCGTCTGTAATCTCCTCCGGATAACAATATAATATACGAATCCAGGAAATTCCCTCAATCCGGCATAATTTTTTTAATAATTCCGGCAGCATTTTCCTGCCGTAGAGGTCCACACCATAAACAGTGGTCTCCTGGGCAACGATATTCAGTTCCTTCACGCCCTGCTCTGCCAGCATCTCTGCCTGTCT
Source organism: Coprococcus sp. (assembly GCA_051877705.1). Lineage (GTDB taxonomy): Bacteria > Bacillota > Clostridia > Lachnospirales > Lachnospiraceae > Coprococcus_A. The sequence continues at coordinate 10,821 of JBJEJD010000079.1, read as the reverse complement.
GATCAGGTATTCCATGGAATAGCTCCTGTAAGACCCCCTCAGCTTTGGAATAATACAGTAGGTACAATGCTTATCACAGCCCTCGGCAATCTTGAGATAACTGCTGTAACCACCCGTCGTAACAGTCCTTCGGACATCCACCTCCGGCATGGCCTGCAGATCATCAAACTGCTGCACTTTCTGCCCCTGCAGCACTTCATCCACCACTTCCGCAATATGCTGATAGCTGGTGGTACCGATGACAGCATCCACTTCCTCTATCTCTGTCAATATCTCATCCTTATAACGCTCAGCCATACAGCCGGTTACAATGAGCGCCCTGCAGCGGCAGCTGTGTTTCATCTCAGCCATCTCAAGAATGGTCTGGATACTCTCCTCCTTGGCATCATGGATGAAGCTGCATGTGTTGACGACGATCACATCCGCTTCCATCTCATCATCCACCAGTAAAAAACCATGCTCTCTCAGAATTCCAAGCATCACTTCCGAATCTACCAGGTTCTTGTCACAGCCAAGGGAAACAAAAAATATGGTCAGATTGTTCTTTCTCTCCATGTCCTACCTCTCTGCCTTCTGAAGCCGGACAGCTTCCACACAATTATACATGAGCATGGCGATGGTCATCGGACCGACGCCGCCCGGAACAGGCGTAATGGCGCTGACGATATCCATGACATCCTCTCTGTCCACATCACCGCAGAGCTTGTTGTTCTCGTCACGATGAATACCCACATCGATCACAACAGCACCTTCCCTGACATATTCACGGTTGAAAAACTTCGGCTTGCCAATGGCAGCCACAAGGATATCTGCCCTTTTGCATACTTCCTTCAGATCCTTTGTATGGGAGTGGCAGACCGTCACCGTACCGTTCTCACGGAGGAGCAGAATAGCCATCGGCTTGCCCACGATATTGCTCCGGCCCACAACAACGCATTCCTTGCCATCCACATCAATACCGCTCCGTTTCAGAAGCTGAATGATCCCGGCAGGCGTGCAGGATACAAAACCATCTTCACCTGTTACAAGAGCACCCACATTCTGCGGATGGAAACCATCCACATCCTTCAGAGGCGTAATGGCCTCGATCACATGCTTCTCATTGATCTGAGCCGGCAGCGGAAGCTGTACAAGAATACCATTGACATCTCTCCTCCTGTTCAGTTTATCGATCAGAGCCAGCAGCTCGATCTCACTTGTATCCTCCGGAAGCTCATAGGCCAGGGATTCTATACCGATATAAGCGCATGCCTTCTTCTTATTGCCGACATACACAGAGGAAGCCGGATCATTGCCCACCTGGATCACAGCCAGCTTGACTTCCGTTCCTTCTGCTCTCATCTTTTCAACTTCGATCTTCAGTTCATCCTTAATCTGGGCAGATATCTTCTTCCCGTCAATTAAAAGTGCCATATTATCAATTACCTCCTGAATTCCATTCACTTATCTTCAAATCAAAAAGAGGGTATCGCAAAAAACCCGTTTTCGCGATATCCCCTTTACTATAACACATCTAAAATCACTATACAAGCGGTCAACTTTCTCACAATGATGACCGATCAGACAAAAGTTTGATCTTTTAGTTTTTAAAACAGACCTGTAATCATACCCTCTGCGTTGACATCAATACCTTCTGCGGCCGGCTTTTTCGGAAGGCCCGGCATGGTCATGATGGCACCGGTGATAGCTACCACAAAGCCTGCACCGGCAGATACATAAACCTCACGGATATTGACATTGAAATCCTTCGGTCTTCCCAAGAGCTTCGGATCATCAGAGAGAGAGTACTGATTCTTGGCCATGCAGACCGGCATATTGCCGAAACCAAGATCTGTAATGGTCTTCAGAGCCTTTTCTGCAGCCGGTGAATAGCTGACAGATGCAGCACCATAGATCTCCTTTGCAATAGTTTCAATCTTCTCCTTCAGTGACAGCTCATCTTCATAAAGGACTTTGAAATTGCTTTCCTTCTTCTCGAGAGTCTCAAGGACCTTGCCTGCCAGTTCAAGACCGCCCTTGCCGCCTTTCTCCCATACTTCGGAGAGTGCAAATTCACAGCCTCTTTCCTCACAGAAATTCTTGACAAAAGCAATCTCTTCTTCGGAATCTGTCACAAATGCATTCAGTGTAACAACGATCGGAACCCCGTATTTCTGCAGGTTCTCAATGTGCTTCTCAAGATTCACAATACCTTTTGCCAGAGCATCCAGATTCGGAACGCCTGTCTCAGCCTTCGGTACACCACCGTTATATTTCAGCGCACGTACTGTGGCAACCAGAACTACGGCATCCGGCTTCAGACCCGCCATACGGCACTTAATATCAAAGAACTTCTCTGCACCAAGATCGGCACCGAAACCAGCCTCTGTAACGACAATATCAGCCATCTTAAGAGCCAGCTTGGTCGCACGTACACTATTGCATCCATGGGCAATATTGGCAAATGGTCCGCCGTGAACGATGGCCGGTGTATGCTCCAGTGTCTGGATCAGATTCGGTTTGATGGCATCCTTCAGAAGTGCTGCCATGGCACCGACAGCATTCAGATCTCCCGCTGTAACAGGAGCCCCTGCGCGATTATAGGCAACAATGATCCTGGACAGACGGTGCTTCAGATCTTCCATATCATCGGCAAGACAGAGAATAGCCATAATCTCAGATGCCACAGTAATAACAAAATGATCTTCCCGCACAAAGCCATCCATCTTGGTACCAAGACCGACCACTACATTTCTAAGAACACGGTCATTCATATCAAGGCAGCGCTTCCATACGATCTGTCTTGTATCAATATCCAGTGCATTGCCCTGCTGAATATGGTTGTCCAGCATGGCAGCCAGCAGATTGTTGGCAGATGTGATGGCATGGAAATCACCTGTAAAATGCAGATTCAGATCTTCCATCGGAACGACCTGCGCATAACCGCCGCCTGCAGCACCGCCCTTAATACCGAAGCACGGACCAAGGGATGGCTCTCTCAGAGCGATGACAGCCTTCTTGCCCATCTCGCCAAAAGCTTCACCAAGACCTACCGTTGTTGTTGTCTTGCCTTCCCCTGCAGGAGTAGGATTGATCGCTGTCACAAGTACCAGCTTGCCGTCCGGATTGGACTGCACCTTTTTCAAATATTCATCAGAAAATTTTGCCTTGTATTTTCCGTAAAATTCCAGATCATCTTCCTCAACACCAATCTTCTTTGCCACATCTCTGATATGCAGCATTTCCGCTTCCTGAGCGATTTCAATATCTGTCTTCATTTTATTTACCTCCTGCCTGAAAAAACAGTCATTTTGTATTGATATAGTACCTATCTCGATAGTACCACGCTTTTAATAATAAGTATATTTAAAATTCCTTATACTTTATATTAGCAATGCTTCTTATTGATTCTCTTTAAGGAACTGCTCGAATTCCTCTATGGTCATAATGATCTGACGCGGCTTTGTACCAATCTCCGGACCGACAACGCCGGCATCACAGAGCTGATCCATGATCCTCGCCGCCCGGTTGAATCCGATCTTGTAAACCCGCTGCAGCATGCCGATGGAAGCCTTCTCCTTCTCGATAACAAACTTACCCGCTTCCTCAAAATAAATATCTCTCTCATTATTATTGGAAGCAGATGCACTGACGCTGGTCACAGATGACTCCATGCTCTGTTTGATGGACTCATTATATACAGGCTGACTGCTCATATGGGCACGGATATAATCCGTTACTCTGCCGATCTCATTCTCAGATACAAAGGCACCCTGGACACGGACAGGTTTCTGATACCCCTGAGGATAAAACAGCATATCACCGTTGCCCAGCAGCTTCTCTGCACCATTCATATCCAGAATCGTTCGTGAGTCGACTCCGGATGAAACTGAAAAAGCGATACGTGAAGGCACGTTGGCTTTGATCAGACCGGTAATGACATTGACAGACGGACGCTGTGTGGCAATGACCAGATGAATACCTGCAGCCCTGGCCAGCTGAGCCAGACGGCAGATGGCATCTTCGACCTCGGACTGAGCCACCATCATCAGGTCGGCCAGCTCGTCAATAATAATGACAATCTGCGGCATCTTCTTATGCCGTTCACTGTCATAAGGCACATTCTCCACTCTGGAATTGTAGCTCTTAATATCCTTGGCACCGATCTCCGCGAACTTATTGTAACGCTCCATCATGGTGGAAACAGCCCAGTTCAATGCACCGGCTGCCTTCTTCGGATCTGTTACAACCGGAATCAGCAGATGCGGCAGACCATTATAGACATTCAATTCAACCACCTTCGGGTCGATCATGATCATCTTCACTTCATTAGGATCCGCTCTGAATAAAATACTCATAATAATGGTATTGATGCAGACAGATTTACCCGAACCGGTGGCGCCTGCAATGAGCAGATGCGGCATCTTTTCGATATCGGCCACCACTGTCTGGCCGCCAATATCCTTGCCCACAGCAAAAGCAAGCTTTGACTTCATATTGCGCGCTTTATCTGACTCCAGCAGATCACGGAGATGAACCATCTCCTTATGCGTATTCGGAACTTCGATACCCACAGCCGCCTTGCCTGGGATCGGTGCTTCAATACGGATATCAGGAACTGCCAGATTCAGCTTGATATCATCGGCCAGACTGACGATCCGGCTCACCTTCACTCCCTGATCCGGCTGAAGCTCATAGCGTGTCACTGAAGGTCCGCAGCTCACATTGGTCACCTGCACGCCGACACCAAAGCTGTCAAAGGTCTGCTGTAGCTTCAGGGCCGTCTGCTTCAGTGAAGCTGCCGATCCCTGACTGCCGCTGCTCCTGCCCTTCTCCAGCAGTTCCAGCGGCGGAAATTCATATTTTTCAATCTCTTCCTCAATGATCTCAAGAGGTTCGTCTCCGCCCGAAGGCTCCTTAGGGGATTTCGTATTCGATTTTTTTGCCGCCGGCGCCTCTTTCTTCTGTTCATGCACCGGATCTTCTGCCGCCGCTGTCCCGGCCGGAATGAACTCCGGCTCGACAGATGCCGCCTCTGACTCCGGATCCGGCAGTTCATCTTCAGAAGGATTATCCTCTCCGGAATAAGGACTTTCCTCTGTCTTCTCCCTTGTCTCTTCCTCCTCCAGTCCTTCTATAACAAGATCAAGATCATCCACCGTCAAAGCTGTCTTCGTCACAGCCTGCTCATCCGGCAGATCATTCTCCTTCACATTCACATCTTCTGATATATCCGTCTCTTTAACCGGAACCTGTGGTCTTCCGGCCATGGTGCTGTTATGCAGCTTACCGCCCCTCATAAATTCAGGCACCTGAATATGTAAAGGCTGAACCGGCTGTCCCCGGTCATAGGAATCCAGATGCTCTTTTGTAAAAGGACTGGCTTTCTCTTTATCCATATCCGGAACTTCAGCAGAAGGCAGGACATTTTCCAATGTCGGTAAAGAACCCTGCGCCTCCTTCTCATCCTTTTCATTGTTCTCATCTGTTTTCCTGCTTTGTTCATCCTCTGCAATGACAATATTGGCAGCCTTTTTCTTCTTCCTGCCAAACGGACGATCACGGTAGATAATCTCCGTTCCCTGCGATGCTTCATCCATGTCATCATCCGGATCCTCTTCCGATTCCAGTTCTTCCTCTCTGCGCAGGCGTTCCTCCGCCCGTGCCTCCTGCCATGCCGCAAAACGTATACGAAGCGCAGAAAAAGCACTGACAATGAGATGACCCAGCCGGATAAATAGTCTCTTGCCCGTCACCAGCACACCTGCGATCAGCATAATACAGACAAAGATGACCGTCGTTCCCACCCTGCCAAAGGCCGAGAACAAAAGCCAGCTGAGACTGTAACCGATCAGACCGCCGCCCTCACGGGATGCAGCCGAAGCAAAAAATCCCTCCAGCGGTACATCCACACCATCAAAGGCCGGATCAGACAGCGTTATAAGCGCCATGATCATCATCAGGAATACAACCGCCGCGGTCAGCTTGATATGTGCAAGCCGGCTGCCCCTGTTGGACATATGAAAAGCTATCCCTATGAATAATAAGAAAGGAAGTGCGTAGGCCAGCAATCCGAATACGCCAAACAGAAAATAGGCTGCCCTGTCTCCCACTCTTCCTCCAAGTCCGAATACACTGAGCAGGATCAGAATACATACTGCAAGCACGATGATCAGCTTAATATCATCCAGCACAGGCTCCGTATACCCCTGCTCCTGCTTCTTTTTGGATGCTGCCGATTTTCCTGACGCGGATGGCTTTCTGACCGATGACTTTTTTGCTGAAGTATTCTTAACTGATGTCTTATTCGTCGATGTCTTTCTGCTTCCCGTACCTGAACGGGCATTTGATGTTGAAGCCTTTTTAGCCATTCAATCACTCCTTCTATAATCAAAATCATCCTTTACACTTTGTCGAAAACAAATGCGAAATACCATCTCCTACATGATATTCCGCATTATCGAAATCATATTCAAAAACTTAATCCCGTGTATCAGCCCTTAACGAAATATGCAATAATTGCCACGATACCAATAATTGCGCAGTAATATGCAAAATACTGGAACTTATTGGAACGAACAACATAGATCATAATCTTGATGCAGATAAAACCAACAACGCCTGCAATCACCATGCCAATAAAATAATATCCGATATTGGCACCGACCAGAGCTGCCGCATCAAGATGCCTGAGTTCCAGAATATTGGCTCCAAGAATAGCCGGAATAGAAGCAATAAAAGAATACTTCACAGCAAAAGCCCGGTCAAATCCAAGCAGCAGACAGGTTGTAATGGTGGTTCCTGAACGGGAAAGTCCCGGAAATGTTGCAAAACCCTGGGCAACACCGATGACCGCCGCATTGGCATAGCTTGTCTTCTTGACCTTCTTCTTGCCTGCAGGACGCGTATCCGCGATCAACAGGAGAATAGCCGTAATGACAAGGCATATACCCGGAACGAGCAGTGTCTGTGATGCCTTCTCGATCAGAGAGCTGAATGCAATACCCATGATACCTGTAGGAATCGTTGTAACCAGAATCAGAACGACAAATTTCTTGTAGGCATTGTCAATCAGGCGCTTATATGGCACATTGCCTCCCTTGCGGTTCTCAAGGAATGTACGGAAATTGGATATAAGGCCTCCAAGCAGCTGAACGCCGGCAACAATAAGATTCCAGACGTCCTTCCAGTAAATAATACATACTGCCACCAGCGTTCCCAGATGCAGCATCGTATCAAATAATAAGCCTGTCTCTGTATTAATATTAAAAATATTCTTAAATAATGCCAGATGTCCCGAACTGCTGACAGGTAAAAATTCCGTCAGTCCCTGTAAAACTCCCATGAAAATCGACTGCAGTAAACTCATATAAAATTCCTCCAAACCATTCGCATTCTTATGTATTCCGAATCCTGCTACATAAAAAAGAGATTGCTGCCTGTCGTACGCAACAACCTCCTGCATGCTATTTGCATTTTACTACATATTTCTCTCTTTAACAAGAGCGAATTTTAAAATCATCGATCATTTCATTTAATTTACAAAGGGCATCGCTGATGCCGCCAATGGCATCAATGAGGCCGGCTGCAACCGTTTCTTCTCCATCCAGCACAGTGCCCACATCTTTTGCCAGCTTGCTTGTATCCAGCATCAGCTCTTTTAAACGGTTCTTTTCAATATGAGAATTCCTGACAATAAAATTAAGTATTCTCTCCTGTATCCGTTCAAAATATTCATAGGTCTGTATCACACCGATGACCATGCCATTCATGCGCACAGGATGAATGATCATGGTTCCGCTCGGAACGATGAATGAATAATCGGTCGATACAGCCAGCGGAACACCGATGGAATGACTGCCTCCAAGGACAAGTGAAACCGTTGGCTTGCTGCTGGAAGCAATCATTTCCGCAATGGCCAGCCCGGCCTCCACATCTCCGCCCAAGGTGTTGAGCAGTACAAGAATGCCGTCAATATCACAATTATCCTCAGCCATGGCCAGCTGCGGCAGCACATGCTCATATTTTGTCGTTTTCACATTGGACGGCGAATGCTCATGGCCCTCGATCTCACCAATAATAGACAGCAGATATATCTGATGCCTGCTGCTGTTTTCCTTCAACACCACCTGACCATATTCTCTGACCTGTTCATTGGCCTCCTGACGGTCAGACTGCTGCTTTTCCTGATCCTGCATACTGTCACACTCCTTTGCAGATAGCATGTACAGAATGTGGAATCTTATTCAACGATGTTCACTCTCTTTGTTTCTTCTGTCTCTGAAACAGATCCGTCCTCATCTTCCCCATCTCCGGTCTCCGTTGTCTGAGACTGCACATTGGATAAGGACTGTTTCTGTATATAATTACTTAAAACAGATGCCATGGTCCGGTAACTGGTGATACGTCCTGATGCTTCAGAAGTATAGCCGAGCTCATCGGCCAGCGAATTGGTCATGGCCACAATATAGGTTCTGGCATCATCAAGGGTATGGCCTCCCACCAGTATATCCGACAAATGACTCCCTATTTCCGTTGAAGCATCATATGTAAAGGACATGCCTGCCACCTGCAGGAAATCCTCCGCTTCCGGATAATTGCTGAAGCTGTCCTCCAGAGCCGAACGTATCTCACCGCCGGTCATCTTACAGACCACAAGATAAATATTATCGTCAAAAAGTGCGTCAATCTGACCGCGGGTCACACTTCCGGTCGTCAGTGTACCCTGTATGGACCGATCCCTGATCCAGGCGATATCGGCACCATCTCCGGAAGCCGCGTCCAGCATGGCATCTGCTGTCAGATTGCCTATGCCCGTCTCCTTTTTCCCGGTCTGTTCCGGATCTGCTGTTTCTTCATTCTTCAGATAAACACTGCCCACCTGCATTGCCTCAGCCGCTGCCTTATTCCCGTCAGCTGTCTCAAGCGCTCTGACCACCCTGTCGCTGGAAGTCAGACTGTCATACATGGCCGGCTTATAAAAACTGTTCTCAATAACGGCTCCATCACGGCTGATATCAAGACTGGCTATGCCGATCACACTGCCCTTCTGCCCCGCACTGGCAATGACAGTTCCATCACCTGTTTTCGATGAATAGGCTTCAGAAGCGCCGCTTTCAATGACCATACTGACACCGTCAATTCCTGCCAGAGCTTCCGTAACCTCCTTACTGCCTGTATAAGCCAGCACAATAATAGCATCTGTATTGCCATAAATCTTATCCATGACTTCCTTCACCGTTTCAACGGGATCCTGGACTGTCAGACTGTCTCTGGACGCCTGTATCTGACTGAGACCCATGGACACACCAACAACACCGATACGAACACCGTCAATATTCAATATTTTATAATCCTCAAAAACATTGCTGCCATCGGCCTTCTTGATATTGGCCGCAAGAAAAGGAAATCCGGCTTCCGCTCTCAGCGAAGACAGCGTTGATGATCCATAAATAAAATCCATCGGCCCCGGCGCCATGGCATCATAACCAACCGCATTCATCAAAGTGATCATGGAACTGCCATCATCAATCTCTGCCGCCTCGCTGCCTCCCAGACAATTGCCGGCATCCAGCAGCAGGACCTGGCTCCCATCCGAAGACATCTTCTCTGCCAGAGCTGCGATCTTCTCATACCCCGCATATTTACCGGCAGTGTAAGCCGCATGTCCCTGAAGATCACCGGTGTAAATGATCTTGAGCGACGCATTCCTGTCCGGCCGTAAAATAAAATGTCCGATCACTGCAATCACAACAACTGCCAGTAAAAACAGGATCAATATCCGGTGATTATTCGATTTTCGCATAGGACCCCCTATTCACCGAGAATCGTTACCTGACACATCTTCATGGCAGCCAGAGCATTCCTGTGGCTCTCAGGTGTCACACCGGCACAGCAGGAAGCATCCACAATAATCTCTGTATCAGGCAGCGCCGCTTTCAGCAGAAGTGCATTGGAAATCACACAGATATCCGTACAGAGACCCACCAGCTCAATCTCATCAATCGGAGCCATCCTCGCAATACCGCTGACACATCCTGCCAGACCCGTAGAACCGAAGGTCGGTTTATCAAAAATCAGACAATGATTTTTAATCGCATAATCATTCAATGTCTCCTGAATCTCCCATCCCTTTGAACCGCGGATACAATGTTCAACAGGAAGATTCTTCCCCTCCTGCGTCTCAAGATAATTCTCCTCATGGGTATCCCTCGTAAACATAACAGGCCCCTTGAAAGCATTCACCTTCTCAATGACCTTCGGCAAAATAGCCTGAGCCTCCTTCGTTCCAAGCGCTCCGTCAATAAAATCATTCTGCATATCAATAACAACTAAATATTTGCTCATATCGCTCATCCTTCCTTTAATCATAATATCTTAATACGTGCTCCGGATAGGACGGGTCTCCATAGACTGTCCATCCAAGATTCTCTTTCATCATGTCTGAAAATGCCTGTGCACCTTCTTCTGTGTAACCGCCGTCCCGCTCAATGGCCCAGCTGATATAATTATGTCCGTAATTGTATCCCTGAAGGGCCAGCTTCAGCCGTTCTGTGTCGCCCGGTCCCCGGCATCCTGCCAGTTCAAGACAATCAGCAAAATAATGAATACCTGTCTTGATAGAATACTCAGGATCCCTGATACTTCCCGGTGACTGCTCATATTCCGTATTATAATAGCACTCCGAACACTGCATCACATCTGTTCCCTGGCCGCTGCTCTCCTGCTGTACCATCGCTTCAATAACAGCCACATAGGAAGAGACGCCATATTCCTCTGCATACTTCTCAATCAGCGGTTCATAGGCCAGTACATCTTCATTCACATTCGCCTTACTGGAAG